>PBMZ01000159.1 GCA_002722955.1 Planctomycetaceae bacterium | reverse complement strand
TCAGCACGGCGGTTTCATCAACCAGTTTGATGTCTTTCGTCGGCTTGACTCGAACGGTAAAGCCGCCGTACTCCTTGACGTTGTCAGCCCCACCAATGCGAACATCGTCGGCTAAGGGACGCAGCTTAATCGTAAAGTCGATCAATTGCCGATCAGCGGTTGCCGAGTAAACACGCATGGTGGTCGTTTCCTGGACAAATGGGATCGCAGCCCCGCTCTTATCGGTCCGCTT
This sequence comes from Planctomycetaceae bacterium, assembly GCA_002722955.1. Taxonomy (GTDB): domain Bacteria; phylum Planctomycetota; class Planctomycetia; order Planctomycetales; family Planctomycetaceae. The sequence continues at coordinate 23,019 of PBMZ01000159.1, read as the reverse complement.
TGCCGACGTCCAATGAACTTTGAGTTGCACGGTCGCAAACACGGGTCCTTGATCCAAGACGTCAATTTGTTTCACGACACTCAGATATTCCGATGTGTCCCACGAGTCGCCCGTCTTTTCGCCGTCGACGATCAATTGATGCCAGGCCCAAAAGACACCGCGATGATGAATGTGATCGGACGGAAAATCCTGTGTTAAGACGCTGCCATCAAGGTCGTAAAGCGGATGAACATAATTGGCCCGTAACGATTTGCCGTCCAGGGACTTTGGCTTCACTTGATAAAAGAGAACCTTCCGCTCGCCGTCGTGGATTGAGAATCCACTGTCAGTGGGCGTGACCGAGACCTTGGCATTGATACTGGTATTGGTAGCTTCGAAGATTAGCTTGCCGTCTTTCGGACGTTGATCAACGGATGATTGAAACGCGTACCACTCGGACTTTCCGATTCGCTGGGCCGTCAATGATGCTGCATCGCCTCGCTGGATTTTGATCGCTGTCGGATACGATTTTTTTGGCACGCCCTTGAGCTGGCCAACCCAGAGCGTGTTCAGTGTTTTCGGAGCGTCCGCAGCGACATCGACAATCAAAGAGGGTTGGCATTGGCCAGCTGGGCAGTCTTCGGCGAAAGCATGAGACAACGGCAATGTTGCCAACAACACGGTAAGAAGTGCCAAAATCGTTTGATGACCGTTAAGAGGCGGACACCGATGCGCTAGAGACTGGCTTTGACTCTTGCCCGTCGTGAATGAAGCCGCGATCGCGACCAGCTTGCTTGGCTGCGTACAACGCTTGATCGGCTCTCTCGAGAAACTCGTCCTGGATCTCACCATCAATGCCCTCCGCGGCACCGTAACTTACCGTAATCGGCAGTTCGCATTGGTCATCAGGGAAACACTCGGTACCCACCGACTTCAAGTCGGGCAGCTTTCGGATTCGCTCGCCCACACAAACTGCGTCTTTCAGAAACGTACCGGGCAGTATAACGGCAAACTCTTCGCCCCCATACCTTGCCACAAGGTCCATGTCGGGAAGTGTGGATTTCAAGTTTCTAGCGAGTATTTGCAAGACTTGGTCACCGATTTGGTGGCCGTGTTGATCGTTGAAACTCTTGAAGTGATCGACATCAAACATCAGCAGCGTGAAAGTGACGCCCTTGCGTTGCTTCAAGGAAAACAACCGCACCAACTCTTCATCCAGAGCGCGGCGATTCGCCAAGCCAGTTAAAGGGTCCGTCCGAGCCTCGGCGATGATCGAATCCATTTGCTGCTGTTGTTCTTCAATCTCCACGCGAGCAGCGGACAGATCTCGCTGAAATCGCTGCCGCAAGAACGAAGCAGCGACGATAAAGCCGAGGGCGATGGAACTGATGATAAGAACTAACCAACTCATGAGATTCGAATGATCCGAGTTTGAAAGACTGCGTACCGTAGCTCAATTATAACAACCTGGGCTGTCCCGCGGCGCATTCTGTAGAGAATTGCTTGCCTTGAGTAGGAATGCCTTCGCTGAAACTTACGTCACCGAATTGCAGAGTCAAATCTATTCAATCGAGATTCAGTTATGAGTGTTGGAAGGATCGCATCGTTACTTCTGGATAGAATCCCCCACGAATCGCCAAGCTAGCAGGTGATGGCGATGCGGAGTGCGTTTGCCGTCTTCGGCGAGCTTGGCGTTCAACGATGCGCTTTGAAAAACACACTAATAGTAACCACGTCCACTCATTTGCATGGCTTGGTAATTCTGAAATCCAAGGAACGCAAACATCATGGCGGCGATCGGCATTCGAACAAGCGGACCAAACAAAAAGAACGCGGCAACGCCACCGGCGATCACCATCCCGATTTGATAAGTGATTCGATCGCCGTTCGGGGGGCTTAGCTTTCGGCAGATCTCGGAACAAACGCGACCACCGTCCAGTGGGAACACCGGAAGCAAGTTGATGACTCCCCAGACGATGTTGATCCACGACAGATACTTTAGCACGATTGGCAAGAAGTCAAAGACGCGGTAACTCGGTAAGCCCCAAACTCCCACTGCAACCAAGCCACCGATACTTGGAATTCCGAGTAGAATGAATCCGGCGAATGGTCCAGCCAATGCGATCAGAATGGACTTGCCAGCAGTGTTGTCCCATCCTGGCTGGTAAGCGGCATAGCCGCCGAATGAATGCAACACAATATGGGGATGCCAGCCAAACCATTTTGCTACCAGCGCATGTCCAAACTCATGAACCAAGATCGAAAGGAACATACAAGCCACCCAAATCACCACAACCGTGACGGGATTGGAATTCAAGTCGAGTGCCGCATCCGTTGCTCCGCCGAATCCAATTGCCGCAGCAATCAGCCAAAAGAGTGGGTGAACGCGCACGGAAATGCCAAACAACACGAACCGCATGTCGTATTGAGTCGGGGCAACTTGTCCCAGCATGTATCTTCTTTCATTTGAAATGGGTGGCTGGTAGAGTTGTAATCGCTCGGCGGACAACGGGGCAAGACTAGGAATGGAATGTCCAATGCCCAACAAGGAATGTCGAAAGTTGAAGTGTGACGAACAACCAAGGACTTCTAACTTCGACCTTCGAAATTCCTTGTTGGGCATTGGACATTCCATTCTGCCTTAAGTCGCAGAAGCTCCTTGCCCATGCGTCACCATACCATGTGCATTTCACGTGCGAAGTAGCGTCATCTCATCAACTCAAACATCACTCGCGGACGAAGCCAAGATTGTCCAGCAGGCGCTGGTCGTCGAGCTACCGGTTTGTCCCGATGTTGCCGAGACGATGGCGAAGTTCGCCGATTGCTCTGGATTGTTGGTCTTCGAAAGCGTTCTCAAACGCCAGCCGCTAGGACGGTATTCGTTCCTTGTTGCCGGTCCTTACCAAAGTTTTCAGTTGCAAGAAGCCAACTTCGGGCATGATCCGTTCGAGGAAATCCAACGTGAGATGGCCGCTTGCCAACGAGGTCATGTTGCTGAACTGCCTCCATTCCAAGGCGGCGCCGCCGGGCTGTTAAGCTACGAATTGGGTGGCTGTTTCGAGAAGCTGCCCAGAACGCGACATGACGAGTTCGAGTTACCTGCGTTGTCAGTCGGACTCTATGATTGGGTGATCACCTGGGATCATGCACAAAAACGCTGCTGGGTAATCTCTCAGGGTTTCCCAGAGACGAACACCGCCGCAAGAGAAGTTCGTGCCCGTGAGCGGCTTGGCGAAGTACTCGCGCGTCTCGACCAATCAGTGGCCAACTTTGCACAACCCGGGACCGATGTCGACGGCGAGCCACTTGCCGTAAATCAACTCGCCCCCACTTCGCCTGCTGGCTCAATCGCGAACCTGGCCAGTGATTTCTCGCGAGATGATTACCTTAAGGCCGTCGAGTCGGTGATCGAATACATTCGTGCGGGTGACATTTTTCAGGCGAATCTTTCCCAGCGTCTCTTGTTTCCATCACTCGATTCCACGCTGGAATTGTATAGCCGTTTGCGCGACCGTAACCCAGCGCCATTCGCTGGCTATTACCAGAACGACGATTGGGCCGTCGTCAGTGCGTCTCCCGAACGGTTCTTAAAGGTCGAGGATCGCGAAGTCGAGACGCGGCCGATCAAGGGAACTCGTCAACGGCAGACTTTGCCCGAGGCCGATTTGTTCACTCGCGACGCCTTGCGAGAGTCCGGCAAAGACACGGCCGAAAATGTGATGATCGTCGACTTGTTGCGAAACGATCTCTCCAGGGTTTGCCAGCCAGGCTCAATCCGAGTGCCGCAGCTTTGCGCCGTTGAGACTTACGAAACAGTCCAGCACCTTGTTTCCGAGATCCGGGGAACGTTGGCCGACGACCACAGCGTTTGGGATTTGATCAAGGCGGCATTCCCCGGCGGTTCAATTACCGGAGCCCCAAAAGTCCGTGCCATGGAAATCATTGCCGAGCTAGAACCAACGGCTCGCGGACCGTATTGTGGGAGCTTATTCTATGTGGGTTTCGACGAGTGGATGGACAGTAGCATTCTGATCCGCACGTTTACATCACGGCGCGACTGGATTCAATGTCCGGTTGGCGGCGGCATCGTCGCCGATTCCGATCCGGGCGACGAATTCGAGGAAACGATGCACAAAGCCGAAGGCATGCTTCGGGCCCTTGGACGATGATTTTTCTAATCGATAATTACGATAGCTTCGTCTACAACCTGGCGCGGTATTTCCAGGAACTCGGGCTTGCCACCGAGGTGGCAAGGAACGATCAAGTCAGCGTCGAAGACGTCATCACCGCGAAGCCCAAAGCCGTTGTGCTCTCACCGGGGCCCTGTACACCTCGCGAAGCCGGCATCAGTTGCGACTTGGTCAAACAAATTGCTGGGCAAGTCCCATTGCTCGGTGTTTGTCTGGGACATCAAGCTATCGCCGCTGCTTTCGGAGCCAGCGTGATTCGCGCGGCCGAGCCCATGCATGGAAAGACCTCGACCGTTCAGCACAACGGACAACGGATTCTTTCCGGACTTCCACAACCGCTAACGGCAACACGTTACCACTCATTGATCGTTGACGAAGCAACCTTGCCCAAGGATCTGGAAGCGACGGCGCACACAGACGACCGAACCTTGATGGCCTTCCAACATCGAAGCTGGCCCGTGTTCGGAATTCAGTTTCATCCCGAGTCTGTCTTGACCGCCGGCGGACATCGTTTACTGGCGAACTTCTTAATCGAATCAGGTATAGAAGTGGGCGAGATTCCCGCTGGCGAAGTTCTTGACGAAGAAGACAAAGCACGCGTCCAACTGGACCAACCGCTGCACTGGTAAATCAACGAATGAAATTCATCGATCTCAGCGTAACGCTCGAAAACGACAAAGCCTGGGCCCCGTGGTGGGCTCGCAACCGTGTTAAGAACCAAGACCACAAGATGGGTGCCAAGGTCATCCGCTGGATCTTGGGATTGAAGCCTCAACATCTGAAGACGGGCTTAGGCTGGGCCAACGACACCATCAAGTTGTCGACACACGGGACGACTCACGTTGATGCGCCTTGGCACTATGGACCGGTTTGTGAAGGGCAACCTGCCAAGACGATCGACGAAGTGCCGCTCGACTATTTTCATGGTCCCGGCGTTGTCCTCGACATGCGACACTTGGATACAAACGCTGCCGCATCGGTCGAAGATATTCAAGCGGCACTTGAGAAAATCGATCATCAGCTCAGCCCCGGTGACGTTGTCTTGATTCAAACAGGCAACGATCGCTTGCTTGGCAGCCGCCAATACTTTTCTAGCGGGCCCGGCGTCAGTGCAGCGGGGACAAGATGGATCTTGGACCAAGGCGTGAAGCTCACAGGTATCGATTCCTGGGGCTGGGACGCGCCACTGATTCATCAAGCCAAGATCGCCAAGGAGACTGGCCGCAACGATATCTTCTGGGAAGCTCACTACGTTGGTGTTGAGAAAGAGTATTGCCACATCGAGCGGCTTGCCAACTTGGACAAACTGCCATCCAAGGGCTTCACAGTCAGCGCCTTCCCACTCAAGGTCAAAGGTGGATCGGCCGGGCCGTCACGAGTGGTGGCGATGATTGAAGAGTGAACGATGATCAGAAAGCAAAGATGCCCGACTTCTTCGAGAAGCCGGGCATCTCAACGCACGGTCATTTATCCAATAGCACACCCAACGCTGTCTTCTTAACCTGAGCATCACGGACCTTCTGAGTGATCCGTTTCATAACTTCGGTCGCGCGGCGTTCGCCGTTTAGCTGGGCGTAGTTGTAAGCACCGCTCATGTTGGACTCGAGCGTTTGCAGAACTTTGCGGTGAGCTTCGAAGTCGCGTCGGGCTTGTTCAATTCCCTGAAACAACTGGCGCGGGCGGACGAAGTTGTCATACGTCTGTTGGAACCAGTGCCGCTTGCCCGCATAGATCGTTTCGCCAGTATCGTATTCCTTGATGTGACGCGCGATCTGCATCATCGAATCACGCAGCCAGCGACGGGCTTCCGTCCAGTCTTTCTTGTCCTGCTGGCTGGAGTGCAGGTTCTCTTGGAAGGTGAGATCGCGATTGAGTCCCTTCAGCCGACCATTCATATCGGTCAGAGCTTTTCGATTCGCTTGAAGGTGTTTTTCGATTTGCTGGGCCAGATTCCAATCAGCCTCGATGCGGTCAAACACTTCCGTCCAGGCATTGATGTGGACGGTAATGTTGGCGTCGACTCCTGGAGGTGCCGCGGGGACGGCTTGATCGAAATACGGCGATGTGCCATTCATCGAATCGTAAGCATGCCCAAACATCTGCCACTGAGTCACATGACTTGGTTTGATGCCGATGGAAAGAAGCAGCTTCTTGAACGTCAGTTGGCCAGCATGCGGATAAGCCCGGTGTGTTTCGTCGGGGACCCTAAGAATCAGTCCTTGTGGCAAGTTGGCTGGCTTGAACCACACCCAGACGACGGTTTCAGGGGCGTCGAATATCTGATACGCGTCCCACGTCTGAGAGGGAGCGCGGTCGTTAAAACTGACGACATCGCCTTCGAATTGTGCATCGGTTGACATAAAACTCTGCCCTCAACGGCCCAACTTGACGCTGACGGAAGTACCGAACCATTGTAGCTCAAGAATTGTCGACTCTCCACAGAGAATACGCTCTGTCACCGTCGATCTGAGGGTGATCGCGGCTTCGCTGCGGCGAGCCGCGAGCGGAATCTCTCATGTAGTCTTCGGCAAATGACCGATGACATTGTAGAGGGCATGAAAAAAACGCGGTTGACTCGCCATTCCTGCTCCTCGTAAAATCGGGTGTTCCAAACACAAAGTTGGTTGAACATGAAATCGCTCCAAAACCAAATCGAAATCGCAAATGCCAGCAACAGCTGGTGCGCTGGCGATTTTTATTTTTGGTTTAGCTTTCCAGGCTTCGGGGCCTTTCGAGGAACGTAAGTTCCGCTCGATCACTTGAATGCATTCATCAAGGCCCTGAAGTCCTCGGATTTCAGGGCCTTTTTTCGTTGACTCAATCAAAAATGTGAGGTCCATCATGATCGTTGTTATGAAACTGTCAGCAAACCAAGATCACATCAATGCCGTTGCTCGTCGAGTCGAGGAGCTCGGTCTCAAGTCCCACGTCATCGTGGGAACCGAGCGAACAGTCGTTGCCGCCATTGGTGAGAAACGCAACGGAGAACGCGAGACCCTGGAATCCATGGCGTCAGTAGACAAAGTCGTCCCGATTTTGGCTCCGTACAAGGTCGCCAGTGTCGAAACCAAGCCCGAACCGACAACCGTGGAAATCGGTAGCCTCAAAGTCGGAAATGGAAACGTTGGCGTCATCGCCGGACCCTGTTCGGTCGAGAGCGAGGAACAAATCCTGGAGACGGCCCGCTTCGTTAAAGTCTCCGGTGCCAATGGGTTGCGCGGCGGCGCCTTCAAGCCGCGGACCAGCCCTTATTCGTTCCAGGGAATGAAGGAAGAGGGCCTGAAACTGCTGGCTGCCGCACGCGAGGAAACCGGGCTATCGGTTGTGACGGAAGTCATGACGCCACAACACGTTGAGTTAGTCGGTCGATACGCGGACGTGTTGCAAATCGGTGCTCGAAACATGCAGAATTACCACTTGCTGCAGGCTGTGGGAGAGCAGCCGAAGCCAGTTCTGCTCAAACGCGGCCCGTCGGCTTCCATCGACGAGTTCTTGTTGGCGGCCGAGTACATCCTGGATCAAGGCAACACGCAGGTCATGCTGTGTGAGCGAGGCGTCCGGACGTTCGAGACGCATACGCGGTTCACCTTGCCCCTGGCAACCGTGCCGTATCTGCAAGAGAGGACTCACCTTCCGGTCGTCATTGATCCCAGCCATGGCACGGGAATCACGTCGTTGGTGCCATCGATGTGCCGAGCGGCCATCGCAGCGGGATGCGATGGATTAATCATCGAAGTGCATCCCAATCCGTCCAAGGCCATGAGCGACGGGGCTCAATCATTGCCGCCTGATCTGTTCGCCTCGACCATGCAAGAATGCAAGAAAGTGGCCGACGCGTTGGGTTACCATCTGGCCGACGCAAGTTAGTGGCATGACACAAGATGCTATTTGCCAGATCGCGCCGTTTTGATACCTTTCCTCGCCCCTCACTCGCTACCACTACGTACTTAGCACGTCTCGTGAACAAGGATGGTTCGATGACGCGACACAGATGGTCATTTGCATTGTTGTTTGCCGCAGTCTTTGCGTTACCGGGCTGCGGTTGGTTCGGTGGCGATGACGAGAATCTTACCGATACCGACGACATTGAGTTTCCGGAATTTGATGCCAGCAACTCGAACGAGCCGTCGGCTCCCGAAAAGGCCGTGTTGCAACTCAACCTGCGCGTCGGCGACAGATTTCCGTTGATCAAAACGGTTCGGCAAGAGCTGACTCAATTCACCCCAAGCGGGAAGTTGAATAGCTTTTCCGAACTGAAAATGCTGCTCTCGATCAATGTCGACCAAGTCAATAACGGCCGCAAACTATTGAGAGTCGTCTACCAACGTGTCCAGTATCAACACGATGTCGCTGGCGAAGTCGTGAAGTTCGACTCGGACGCGCCGCAGTATCCACTGCCCGATGGAATGAAAGCCTTTCAAGGCTTGGTAAATAATGGATTCGCATTCTGGGTGGGCTCGGACAATCAGGTCAAGGACGTGCTTGGCTTTCAAGAGTTCCTGGATCGCTGTGTTCAAAATGTTCCATCGCTGAATCGCAAAACCGTCTTAAGCAAGCTTGGGGCAACGTCCAGCGAGGACGGCATCGCCAACTTCGTCGACGACAGTATCGGGCTACTGCCTAACGTTCGCGACGATGGAAATGGCAAAACGATTCCCGTCAAGATCGGCGACACTTGGCAGCGAAACCGACAAATCCTCAGGCCACTGCCGATGTACGTCACGACAACCTGCACGCTCAGCGAGGTGACCGAGGGCGCTGCTGAGGTCAATATCACCGGCAAACTAACTCCAGCGGCAAGCTTTGGACCGTCGGACCAGCCCAACCAGAACTTGAAATTGAAGATTCGCGGCGGGCAAGTCTACGGTGAGTGCATCATTGATCGAACGACGGGGTTGCCGATTCGATCTCAGATCGAGAAGCACTTGGACATGAATGTTCAACTGAATGATGGCCAACAGTTTGAGCAACGCAAGCGGATCGTCACATTGATCGAGTCGTATCCGGAAACCGGTCGGTCGTCGCCATCGCACGCGAGTAGCTCAGCCTCGAATACCGTTCCCGCGGGTGCCTCTCAGCCCGAATTTTCGGCTCCGCCAGTCAGAAATGCAGGCTTCGAGAAGTAACCTTCAGCATGTCCGAATCTTCACCTCTTCACGAGCAGTTGTGGGCTCCTTGGCGTTTGGCGTACATCGTCACAACGGATGATAAGCCAAAGCACGATTGCTTCTTGTGTCATTACCAGGGCGAGGAAAACGACCTCGAGAATCTGGTGATCAGCCGGGGCGAACAAACAATCTCGGTCTTAAACCGCTTCCCTTACAACAACGGCCACTTGTTGGTGGCGCCGAATCATCATAAAGCTGGGTTGGATGAGTTGACCGAAGACGAACTTGTCGGCTGCATGCAGGAAGTCCAACGATTAACGGCGATCTTGAAGACGGTAATGAATCCTGATGGCTTCAATATTGGCTTAAATCTGGGCCGCGTTGCTGGTGCCGGCTTGCCTGGTCACTTGCATTGGCACATCGTGCCACGCTGGAATGGCGATACGAATTTCATGCCCGTGCTGGCCGATGTTAAGGTGATCCCGCAATCTCTGAATGCGTTGTGGGAACTGTTGAATGTAGAAATGTCCAGAAATTAGACAGTTCACTATCATCAGAATGCCCGCTGGAAATCGGGCGTGCGCTAGCGTACAATTCGTTCACAACAACGCGGGCTCACCTCAAAACCACAATCCTCTTGTGGATAATTTCGGGTACCCCGCCTTTCGCACGCAGAGTCTCTCATGCCACTGATACTACTTCGCATCCTTTATTTCTTCGTGTGTGCTGGCGCGACCGCCACTTTCGTCAGTCCAGGTGCGGAAACCGATCACCCAATCACGTTTGTGAACGATCACGCGGTGTTGTCCTTTTGTCTGGTGCTTGGGTTTACGCAACTGCTTCCAATTATCGACTTGTTCATCCCGCGAAAGCGAATCGAGACAATCTCCGCAGTTTACTTTGGCGTCTTGATCGGCGCCTTGCTCAGTTACCTGCTGATTCAAGCCCTTGTTCCTGTGATCTCCAGCCTTGAAGCCGACGAGTATCAAGGTGGCGTGTCGATGGTGATCACGTTGGTGCTGACATATTCCACGGTTTCTTTGTTGCTACAAACAAAGGACGATTTTCGTTTCGTGATTCCCTACGTCGAGTTCGCACGTGAACTGAAAGGCGGGAAGCCGTTGATTCTCGACAGCAGTGCTCTGATAGACGGTCGGATTGCTGACGTGACCGAGACGAAGATCTTGGATGCACAGCTGCTTGTACCGGACTTCATCTTGCAAGAGGTGCAGGACGTTGCCGACAGCAACGACAAGAACCGCCGCAACCGTGGACGGCGCGGATTGGATGTCTTGACCAAACTGCAAAACAACCCAAATGTCGAAGTCAAAGTTTACGAAGCGCGCGAAATCGAGGGCGTTGGCGGTTCGGTCGACAATCGCTTGGTTCTTTTGGCGAAAGAACTTGGCGGGCGCGTCGTTACGAATGACTTTAATCTGAACAAGGTTGCCAGTGTACAGAGCGTTGACGTCGTCAATCTGAACGATGTCGCGAATTCTCTGCGGCCAAGGTACCTGCCGGGCGAACATCTGCGTATCAAGATCATCAAAGAGGGCGAATCGGCCGGTCAAGGAATCGGCTACCTGGACGATGGCACGATGGTCGTTTGCGAGCAAACCAGTCACATGATCGGCAAGGACGTCGACTGCATCGTGACCAGCGTCCTACAGAGCAGCGCGGGTCGCATGATCTTCACTCGCCTGGACTGAGTGAGCTCGCCTGGAAAGCTCGCCAAGCTAGCGATACAGTGGATGCTAACACGTATTCCTGAGAGGTATCTTCATGCGCCGACTGCTGACTTTTCTTCTGCTCCTTCTTCTCCTCACCCCCAACTTCTTAGCCGCGGCCGAACGCCCGAACCTATTGATCATCACCGTTGACGACATGAGCTGCGATTCCGTCGGTGTCTACGGATGCAAGCTTGCGGACACAACGCCAAACATGGATCGGCTGGCTTCGCAAAGTCTGCGGTTTAATCATGCTCATGTTCAAGTTGGCAACTGCATGCCGTCTCGCAACGTGATGTTCTCGGGCCGATATCCACACAACAATCGGGTTGAGGGCTTTTATCAGGTCAAGGATGCTCGCTATCCGGTGTTGGCGACGATCATGCAGTCGGCTGGGTACTTCACTGCGATCCGTCATAAGGTGTCGCACTCAACACCGTACTCGCCCTTTAAGTGGGACAAGATTCTGGACAAGACCGACGATGGCAAGAAGGCTCACGTCAAGGATCCGGCCTCGTATGGCGTCTCGACAACTCAAGGAATCCGAGCGGCTGCGAACGTGGACAAACCGTTTTGTGTGGTGATCAATATCGGCGATCCGCACAAACCGTTTCATGCTCAAGCAAGAAACGGTGACACGATTCCCGACCCTCACTCGCCAACGAAAGTGTTTAGTCCTAAAGAAGTGCCCGTCCCGGGTTTCTTATTCGACGATCCGGTCGTCCGCAAAGAACTGGCGCACTATTACTCATCGGTGAGGCGCGCCGATGATGCTGTCGGGCAGATTCTGGCGGCGCTCGATTCGTCCGGCAAAGCTAACGAAACGATTGTCATGTTCCTCTCGGACCACGGCATGGCTTTGCCATTCGCTAAAACACAACTTTATCACCACAGCACGCGGACGCCGTTGATGGTTCGCTGGCCGGGAGTTACGAAGGCTGGTGTTGTTGATAACTATATGGTGTCAGCCGTTGACTTCTTGCCAACACTCTTGGATGTGACCGGCATCAAACACCCGAAAGGCTTCGACGGACGATCATTCGAGCCGTTACTCCATGGCAAGTCGCAAGACAATCGTGACATGGTCTTTAAAGAGTACAACGAAAACGCAGGCGGCTCGCGCGATCCGATGAGAGCCGTGCAAACTCGGAAGTACTTGTATCTCTTCAATGCCTGGTCGAATGGCGAGCGAATCATGGCAACGGCCACAACGGGTACTCCCACCTATCGCCGAATGGCCCAACTGGCGAACGTCGACAAAGTCATCAAAGCCCGACATCATCTTTATCAGCATCGCGTGGTCGAGGAACTTTACGACATCGAAAAAGACCCTGATTGCTTGGTCAACTTGATCAAGGACTCCGATCATCAACAGCCACTTGGTGACTTACGAACCGCATTGTTGGGTTGGATGGAGAAGACCGGCGATCACATGCTAGACGTCTACAAACAACGCGACACCGCCGATGCCAGGGAAGCTTACGTCCTAGCCAAAGAAAAGGAAGCCGACGAACGTCGCAAGAAGAAACGCAAGGCTCAGCGAAACACCAAGAACAAAGGCAAGAATACGAAGAACAAAGCCGGAAAGAACAAGCAATCTTAAGTTGCGAATAATGAGCATTCACTATGCCTGACTTTCAATACAGCCGCTGGGACGGATCGCAGGAGTTTACTCCGCAATCGGCAGATCGTCTGTTCGACGAGTTCTCGAAGTATCTCTACGACTACGGCGAACACATGCTCGATAATCTCGAGCTTTGGGAGATCGAGCATCCCGATGTTGTCGACTTGTTGACCAAAGAGGGGTACGTCGACAAGGATCGCGAGGGCAAATTCATCATTACGCCCAAAGGCATGCGCCGTGTCGAGAATCGGGCCCTTGAAGAGCTGTTCAATATTTCTCGCAAGGACAAGTTTGGCAAACACAACACACAGTTTCGAGGTGTCGGCCAGACGCTCCATGAAGAGTCCAAAGCGTATGAGTTCGGCGACCCAGTCTCGAACTTGAACATGCACGAGACATTGAAAAATGCCATCTACCGCCAAGGCGGCGGTTCGCCGATCGAGATCAACGAAGAGGACTTGGTCGTTTACGACACCGAATACCAAACCGCTTGCGCGACGGTCGTCCTGATCGACATGTCTGGCAGCATGAACCGCTACGGCAAATACGGATCCGCAAAAAAGGTGGCGATGGCTTTGCAGTCGCTTGTCAGCGGCCGATACCAGGGTGACTTCTTGCAGATCGTCGGTTTCTACACTTACGCCAGCCCGCTGTCGGAGCGTGAATTGTTGTACTCGGTGCCGAAAGACGTCAGCATCTTCGATCCGCGAGTCCACTTGCGAATCAGTTTGGACAACCCACCAAGCTTCGTGCCTGAACACTTTACGAACATCCAAGCAGGCTTGCAGTTTGCCCGCCGAGTCCTCGCGCGACAGCCCGCTCAGAACAAACAGATCATCACGATCACCGACGGCGAGCCCACCGCGCACATCGAAGGGCGTGACATTCTTCTGATCTATCCGCCATCGGAAAAGACCGCCAACATCACGCTTGCGGAAGTCAAACGGTGTGCTGATGCTGGCATTCACATGTCGAGCTTCGCATTGATCGAGGACTACTTTTACATGGGCTTGGTCAATTTCGTCGAACAAATGGCCGAGGTCTCAGGCGGAGTCTCTACACATTGCCATGTCGGCGATCTTGGCAACATGGTGATCGACAGCTTCGTCGGTGGTCGCCGAACGCGACGAGCCATGTAAGTTCTACCCGTAGTGGGGCTTCCAGCCGCCACTACTTTTAGATGGCCAAGAATCGGAAAATCTGCTGATGTCCATAAAACAAGTCATGGTCATGCGACACGATTTGAACATGAGGCGAGGAAAGCAGATCGCTCAAGGAGCACACGCCTCGATGGCTTTCCTCACTCGACGATTGCAAAAATATGGCCACACGTCGTTGGCGAACTGCTCGCGTGCCGAACGAGCTTGGCTGGCTGAATCGTTCGTAAAAGTTTGTTGTCGGGTCGACAGCGAAGACGAACTTCTCACTATTCATGAAAAGGCCATCGAGGCCGGCCTTGAAGTTCATCTCATCACAGACAGCGGCAAAACAGAGTTCCACGGCGAACCAACAAATACGTGTCCCGCCATCGGTCCCGATGTATCCGAGAAAATCGATGCCATCACAGGCGAGCTTCAACTCTTGTAAGCGGCACTAGCGCACCGGGCCGTCGACTCTCAGGGGTACGACGATTTTTCTGTGGACCGGGTGCGTGGTGAAGATGGTGATGTTGCCCGGGTGACGACCTTTCGGGACAGCTGCCACCGAAACCAGGACGACTTGGCGTCGTCGACCGTCATCGCTGACTTCGGGTTCGCCGATGATAGCGTCGGCTAGCTTCAAGGAACTCTCGACACCAACCACGTGCAACGGGCCGTCGGTGTAGTTGTCGATATACAACTTATGAGTCGTGCGTTGTTCGTTCGGTTGGAAAAAGATCAATGACTTGGGCGTGACTGTGACCTTCTTCTCGGGCAAGGTTACCTTGAATGTGACTCGAGTTTCTCGGGGCTTCGTGTCCTCGTAGATGACGTCGCAGTAGTACTCTTTAGGGCCGGTGGGTTCCTTGTCTGTTTCGACTCGCATGTAGAACTCTCCGCGCTCGCCCGGTTTGAAGACGTGCTTCTCGTTCTTAAGCCGAGGCCGCAAACATCCGCAGCTTGGTTTGAGGTCCTTGATCGTGACCGTCGTGTCACTGGAGTTCTTAAAGGCAAAGCGGGCCGAGACCATGTGTGTCGGTTCGATCTCGGGAAAGTTCACCAAATATTGGTCAAATGCCAAACCAGGACGATCGGGAGTCCCCTCGATCGGTTGCGCATGAGAATCCGCCCTACTGAAGACCAGCGACATGGCGAACGGCAGAATTGCACCGAGAATCACAAACGATTTGAGAACGGACCGTTTCATGTTTTGCCTCAAGGCATGTGTGTCAATCTGACATCGACGTTCTTTCAAGCGGCGGACTTCTATCACATGCTTCGCCATGCGGCAATACGGAGTTGACCAAGCGGCACTCTGTCTTTGGCGTTGAGATATGGCTGACACCCGACTTTCTTGCTATCGCTTTGATAGCAGGCAACAAGGCCTTAAGCTAATCGTGTAGTCAATTCAAGTTCTTAGCAGGTGTCACGATGAAAGTTCAGTTCTTTCCAGTTCTCATTTGTTTTGTTTCATTGGCCGCGACCGTCGTCAATGCAGAAACGAGAACTCCCACTGGTTCCGCCAAATCGATTATTGAAGCCACTGGAGTCCGCGGCGGCATCGTTGTGCAGCTTGGGATCGGTGATGGCTCACTGACCGCGGACTTGCGAATCAATGATAGCTACCAAGTTCACGGACTCGATCGCAATTCGACCAAGGTCGCGGCGGCTCGCAAGGCGTTGTCGAAGAAGGACATCTATGGAGCTGTGAGCGTCGATACGCTTAGCAGCGGAAAGCAGTTGCCGTATATCGACAACTTCGTCAACTTGTTCGTGACCAAGGAACTTGGTGACATCCCAATGAAGGAAGTCATGCGAAGCCTCGCGCCTCGTGGAGTTGCCTACATCCACGACGGGAAACAATGGCACATTCACGTCAAGCCAGTACCCGACAACATTGACGAGTGGACGCATTATCTTCACGACGCTTCGGGCAACGCAGTCGCTCACGACGACGCAGTTGGCCCGCCGCGGCACTTGCAGTGGCTCGGCAGTCCGCGCTGGTCGCGGCATCACGATCGCATGGCCAGCATGAGTGCCTTGGTTTCGACGAATGGGCGCATTTTTTACATAATGGATGAAGGATCACGTATCTCGATCCAGATGCCGCCGAAGTGGCGATTGATCGCGCGCGATGCCTTTAACGGAACGATCCTTTGGAAACGCGACATCAGCTCGTGGCACGATCACCTCTGGCCACTAAAAAGCGGACCCACGCAGTTGGCTCGACGTTTGGTTGCCGTCGGCGATCACGTCTATGTCACGTTGGGTTTGGACCAACCACTCTCGATCTTGGACGCAGCAACCGGCAAGACGCTGCGAACAGTAAAGGCTGGCAAATCCACCGAAGAGATTGTTGTCTCCGACGGATTGCTGTTCTTGCTGGTTAACGATGGCAAGTCAGAACTGAGTAGCTTCTCTGCCGGCTTCAACGTTGGTGATCAGCGCCGAGTGTTTAATGAATTTGTCTGGAGCGAGTCGCCACGGAAACTTGTCGCGGTCGAACCAGGCACAGGCCGCATCCTTTGGGAAGAGACCAGTAAGGTCGCACCGCTGACAGTTTCAACGAGTAAAGAAAGCCTGTTCTATCACGATGGCGAGAAAGTGGTATCCCGGGATCGTTACACGGGCAAGGAGAATTGGAGTTCGACGCCGATCGCTCGACGGGCCAAAATCCCGTTCAACTTTGGACCTCGCTTGGTGGTGAATAAGGGAGTCGTCTTGTTTGCTGGTGGCGACCGCAAAATGCGAGGCCTCGACGCAGACTCGGGCAAGGAACTCTGGTCGGCGAATCACGATCAATCTGGTTATCAATCACCGGAAGATTTGCTTGTGAGCAACGGCTTAGTCTGGTCGGCTCCAACAACGCAAGGTCGCATGAGCGGCAAGATGACCGGTCGCGATCCGAAAACGGGCGAAGTCAAAGTCGAGTTCGAACCCGATGTCGAAACCTACTGGTTTCATCATCGCTGTTACATCGCCAAGGCTACTGACAAATATTTGATGACCTCGCGAACAGGTATCGAGTTCGTCAACCCAACTGAAAAGAATTGGGACATCCATCACTGGGTCCGCGGCGGTTGCTTGTACGGCATCATGCCTTGCAACGGCATGGTGTATGCTCCGCCACATAACTGTGCGTGCTATCCAGAAGCAAAACTCTATGGTATGAACGCATTGGCACCAACGTCGGTATCTCGCGTTTTGCCAGAACAACTTTCGAATGTTGGCCGCTTAGAAGTCGGACCAGCTTACGATCAAATCGATGACGGCCCAACTGGCAGTAAACAAGATTGGCCAACGTACCGGCACGATGTTAGCCGCAGCGGACTGGCGTCAACTTCGCTGTCCGCCAACTTGAAGCAAGACTGGGAAACGCAATTTAGCGGACGCTTGAGCACCGTGACTGTTGCCGATGCTCGGCTGTTCGTATCCGAAATCGATAAACACACCGTCCATGCATTAAACGCGGCGACGGGCAAAGTCCAGTGGTCGTTCATGACCGGTGGCCGAGTCGATTCGCCACCAACCGTTGTTCGCAACCGAGTCGTCTTTGGTTCGGCTGACGGATGGGTTTACTGTTTGCATGCCTACGACGGAGAACTCGCATGGCGTTTTCGAGCCGCTCCGATCGATCGCCGCTTGGCTGCTTTCGAGCAAATCGAATCCGTTTGGCCCGTTCACGGAAGCGTGCTGGTCGAAGAAGGCGTCGCCTCATTCGTCGCGGGTCGATCGAATTATCTCGACGGTGGCATCCGCTTGATCCGTTTGAATCTTCTAACCGGCGAGAAGCTTGTCGAATCCGAAGTCACTGACAAGGACCCCGAATCCGGCAAGAACCTTCAAGCTCGATTGCAAACACTGCAAATGTCGACGGGCTTGCCCGATGTCTTATCTAGCGATGGCGAGTCCATCTACATGCGTTCGCAGCGCTTCGATCGCCAGGGAAATCGAATTGGCCTAGGACCGCACTCTGGTGACGCAGCCAAACAAGGTGCCGTGCAAGCCGGCCCAGAAGCCCACTTATTCGCCCCGATGGGTTTCCTCGACGACACTTGGTTCCACCGAAGTTACTGGGTCTACGGTCGCAGTTTCGCCGGCGGACACAACGGTTACTATCAAGCCGGCAAGTACGCTCCATCGGGCCGCATCCTTTGTTTCGACGGTGACAATGTCTATGGCTTCGGCCGCAAGCCTCAATACCTAAAGTGGACGACAACGATCGAACATCAATTGTTCTCGACGCCGAAGACGGCACCGAAAGAAGCACTCGAAAAGGTTGACCCCGCCAGCAAACTGGCCAAGGGTGGCAAGACACCGATGGTCCAATTCGAGAACAAGCCAAGCTTGAATCCCACCGGCAAAGCGATCATCGTCGAGGCATGGGCGAAGGCTCAAAAGCCGAACGGCGTCGTGATCGCTCGCGGCGGTCCGGCCGAGGGCTTTGCACTTTGGATTCAAAAGGGACGCCCCCGCTTCTCGATCCGTGCCGGAGGCGAAGTCTCCGAAGTCGCGGGAAAGAGGACCATCGTCAAACGTTGGGCTCACCTAGTTGGTGTTCTCGGCAGCGACAAGTCACTGAAGCTGTTCGTCGACGGCGAAATGGTTGCTAGCGGCGAGGCCAAGTCATTAATCAAAAGTGATCCAGCTCAGGAGACCGACATCGGAGCTGACAGCGGTGGCCCCGTCAGCAACTACCAATCACCTTACACGTTCACGGGCTTGATTGATGAAGTTCGAGTCATGTTTGGCGACATCAAAGACGACGAGATCGAAGCTCGTTACTTCAACCCCCTGAAGAAACTGCCCGCGACAGCGAAGTTGGCGATGGAGGTTCTTTTCAAGGACGGCAAAGCCATGGACACCTCGGGCAACGATAACCATGGCACGATCATCGCTGCTCAACCGATCGAAGGAAAAATCGGCATGGGCATGAGCTTCTCGGCCAAAGGCGGCAACAACCGCTCGGCTGGTTCCTTCGTCAAACATCACTGGAACGCCGACATCCCACTTCTGGCTCGAGCCATGTTGGTAAGCGCCAATAACGCTCAACCAGATGACAAAATCATCTTCGTCGCTGGGCCGCCCGACTTGATCGACGAAGAACAAACCTTCCAAAAGATCATTGACCGAGACAACAGTGTGCAAGCCAAGCTTGCCGAACAAAACGCGGCGTTGAACGGCTCAATGGGAGGCCGCCTGTTGGTAGTTTCGGCGAAGACTGGCGAGACAATCGCGGAACTCAAATTGCCAACACTTCCCGTTTGGGATGGGTTCGCGGCAGCAAATGGCAAGCTCTACATGGCGACGACAGACGGCAAGATCGTCTGCCTTGGAGCAAAACCGTGACTAAAGAAGGCGCTTGAATTCGTCGACCGCCCTTCGTCTTCGCCATGACAATGTGCTTGCCTTGGCGAGCGATCTCAAAGCCTGCTTTTTCCAGCGCGCGGACAGCTTTGAGATGGTTGACACCAGGAAGCTTAGGCATCGCTAAATCGAGACCTCGACTTCCCGCACCTCAGCGCCCTTCAAACGATCCTGCACAACGCTTAGATATTCTCGAATGGCGTCTTTAATATTGTCGATTGCTTCAGCTTCCGTCGCACCTTGCGACCAGCAACCGGGAAGCCAAGGTACTGAGGCACTGTAGCCCTCATCGGATTTATGCAGCGATATTTTGTATCTCATATTGAATCCACATAGATTGATCTTTATGCAGTGTACAGAATGCTATAAGCGTGAGGCAATGTTTTCGTACCGCCATTGATCTCAGCTAAGTCTCATTGTTTCTTGTTCATTGGCTTCCGTTTGCCTTTACCAGATGCCGACTTCGCGATCGCTTCGGCTTCTGCAACGGAATCGTAGTGAGGATTCGGCTCGCTGGGGACAGGAGCATTGATTCGCTCGCGCCATCCTTTGAGAATCTGGTGAAGTTCGTTTGCCTTTTGTGGCATTGATGCGGCCAGATTATTCTTTTCGCTGATGTCGTCTTTAAGGTTGTAGAGTTCTAAGCCGCCATCTTCGAAGTACTCGTGCAACTTCCATTCGCCGAAGCGGACGATGCTGCATGGGCGGCTTCGAAACAAAGGATCGCGCTGCTCGTTGTTTCTTTGATAGCTCTGCAAGTATGCGGGAAAGTGCCAATACAGGGCTCGAGTCTTGATCGCCTCACCTCGAAAAAGTGGCACCAGGTTCAGCCCATCAAGTGGCTGATCCTTTGGCAACTCCGCACCGGTCATCGCACAGAATGTTGGGAATAGGTCTACACCGATGATTGGTTCGTCGTTCTCGGTGCCAGCCTTAACGACGCCGGGCCACTTGATCAAAAACGGTTCGCGAATGCCACCCTCGTAGTAAGTTCCCTTGTAGCCCTTGAGTGGTTTCATCGACGTTGCCGGGCCGTAACCGCCATTGTCCGAAAAGAAAATCACTGCCGTCTTGTCAGTCAGTCCCAATTCGTCAAGCTTCGTGACGACTCGGCCGACACCTTCGTCAACGCTCTCGATCATGGCGGCCATCACTTCGTGGTTGTGTATCTTGCCAGGTTTTTTGGCTTTGTACTTCGCAATGATGTTTTCCTTGGCTTGGATTGGTGTGTGTACAGCAAAGTGCGGCAGATACAAGAACCAAGGATTCTGTTTATTAGACTCGATAAATTTGATGGCTTCATCATGAAGTCGATCGGTGACGTATTCGCCTTTGGGGGCTTGTTCGAGGCCGGGGGCTTTGCCGTGTGGCGGAAAGTAGCCTCGCGGCGGTCCGCCTGAGTGAGTACCTCCGATGTTGACATCAAACCCATATGGCAAGGGATCCTTGCTTAAGTGCCACTTGCCCATTGTTGCGGTTTTATAACCAGCTTTTTGGAGACAATGTGCCCAGGTCACGATGTCCTTTCGCAGTGTTGTTGTGCCTGGGATGTGTTTGAGTTTGCTGAACTTCTTGTTGCCGCGCAGACCCGTGCCAACGTTATAAACCTCGTGACGCGGAGTGTACTGTCCCGACAACAAGCATGCTCGAGCAGGAGCACAGTTGGCGGCACACGAGTACGCGTTGGTGAAGACCATGCCTTCCTTAGCCAGCCGATCGATGTTGGGAGTCTCATAGAAGTCGGACCCCATGAAACTCACATCCTTCCACCCGAGGTCATCCATAAAGATGAAAAGTATGTTCGGGCGATCTTGGCTTTGGGCAAAAACACAGTTGGAACAACAAAGGATCGCGGCAAAGCCGACGACAAAGCGGCACATCGATCGGAGCATCTCGTCTCACCAGTAAGCGGTTGGATTGCAATGGAAGGATTCACGCGGTAAATCACAATTTATCAAGAACAGATAAAGTTCGCACTTCAGCCAACGAAAGCATTCCGATGTCGACCATATTCAAGAAAATCATCAATCGTGAGATACCCGCTGACATTGTCTATGAAGACGACGTGTGCATGGCATTCAAGGATGTCAGCCCACAAGCTCCCGTCCACGTCTTGGTCATCCCCAAGAAAGAAATTGTGTCATTAGCAAATGCGGAGGACGATGACAAAGAGTTACTCGGGCATTTGCTGCTCACGGTCAAGAAGCTCGCCGCCGAATTGGGTTTGGACGAGGGTTACCGCACGATCATCAATACCGGCGAGGGTGGCGGTCAAACCGTCTTTCACTTGCACATCCATCTGATGGGAGGCCGCTCGCTGACATGGCCACCCGGTTGATCGAGCTTCTTCGATCTCGCCGAATCGCGAAGGCAAAGAAAGCAAAAAGCCCCCGCGAGACGATCGCGGGGGCTGGGGAGGCGGCGGGAACAGCTGAGGCCGACGAGGCCTCAGTGTGAGACAAGACGAACGAGATCCCGCCTGTTGAGAAACCAAACCGAAAACCACCGATTGGGGTTGGGGGGCATCGACGCTTTCGGAGGAACTGTCTCACCAGAGTTCGCCAAACCCTTGGTTGTTTAACATGGCTGCTTGAGTGTTTGGGGCACTCAAGTCAGCGTTGGAAGGCTGAACTAGTTGTTGTTATTCAAGTTCAGTTGAGTGCCTTCAGACACAGCCGGTGCACCTACAAGGTCGGCTTCGTCGTCGCAGAAGTCGCGGTCGTCTCGGTTGAGACTTCCGGCCGTCAATGCGTGATGACCTTCCATACCGTTGTAGATGTAAGACTGATTCACAGTGCCGAAGGCTGTGCCGACATCTTCCAACTCTTGATTGATCGAGAAGGCCAGCTCGGACAAGCCGACCACTAGTGCAAGGACTGCGATGGTCACAATCAGCACTAGTTCAGACGAGACGACAAAACCTGCCTCGTCATGACAGAACAGTGTAAGCAAACGTTTCATTTTCAGTGCTCCCAAGAAGTGTTGCGATTTGGTGATTCGTTAGCAGAATACGGTTATGGAAACGTCCAATGGATCGAATCATCCCGAAGTGAAGTGGCCCTGGGTTCGTGATGGGTGCGATTCACGCTGGCGTCATGTTTGGGTTGGGTTTGGGTTTGACGCCGTCGTGAATGCTGAGGCCCGAAGGCCTCTCGGCAGACGCGCGCGGTCCACGCGTCCGCCGTTTGATGGACTTAGTTTTCGAATGTGGCGGAAACCGGAACGAGGTCCGATTCGTTGTCACAGAAGTCCACTTGATCGTTGAAGGAACTGCCGGCAGCTTCGCCGTAATGGCCTTCAATGCCTGAGTTAGGAATAACTTTGATTGATTGAACCGAAGGCGGTTGCGACGTCTTCCAGCTCTTGATTGATCGCGGCCGACAACTCAGCCAATCCGGCAACAAGTGCCAAGACGGTGATCGTCGAGATCAGGACAAGCTCTGCGGATACAACAAAACCGGCTTCGTCATTGAAAAGTTGGGTCATTAAACTGGTCATTGGTTACATCCCCTGAAGGTGTTGAAGAAAGAGTGTGAGTCTTGGCTTTCTCGTTCGTTCGCTCTGTCCAGATGTAAAGCAAGCTGAATACTAGACCGCGCCAGTTGATAAGATTTCTTTACAATCTGCTTCGAGATATTGTCACAAGTTGGGGAATGGCAAGAGTTAAGGTGTTTCGTGTATTAAGCGATCGAAACACGTCCCCAATTTCTTCAGGAAAGAGCGATGTTGCCGAATGTCGACACGGAAGCGCTGTCGACGCAACTTTCTAGAGCTAAGCCGTTGGAATGACCGGGGTTAGAAGCGTTGTTGACGTCTGGTGATAATGATGCCACACGGCAACATGTTGGTGTTGTTTTCGAGAGACTACGCAACTGAGCTTGGCAC
>PBMZ01000158.1 GCA_002722955.1 Planctomycetaceae bacterium | reverse complement strand
GTCGAGTCTTCGAGCCCCCAGCATTCATGACACTCAGCAGTCAAGACACTGGGGGCTCGAAGACTCGACCCCAGCCACACTCGCAGTCCGAATGAACGAAGAGCGAGAAAGAGCATTTCATTACGACAGGGACACTTCGTGGATAATTGGATTGCGGCAATTGCCGTTGGCGTCATTCTGTTGGTCATCGGCGGCGGAATGATGTACTCACACACTCAGTCTTGGCGACGTCATAAGAATGACGGATCGCTCGATGACTTCGATCGCAAGCACTACTACAAGCGATACCGTCGCCGTATGCAGACGTCTGGCTTGATCACATTGCTGGGGATACTGATACCTATTGGCGACGCACCATTCGTCTGGGGACAACGGGATGAAGTCCTTTCATCGGCCTACTGGCTGGGCGTCTTGATCCTTCTGATGTGGATCATCGTGATGGCACTTGGCGATATGACCTCAAGTCGACTTCACGGAAATGTCGCGATGGCTCGAATCCGACAAAAGCAGCGAGAACTCGAAGCACAGGTTGCCGAATTGAAGCGGCACGAGGGCAACGGCCGGCATAAGAAGTGAGCTGCTGAAACACACGTTGATTTGTTGAGTCCACCGGAGTATTGTTCAAACGACAATTCATCCCGGTGATTTTCAAATTGTCAGAAAAGGCAGCAATGATGGTCGACTTCCTCACATCGCAGATCTACACAATCCCGTCTTTCATAATCTACATGACGGGATTGGTTCTTGCCCTCACTCGTTGGAACCGACATCCTAAAGTTTCGATGTTTGCAGCCGGCGGCTTCGCACTGATGCTATTCAGCCTGCTGATTTACGCGGGACTCATGTATTGCCAGCTCAACTACAGAAATGGAGCTCCCGCCGACTTCGCACAAATCTTGGGCATCGTAACGTTCGCAGGAAGAGGCATTTCGGCAATCGCCTGGATCATGCTTTTATTTGCCGTCTACGGCTGGCGTCATCCTGATTCTGACCCTTGGAATGATTAGTCGTTAACAATCTCTAAGAGTCATCCCCTTGCTCGACGTGGACTTCCTCGCCACCAGCGACAACGACGTCACCGACGATCAGCTTTCGACGACGCCGGGTTTCTACCTCGCCGTTGACCAGCACTTCGCCGCCTTGGACCATCATCTTGGCATGTCCACCCGTCGCGGCCACACCAGACAGCTTCAAAAATTGGTCCAAACGAATGCTTTCCGGCTCGTTGAATTCGCTCACGATTTCCTTCCTTAAGGCATAGCAAAAGAGCGGAACATCCGCTTCCGAGAAATTCTCGGGTGAAGTTCCGCTCTCTCAGGTGGCCCACACTTGATGTATCGACAACCGTTTACTTCGCCTTCGCGACGGTCTTTCGCGGCATAATTTGCATTCGAGCATTCAAGCCCATTCGCAGGATGTTGTCTTCATTGACCACCTCAGCCCAAACTCGGCACTGACGCGTGACCGGTTGCACTTTGACATCGACGAAGCTGATGTGACCTTTGAATGTTCGTTTCTCTTGGGGCAAGTCCCGGTCGGGAATGTCCAACCGAACCTCAACCGGCGTGCCGGGCTTAACGCTCCAAACGTGTTCGATGTTGATATAGCCTTCGACTTTGACGCGTCTTGTGCTGACAAGTTCAAGAATCGGGTCGCCTTGACGAACAGCCTCTCCTCGTTTCTTGTAAACACGCGTGACCTTGCCAGTGAAAGGAGCGTCGACACTGTAAGTCTCCAATTGAGCCTTCGCTTCGTCGCTGGTGAGCCCAGCGATCAAATGTTCGACCTCGGCTTGCTCGATTTGCAAGCGTCCCTTTTCCTCAGCCAAGCGCAGCCGTTCAATCTCGATCAAGGGCACGGTATTCGGCAGCTTATCGTTTGTCTGCACAGCCATCTTCAATTCGGCTTCGGCAACTTCGCGAGCCTTCTTTGCGTAGCGAATTTGCACATCGTTTTCCGCTCGCTTGGCGGCCGTGTCAAAACTGGCCTTCGCCACGTCATCCTTGAGCTTCGCAATCATCTGCCCTGATTCCACAGTGTCGCCTTCTTCAGGTTCGACAAACTCCAGGATTCCAGGACGATCGCTGGCCAGGATCACATGATCAATCAATTGAATCCGGCAGCGGGAAATGTCGATGGGCGATTCGGCCTTTTGCTCGTCGGCGGTTAATGTCGCCATCAACGAAAACGTCATCAGTCCAACTGCAGGCAGTACAAGTGCTAGCCGTTTCATGATTGATTCCTCGATCTATTCTGATTGGGTCTAATTTGTAGTCTTCCAGATTTCGTTTAATTCATCGCGGCGGATTCGTCTTGCCACCAATCTGTCGAATGCCACCAAGTCATCACATCATCAACGATCTGAGAATCGTTTGCGGGACGATGATGAACGATTCGTTGAGCATCCGCATGGGCACCAATCCATGTCGAGTCACGCATTCGTTGCGGTCCCAATTCCGATGCGGTATCAGAATTCTCCGACTGCCAACTTTGCGAGTCATCGATGCTAACCGCTTCTGGCGCCGGCAAAGACAGGACGACAGCGGCAATTGCTGACTTCAGTTGCCGCATCTCCAACGACTCGGCATTGCTGACCGCCGTCACCGTGCGCCTTCGCGGAGGCTTGTTCGCTGATTTTACCGAAGAGATCACCGTCTGACGCAAGGTTTGCATCAATTTTGACGTACTAGAATCGGATGGAACGGTTGAACCAAGAACGGTTAGGCAAGCTGCGTCGACTTTGAGTGCCTCTGCGAGGTTATTCAGTGTGTCAATCGACACGCCACGCTCGCCGCGTTCGATCATCGCGACCGTGTTTCCGCTTCCGGAAAGTCCCGCCGCACTGGCAAGATTCACCTGAGTCAATCCGCGTGCTTTGCGAAGCTCGCGAATCGCTAATCCCAATTGCTTTCGATCAATCGCCATTTCAACACTCCAAATTCGGAGAGTAACCCCGTTGACCAAAACTATACTCGGGAGATATAGTTCTTACAAGCTTTGTTTTCGGCAGTTTGGCAAGGATTTCCTTGATTAAATCGCCCGAAATGACAGATCATGAGGATTGGCACGAAGAATCGCTCGCCGAGCCGACCAAAGTATCCATTACTCTCTGAGTGATAACCCCTCGGTGAAGTCAATGGACGGGCGATTCGTGTCCAAATGGAACCAGACAAAACGTTGCCCAACACCTTTCAATCTGTTAAGAAGCGCCACACAGATAGATCAATGAAGCTCTCATTCCAGGATCTTGAGGAAGTCGTTCAGCCCGAACAGGTTAGTGCTAACTTCGTCGATGCGAGTCAGTCAGAATTTCGCGTTGCCAAGTTATGGGATAAGAGCTTTCAACAGTGGGTGAGTACGATGCAGCCCGGAGACGTGCTGAGACGGTTCGAACGCCATGATCAGAAGGTAGTTGAGTCCGGGTATGTCATTGTTCGTGACAATGACATATATGATGTATGGTCGCCTCCGAAAAGAGCCAGCAATGGCTGATTCAAGCAAACCATTACGCAAGAACTAAGTGTCGAGTAACAGGTACGACTGATGGCTGAAGGCAATTCTGTTCGAGACCGAATCATTCAGTTGGCTCGCGAGATTGAAGAATTCTCGAAGACCAACATGCCCCCCGAGGCGTTTTTTGACGAGTTCCTAAAACGCGTCATTGGTGCCATCGGCGCCAAGGCTGGTGCCGTCTGGATGCTCAACCAAGGCAACCAGTTGCAGATGTTTCGAGAGATCGGCGTTCAAGACTCCGGGTTCTTTCAGCAACCCGACGCCGCCGCCAAGAACCAGAAGTTGTTGGTCGATGTCCTCTCGAACGGCCAGGCTTGCACGCACAGCAAGGGCGAAGGCAAGGACTTGCCATCAGATGAGCTGCTGATTCTGGCCGGTTTACAACGTAACAAAGAATTGATCGGCGTCGTCGAAATCTTCCAACGCGCTGACACGCCTGTGCAGGCTCGACCGGGTTTCTTGCAATTTGTCGAGCAAATGTGCGGCTACGCTTGCCGTTACCTCGATCGAATGGGCCGCGGCGGATCGGCAATGACAGCCGAACTGGCGGACAAATTCGAGAACATGGTCTTGCAGGTACACCGAAGTATGGACGTGACCGAAGTTGCCGCGACCGCTTCTAACGATGCTCGCCTGTTATTGGATGCGGACCGCTGCAGTGTTGCCGTTCGATACGGAAAGAAGACTCGCATTGAAGCCATTAGCGGTCAAGATTCCGTCAATCATCGCGCCAACTTAGTTCGGACGATGGCGTCGCTCACCAAGTTCGTGATCAAGATGCGCGAGACGATACTCTACTCGGGCAAGCTCGGCAACTTGCCTAAGGATATCGAAGAACCGCTTGCCGATTACATCCAAGAAAGCGGCTCGCGGATGGTCATGATCGTACCGCTGTTCGATCGCGAAGTCGTCGACCCCGACTCCGAACCGCAGTTCTTCGAGAGTGAAGAGAAGGATTCCGGCAATTCCAAACCAAAGGACAAACCCATCGGTGCTCTCATCGTCGAACAAGTCGCAGAGAGTACGCCGAAACACGGTCTCGTCGAGCGAACTGAGCTGGTCGCGCCACATGTTGGCTTCGCCATGGCCAACGCTCGGCGACATCAAAAACTGTTCTTGATGCCAGTCTGGAAACGCGTCGGCCGATTCGCCAGTTGGTTTCGCGGCAAGAACCTCGCCAAATCGATCGCCGTGCTGATGCTGTTGATTGCATTCGCGGTGTGCATGATCTTCATCGACTACGATTATCGGGTCGAAGGCGAAGGTCGCCTGATGCCGATCGTCAGCCAGGATGTCTTCACGCCTTGGGATGGCAAGGTGATCGAAATCTACGTCGACACCAAACAAAAAGTCAAAAAGGGAACTCCACTTCTTAGAGTCTATAACGAAGACCTGAACTCCCAACTGGTCGCAGCCCAAAGCGAGCTAAGCGAAAAGCAACAGTATCGAGAAGCTCTTTACGCCGAATACAACAAAGCGTTCGAGACCGGCGATCGTCAAGAAACAGTACGGCTCGAAGGCGAAATCGTCGACGTCGAAGTCGAGATCCGCGGCGCGATGGCTCAAGAAGTCCTCTTGCGACGTCGAATCGACGACTTGATCGTCAAAGCCCCCATCGATGGCACGGTCGCCACGTTTCAACTGGAGCAGTTGTTACTCAATCGCCCCGTTCGCCGCGGCGAAGTCATGATGGAAATCAAGAACGAAGCCGGCCCTTGGCGACTTGAGCTGGAAGTTGAAGAAGCCCGAATGGGGCACATCATTCGCGCTCAAGAATTAGAAGCAAGGACAGACTTAGAAGTCGAGTTCGTCTCGGCCACCGCAGCCGAGCGAAAGTATCAAGGCGAGCTGGCAAACATCGCTCCACGCTCACTGAAGTCTGAAGAAGGACTGACTGTCTACGAAGTCATCGCCGACACCGACGCCAAACAGATCGAGAATCTCCGCATCGGTGCCGAAGTTCGTGCGAAGATCAACTGCGGCAAACAAAAACTGGGCTACGTCCTATTCGGTGACGTGATCGAATTCGCCCAAACCCATCTTTGGTTCGGTGATCGGAAAGCAGAAAAGAATCAGTTGACCCAAACAAGCCTTCCCCGCGGATCGACCAAGGTGGAGTAAGTCTTGTCCGTCGCGTTCATCCTTCACATCGTCTTTTGGCTGCTAGGCGTAGACCTGATTTGTGCGTTTCGTCGCCGCAGCCAAAATACTTCACAGGATGACACTGCCGAGGTCACTCTTAAACTGGTCGATCACATCGCCGCTTACTTCTTAGGTTTACTCTGCTTCACGGTCGTCGCATTCACGCTGAACCAATTTGCTAACGTAACACTTACGGAAACTACGCTGGAAAATCTTTGCCTTGGAGTCGTATTCCTTTCACTCGTCGCGTCTCGGCTGGCCGGAGGGCCGTTTAAGACACTCAAATTGCGCCGTGAAGCGAGTCTATGGAGTCATCGCGACTTGGCATTGTTGGCGGTCATTGCTGTTGTCTTCGCAGATCGCCATGCGTTAGTCGGACCGCTGACTGACTGGGACTCATTTCTGTATCACTTGCCGTTTGGCAAACTGGTCGCTGAAGGCAACTTTCCGTCGGACATCGGCCGCAGCTACATTCTGCAAATGGAGGCAGCCTACCCTCCATTGTTTTATTTTCTCTATGGCGTCAACGCTCTGATCGAATCGCCCAACGTAACCTACATGGCACCTCGAGGGCTCGTCGCCGTGCTCAACGCCTTGATCCTTTGCGTGACATATGCGCTGGCTCGTGAGCGATTCGGGCTCGATATTCGCGCCGCTTGCTGGTCCGCGTTGATCACGTTGTTGATACTTCCGACAGAGCCTTACTTACAAAGCATCACGACTCTGTACTTGCTACTGGCCATTTATTATTCATGGAATGCATTTGAAAAAGACACCGACAATGCGGTCGCCGAACGACGTGGCAACTTTCTCATTGGTACATTTTTCTGGGCAGGCGCCTATTGGTGCACGTACCTCTCGTTACCTTTGATCGCATTCTTCTTCGGGGGATTGTTGCTTTTCGAGATATCGCAGCGAGGACGTCAGCAAGCGTCGGCAATCAATATCGGCCGGTTCTCGATTTCCGTGTTGATCGTTGCAAGCTTCATTGCCGTGCATTGGATTCGCAACTGGTTGATCATTGGCAATCCACTGTATCCCGCACTGCTCGATGTCGTCGGAGGCCACGACATTAGTGAGTGGTTCTTGGCGAATCGCCCCGATTCCGTCAGCCCCATCGAGAAGACATGGCGTTTCATACCGAATAGCTTGGCCGTCAGCGGCCCGATGATTCACCTGATCCTCGCCGCCGCAAGCTTGACGTTGCTGCGCAGTTCCTTGTCTGCATTGATCCGGACTGTGATTTTTTGCCTGTTGTTTGGATTTACGGTGATCTGGTTCGAGATGTTGCACTTACAACACACGCCGATCGAACGGTACCTCTACCCGCTTGTTCCGATTGCTGCTGTCACTGCAATGACAGTGTTCTCCGAACGACTCAAGAGTTCCAACCGATCAGCACTCACCGCAGCCGTAGTCATTGCTGGGATGGAAGCATTGTTAGTTTTTCATTGGTTTCAATTTCCCCACGCCGCCAGCTGGGCCGTCAATGAATTGCCGCAAGGCTCAATTTTCTTCACGTTTTCACTGGCTACTATCTTCGCTGGGCCTCCATTGGCCGAGCGATTATGGTGCCCGCAATCTGATGCCTCACAAGAAACGCTGGAAAACACGGGCAAACGCGTCGGATGCCACCTATTGCGAATTGGCGGCATTTTATTTCTTGCGATTATCGTCTTTCATTTCGTACCAACACTAAGACTGTCGTTGTTTTCGATTGCTTTCATCCTGTTTACATTGTTCATCGCAGAGAAAGCATCCAAGGCAAACACTGAAAGCAAACCGCCATCGGTTTGGGTGCGTCGCGCCATCCTGTTGGCGGGACTTCTCATCTTCGGTATCAAATCGGATTGGAGTCAGGCAAATGAATTCAGCTTGCCAACTCAAGCCGATTTGACGTGGATGAATCAGAATCTCGCCGATAGCGACACGGTAATGGTGTCCGACGGCCGATTGTTTACACTCGATCGAAAGTTCATCGGCCTTGATCACGCAAGGCTCGAGGATTTCGCCATCGAACCCGATCCTCGAAAGTCACTGGAAGAACTGAAGGCGACTGGAGTCACTCATTTGTATGTCAGTTACGCGGCATCAGCGGGCCTTGCCGATTGGTTCTTCGATAAGAAGTTCTTAGTACCATCCGACGATAATCCCATTGTCAAGATTGTGCATCAAAGCCAAACTGGCTGGGTTGCGAAGATCAATTACGGAGCCAACTCCGAATGACCGTTGTCGTTGTGACAGGCTTTTTTGACGGATTACACCATGGTCACGATCAGTTTCTGCGCACCGCCGCCGAATACGGCGACCGGCTGATCGTCGTACTGGGCAGCGACGCTGCGTCCATGCACCAAAAGGGTAAGCTCCCCGCCTACTCAACATCCGAGCGAACCTTCATGCTCGGCAATCACCCCTCCGTCGACAACGTGATTGTGCCCGAAGACATGGGGCCGGAGAGCTTTCGCATCGGCTTCGAGGGCCATGCAGACGACTCAAAGATCGTGTTTGTCATCAACACCGATGGCCACTCCGAAAGTAAGCAATCGCTTTGCGAGCAACTCGGTATTGAGTACGTCGTCCTTGACCGTACGCCTCCCGAGAATCTTCCAGCAACATCAAGCACGGACTTACGAGCCGAACGCGAAAAGGGAATTCCGTACCGAATCAACATTGGCGGCTTCGTCGATCAGCCTTACATCGGGCAAGTCGCCTCGAAGCCAGTTTCGGTGATCGTGTTGCCCATTTGGTCCGATGTCGCCTTAGACCGCAGGTCCGGTTTAGCTACCAGCACACGCGATCAACTAGTTCGCCTTAACCGCTGGGTACAACCAGTTGCCTCAAAGGAAATAGAGCGACTACTGTTCGCCTTCGAGAACCCGCCAGGCTACGACTACTTATCCGGCTCGATGGACGCCATCGGCCTGACAACTCACGCCGTCATCCGAATTTCATACGATGGTGACTTTTGGCCGTGTGAGCGAGAAGAAATCACCGCCCCCGAGGCTCTCACCTGGATCGAGCAACACTTATTCCTCTACCAAACTGGGCGACGTCCCGATGGTTTGCTGTCGACGATGCCAAAGGCCCCCCCCCACGACACAGAATTGCAAGCACTCGGCTCTGCTGTCGACGCAGCATGGACAGCCATCCAAACTCGAGACACCGCATCGCTCGGGGCGAGTCTTCGACTTACCTTCGAAGCCGTGCAGCGCATCGTTCCTAACTTCGCACCAGCGGAACTTTGCGAACAAGTCGAAAACCTCAACGCCCGCTCACACGGCTGCTGCCCACTCGGAGCCGGCGGTGGCGGATACTTACTTGTAGCCGCAGACGATTGCCCTGAAGGTTGTCAGTCGTTCCGCGCATCAACCGATTGAGCAAAGAAAGAGAAAGGCTCACCCTCATGAGAGTGAGCCTTTCGTGATTTACTCGTTCAACGAATCTCGATAAATCGAAACTCGTGCGAGACGGTGGCCGCCTTTGTGCTCGCATCCGCCTCGGCGGACGCGAATTGTTCCGCGGATGGGAAGATGTTCTTCCACTTGGAACAACCAGCTATTGCTGTGCCAGACAGCCCGCCAGCTATCTAGCAGGCAGAACCACCTCGTTGGCATGTACAGTCATAGTTCACAGAACCACCTCCTTTCTCTAACAGAGTCCCCGCTTCGATCGGTGTGCCAACACCCGACCTCGTCACGGCTTCAGTTCCGCGTGTTGCGTTTCACACGCACGGTACTGGTATCTTCTCAACTTTTCCGAAACTTGCAAGACCAATTGAAACCTGTCAATCGCGCAAAGGACGGTACCAGTGACATTGCCAAAGCAGACGTGGTTCGCTTCGTTTTGTAGATTTCTTGAAATCTCGTTACTCGGCTGGGCTGGCACTGACGTTATACGACGTCAAACTGCCAAGGTCGCGAATGTAAAGCCGACCGTTGGCCACAACTGGGTGAGCCCAAGTTGGACGTCCCGAACGCGGCAGATCAACTCGACCTTTTTCGACATATTCCTTGGGATTCGCAGCAACCAGGGCAAGTTGGTTTCGCTCACCTAAGCAATACAAGTCACCGTCGGCATAGCACAATGAACCCTTGTTGACGCTACGATTTCGCCAGGCGATCTCGCCCGTCATGAAGTTCATGCAGATCAAGCCACCGTTGCCAAACCCGTACATGTGATCGTCAACCAAAACGACACCACCATGGTGATTGGCCATGCTCTTGCTGAAGTAAACCTCTTCGGATGAGAAGCCTTCGTTGCCCTTTGTCAGCTTCGCCAAGCCACCGCCGGTACCGTACGACGATGACGAGAACACGTGGTTGTCCGAATAAATCGGCGTCGCACAGTTGGCAGTTCCGTTGGCCGAGTTCTTGTAGCTCCAAAGCAGTTTGCCAGTCTTGGCGTCGACACCAACGACGCGCTGACGAGTAAACTGAATGATTTGACGAACGCCATTCACCTCGGTCACGATTGGTGAGGAATAGTGGGCGCGGTCTTTGATTTCTTCGCTTTGCCAGACGACATCACCCGTCATCTTGTCGAGTGCGACAAGGGCACCGCCATTGCCACCGGGCGTCGCGATGATGTTATCGCCGTCGATCAGAGGGCTCTCGCTGTAACCCCAGCCAGGGCGTCCGCCGCCGAAATCGGTGGTCAAGTTGACGTGCCAGATCGTCGCTCCCGTTTTGGCATACGAACAAGTAAGGTCGCCGAAGCCGCCCTCTGTGTAGACGCGTTCGCCTTCAACAGTTGGAGTTCCACGAGGTCCGTCGCCTTGGCCGTTTCGATAGCCGCCCAAGTATCGGCGAAAGTCTGTCTTGACCAACACGCCATCGCGACCGGGATATTGTCGCAAGAAGTAACTCGCCAGTTCGTCGGCGGACAAGCTACCGTCTTTGCCGCGTTCTCGCTTCCAGAAGAAGTCCGCCATTTCTGCTTTGGTTAGCTTGCCGTCACCTCTGCCGGTGTTGGGTTGTGGAGCATCCATGTTGCGGAAGAATCGTTGAATGATCGTGCCGCGAGACTCGCGCTGATCAATGTTGTCGTCAGCATTTTTATCGAGGCTCTTGAGCCACCGTTGTGCTCGATCCGCCGCCAATTGCTTGGCATCGGCGTTGCCATCGGGCTGGTCGATGCGAGCAAACTCGCGCATCATTTGCGAGTGGACTTCGGTGTAAGACAACCCACCACTTTTATCTTTGTCGAAGTTCTCCAAGTAATTCTTCGCTCTCGCTTGAGCCAATTCTTCGTTGTTCGCATCTTCGTCTTTCGTGTCGGCCTTGTTCAAATTCCAGCCGATCGCCGCCAAAGCTTCCATTTCGCTCAGTTGGCCGTCCTTGTCTTTGTCGGCATTGGCGAACGTCTTTTCGATGCGTTCATCAAGCGCCGCGACGACCGGAGCCGGCTGGACGGCCCACAGCAACGAACCGTCCTTTTCATTGATGGCAATGATGTGTTCAACGCCATCCAGGTCGCCTTGAGTAAAGATGCGCCCATCGGAAACTGCTAACGACGAGTAACCAACACCGGTTGTGTCGACTTTCCAAGCAACCTTGGGACCCTCTTCAGGCCACTCCTTGAGCAAGCCCGTTTCTTTCGAGTGTCCAGTTCGATTCGGACCTCGCCACTGAGGCCAATCGCCCGGTTTCGCAGCCCAAGACGCCGCAGTGACGGCACACAAACAAATCGTTCCAGCAGTGAAAAGTCGAAGCTTCATGGCAAGGCTCCTGTTATGGAGACGGATAAAGGTGGGATTGGTGGTCCTGCGACTCGGATCACAGAACGTTTAGGCTCTTTCCGCGAGCAGAGTCGCGGGGTTACAAGACGCTAGTCGCGTCTTGGTGGACGCATAAAGTGAACGACGGCTGCCACAAGAATAAACACCGCGAATCCTGCGACTCCCTTCCAGGCAACTTTACTCCAGACGGCCCAGCCAGCACCAACAGTCGAGAATGCACAAGCAATCGCCATCATGATGTTCCACATCAAACGCTTATTGCCTTGAGGCAAGTCGTCGCCAAGTGCATTGCGGCTGTTCATCAGAATAAAGAAGGTAAAGTAAGCGATTGGCAACAACGCCATACCAAATACACTTGTGGGTACGGCCAAGTAGGCGGCTGCCGACTTCCAATAGAACGGCCCGATCACGCCAATCGCTGGCAACAACGCCCCGATTCGATGCCAGACGCTATCTTGGGGTTGCCCCAGCACCTCACAAATCGTGAAGCCGGAAATTAGCATAAGGATCGTGATTGTCGACAAGGCCATTGCTAAGACGCCAAAACCAAAAACGTAGTTGGCAACAAACTCACCAGTAAGAGGGCTGAGAGCCTTAGCCAAAGTCAAGGCGTTCCGGTTGGCAATCGTGGCCGCAACGTTGCGATCACTTTCGGGCAATGTCTTAAGCTGTTCGATTAACGCGTCACCCTCAGCGGGAGCAACGCCACCAGCTTTGAGGCGACCCGTGAGAAGTTTCTCAAAGTCGCCGCGTAACTTGCCGTCGATCGCCATACGATTGTCGGGCCAGTTGTCGACGATTTCTTTCGAAGGCTTGCCATGAAAACTGCTGCCCGCAGCAATCACAACACAACCCGTAGCAACCACAAACGGAATCGCCATTCCCGTTGCCAAATCGAACAGCGAAAGGCCTCGAAAATGTCGGTCCCACTTTTTCTTGAGCAATGAATAGGGAAACAGAAACGTCATGTTGATACCGACGGCAGTCGCTGCGGCACTTACCATGACATCACGTTGTTTGTAGACGATCAAGTTCCGCCAATAGTCACTGAAATCTCCAGTCGCACTCACCAGCGGCTCGACTTGTGGCGACGGATTGTTGAACATCGAGAAGTTCGGAATCAGCCCGGCAAAGATGTCGCCAACTGCAATACCGCCTTTGGCCAACAACGTGACAACGACGCCGAAGAAACTGATCACGATTAAGGCAACCATGACTCGCAACAAGTTTTCATAGACGCGAAGACCTTTGCCGCCCGAACCGTAAAGTGACGTAACGCCGACCGCGATCACAAGGACAACTCCACACGTGAGCCACTTCATGTCGGACAGGCCAGGGGCTAGGTTCTGCGACACGGCCGCCTCGGCTAACGAAAACTGCGGAAGACACCAGACGATGTTCGCCGCTAACGTCGCCAAAGCCCAACCCCATCCAAGCACTGGGTTGATCCGCTCGTTGATGAGCTTAAAGGGGCGTTCACCTGTTGAGAGCGCAACGTATCCGATGGCGCCTAACATCGTCACGCCGCAAATCATCGCGAAGATTTGCAACCACAAGAGGTGATAACCTGCCAAGATGCCCAGGAAAAGACTGCTGGCCAGCGATCCGCCGCCCAGAGTAATGGCTGATTGCAACCAGCCAGGACCGGACAATTTCACATAGGCTTCCAATTTTGCGCCAGTGCCTTGGGCCTCGGCGTCAATCAGCATTTGTCGCTCGCGTTCCACTCCAGCGAGTTCTTCGGACATCAATCGGACTCCAGAAAAGCTAAAAAAGATACATGAATGACCCTTGATTAGATCAGCGCCGCATCGAAAGTAAAAGCGTGCGGGGAGAATTGAGCGGTTAGCTGTTAGCGATTAGCTTCGGAAGATATGTGGAAAGCGGCAATGGCTCACATTGGCTAATCGCTAAATGCTAACAGCCAACCGCTAGATACCTACAAAAACTTCGCCATCCCGAACTTCGACTTCGAATGTCGGGACGGGCTCAATTGCTGGCATGCACATCGCGGCGCCGGTGCAGACGTTGAAGCGGGCACCGTGGCGCGGGCACGTAATCTCGTCCCCTTCGACGGGACCGTCGGTCAAAGGCTGACCGTCGTGAGTGCAAACGTCTTCGATTGCGTAAAAGTCGTCTCCGACTCGAATTAGCAAGACGGGGATATCGTCGACGATTACGGATATACGCTGGCCGGGTTCGATGTCGTCGGCCTTGGCAACTTTCTCGAAATCCGCCATCAGTCACCAATCCCCAATTTCTTCTCGATGGCTTGATTCAAGGTTTCTCGAACCAACTCGACCGGAATCCTGTCCGAAACGATTTGGAAGAAGCCCTCGACGATCATATGCATCGCTTCGTACTCGGTCATGCCGCGGCACATGCAGTAAAAGATTTGCTCTTCGTCAACACGCCCGGCGGTGGCGCCGTGAGTGCATCGCACATCGTCGGCTTCAATTTCCAAACCAGGAATGGCATCCATCCGGCAAGTCGGCGTCAGCAACAAGGCATCGTTTCGCTGATAGCCGTCAGTTTGCTGAGCGATCTCGTCGACTTTGATCATCCCGCGCCAAATCACGCGAGCCTTGTCTCGCAGCACGTCTTTATAAAGCAAATCGCTTCGAGTATCCGGGGCATTGTGCGTTTGTTGCGTGTAGTACGAGAGCACTTGCCGCTCGGTCGCAAACGTCACGCCGTTGACTTGAGCCGAAGCGCCACGGCCTTCGAGGTTCACGTCTTGGTGAATGTGAGCCAGCTTGGCGCCCAAACCGCCAACGGTCCATTGAATGAAGGCGTTGGCATCGACATTGCCGCACTGATGGCCAAAGTGCCAAGTGTTATCGTTCCAATTCTGCAATTGCACGTATTGAAGTTGTGCGCCTTGTGCAACTAGCAACTCGACCGAACCAACGTGAAGACCAGCCGAGTCATCAATGGAGGCTGTCTCTTCCAACAGC
This sequence comes from Planctomycetaceae bacterium, assembly GCA_002722955.1. GTDB lineage: Bacteria > Planctomycetota > Planctomycetia > Planctomycetales > Planctomycetaceae. The sequence goes on along the minus strand of PBMZ01000158.1, from coordinate 10,500 downwards.
GTCGCCGAAGCACCTTCTTCCAAGATGATCAGCGTATGGCTGAAGTCCGCAGCGCCCTTACCCGACAGTGCAATCAAACTGTAGAGCGGTTGTTCGACAGTCACACCTTCCGGCACATACAAGAACATGCCACCCGTCATGAACGCAGCATGCCATGCGGCAAAGCGGTCACGGTCGAAGTTGACTGCCTTGAACAGGCTGCCTTCCAACAAGTCGCTGTCTTTGGCTAAATCGCAGATGTTTCCAAAGACAACGCCTTTGGCTGCGAGTTCCTCCGACAACGTACTTTGTTGGCAAGAACCATTGATATACGACACAGCCCCGCCAAATTCGGCGCGGTCTTGCATCAGTGTTTGAAACGATGTTGCCGAATTCGAAGCTGGCTGGATACCGAATCGCCCCGGCCGGAAAGCCCGCAACTCGACCCGTTTCCACTCTTCCGGATCCAGCGGACACGTGAGCAATTCTTGGTAAGCGGCAAACGCTTGTCGGCGAATGTCGAGCATCCATTCGGGCTCATCACGCGTGGCCAAGAATGCGTCAAACGCGGACTGATCGAAGCCGACTGGAGTCTCTGTTGTGGTTGCTGTCGTTGACATTGTAACTTCTGCGCACCGTTTTCTTTTTTGTAGCCTGACTCTCTGAGTCGGGACCGCGAATCGCCCGACTCAGAGAGTCAGGCTATGTTATCTTGCGATCGAAGGCGGCGATGCGAACTCCTTACCCGACCGAACCTTCCATTTGCAGTTCGATCAAGCGGTTCATTTCCACTGCGTATTCCATCGGCAGTTCTTTAACCAGCGGCTCGATGAAGCCAGTCACGATCATCGACGAGGCTTCCGCTTCCGTCAGACCGCGGCTCATCAGATAGAACAGTTGTTCCTCAGCAATCTTTGACACGCTGGCTTCATGTTCAATCGTGACGTTATCTTCATCGACTTCGATGTAAGGATACGTGTCGCTGCGACTATCGGGATCCAAGATCAAGGCATCGCAGACAACGTTCGATTTGCATTGCACCGAGTCGTTGGTGACTTTGACCAATCCGCGATAACTCGATCTTCCGCCGTCTTTCGAAATACTCTTCGAGATAATGCGGCTCGAAGTATTCGGAGCACAGTGCACCATCTTCGCGCCTGCGTCTTGATGTTGTCCCTTGCTGGCGAACGCAATAGAAAGGGTCTCGCCGCGAGCCCCCGGTTCCATCAAGTAGACGGCCGGGTACTTCATCGTCAACTGCGAGCCCAAGTTGCCATCGACCCATTCCATCAAGGCATCGCCATACGCCATTGCCCGCTTGGTGACGAGGTTATAAACATTGGCGGACCAGTTTTGGATAGTCGTGTAACGGCAACGACCGCCGCGTTTCACGATGATCTCGACAACGGCCGAGTGCAAACTTTCCGAGGAATACGTCGGAGCTGTGCAACCTTCGACGTAATGAACCTTGGCTCCCTCGTCGACGATGATCAACGTCCGCTCGAACTGCCCCATGTTTTCCGAGTTGATGCGGAAGTAAGCTTGCAGCGGAAAGTCGATTTCGACACCCGGCGGAATGTAGATGAACGATCCACCCGACCAAACAGCCGAATTCAACGCGGAAAACTTGTTATCCGAAGGCGGAATGACCGTGCCGAAGTACTCTTTGAACAGTTCGGGATGATCGCGAAGTGCTGAGTCGGTGTCCGTGAAGATAACGCCCTGCTCTGCCAAGTCTTCTTGCAGACTGCCGTAGACAACTTCAGATTCGTACTGAGCCTTCACGCCAGCCAAGTACTTCTTTTCGGCTTCGGGAATGCCGAGTCGATCATAGGTCTTGCGGATATCATCGGGCACATCGTCCCAGTCTCGCTCCTGACCTTCCGACGCGCGGACATAATAGTAAATGTCTTGGAAGTCGAGATTCGACATGTCGCCGCCCCAATTGGGCATCGGCTTCTCTTCGAAAATCTCGAGCGACTTCAGGCGGAACTCTCGCATCCAATCCGGTTCGTTCTTCATTTGCGAAATCTGAGTAACGATTTCGGCATCGAGCCCCTTACGGCTCACGAACGAATAATTGTCGGTCGGATCGCTGAATCCGTACTGATATTCACCAATGTCGACTTGTTCTGTTTCGTCAACTTTAAGATCGGTGGCCACGATTATTCTCCGTGGTGATATTTAGTTGCTGTGGCCCCGCGACTCTGCTCGCGGGGGAATGTCCTGCGATCGGCGTCGCAGGACCACGCACGTTTTGGGCTACGATGATACCACGACAGCTTCCTCTTCCGCTTGTTCTTCGGCAGCGGCTTCTGGATGGCGTTCGCGAATGGCGGCGTAGCCGTTGGCGTGTAGTTCTTGAGCCAAACTGGCGTCGCCGGTTTCAACAATTCGTCCCGCCAACATCACGTGCGTGAAGTTCGGCGGATTGACTTCTAACAGCCGTTTGTGGTGTGTGATGATCAGCACACCAACTTCGGGTCCTGCCAACTTGTGGAGTCCCTCGCTGACGACTCGCACGGCATCGCTGTCGAGCCCGCTATCCGTTTCGTCAAGGAAAGCGAACTTCGGTTGCAGCATCGCCAGTTGCAAAATCTCCATGCGTTTTTTCTCGCCGCCGGAGAAGCCATCGTTGAGGTATCGTTTGGCGAAATCAACGTCCATACCCAGCTCAGTCATCCGGTCGCGGAGTTCCTTGCGGAAGTCACGCATCGGCATCAGGTTCTCGCCTTCTTTGCGGTCTGGGTTGCGAACATTGGAAACGGCGTGGCGCAGAAAGTCGGCGACCTTCACGCCCGGAATCGTCACCGGATATTGAAAGGCCAGGAACATGCCAAGCCGAGCTCGCTCGTTCGCGTCCAATTCCAACACGTCGACGCCGTCGATTTCGACCTTGCCCGAAGTGATCTCGTATTTCGGATGTCCAACCAGCGAGTAAGCCAGCGTGCTCTTGCCCGAACCGTTAGGTCCCATCAGCGCGTGGATCTCGCCCTTTTTGATTTCAAGATTGACGCCCTTCAAGATTGGCGTGTTCGCCACGGAAACATGAAGGTCTTGGATTTTCAGTACACTCATGATCAAATTCTGTTCTTTGGTAACGAAACTCGCCAAGAGTTTCGGCCCACCCCTGATCATCGAAAGTCTTGATGACCTTCGATACTTGCACAGGGCGCGCAACCTCCAGTTGTTGTTCTGGACACTTCCGGCGCTTTCGGCACCGAAAGATGTGTCAGAATAAACACGCGGAGCGTGCGCAGTGATTACGTGATTCCTCACAAAACGGCTAGACGGCGATCCCTCACGGCACTTGAAAATGACTTTGACTCAGGTGTTGTTCAGCCGACAGTTGTTGTTTAGCAAGTCGATGACTCGCTATGCCTCGATGACCTCTGGGACTTGAGCGAGACCGGAGTGTTGAGGTACGGGCAAAGTGGAAGTGGATCCCTTGGTGATCTTCCGAGCCCGCATCTTGTCTTGGATTCGCATGATTCCTTCCAACAAGGCTTCTGGGCGAGGAGGGCACCCGGGGACATAAACGTCAACGGGAACGACCAAGTCGACACCCTTGACCACATGGTAGCCATACTTGAAGTAAGGTCCGCCACCAACGGTGCAAGCACCCATGGCGATGACATACTTCGGGTCAGGCATTTGCTCGTAAAGTCGACGGACGCGGCTGGCCATCTTGTAGGTCACGGTGCCGGCAACAATCATCAAGTCAGCCTGACGAGGACTCGCGCGGAACGCCCCGGCTCCGAATCGGTCCAAATCAAAACGGCTGGCTCCTGTTGCCATCATCTCGATCGCACAACATGCCAATCCAAACGTCATCGGCCAGACACTGGATTCTTTCGCCCAGTTCATGGCTTGTTCCAACGTCGTCGTGACTACGTTTTCCTCAAATCGTCCGTCAATCCAGGTCATTGTCCTCTGATGCTCCCTATGTCGGCTGAGTCAAAGTCTAGGAGAATCCACACTTTACCAGTATTTGACACCGACACAATGGACTGGGAAATCAAATTTGTCATTTCAGATTTCAAATCTCAGATACGAAATCTCGAATCTCAGATTTGAAATCTCAAATCACCATTTACTTCACCTCAGCCGCCTCGAACTCACAACAATGATGACCGTCAAGACAGCACGAAGTTAACGTCACGCTCGTGCCCAAAACCTGCTCGAAAACTTCCTGCTCCATCTCACAGATCGAAGAATCCTCGGACGCCAGCTCGTGATATGGGCAATTGTTTTCTCGCAAAATCGGCAAGCTGCGGCTCGCGTCGATTTCGACGTCAAAACCGTGATCGGTCAACGCTTCCTGCAGTTGTCCCATTCGCCCCGAAAGCGAATCCGCTTGAACTACCGGACGGTACCGATCGATCAAAGCTTGCCGAATGCCCGCCACAACTCGTTTTTGGACATCGCCTTCGGGAATCTTGCCAATCTCGCGCCACAGAATCTGAGCCAACTCGGCATAATTTTCACCAAGCTGCCGCAATCCAGAATCAGTGACGTGATATCGATGGTGAGGTCGGCCACGGCCGGCCCGCTCCATCTTCCGTGCGACGAAACCACTTGCCTGCAAACGAGTTAGACGCTGCCGAACAGCCGTCGCGGTCACCCCAATGGCATCACAGACATCCTGGATCGTCGCCTCACCGAGCCGATTCAGCTCTTCGAGAAATTGTCGATCACCTTCGTCAATCGTGAATTTCATACCAAAGTTCGCTCGCGAGAAATCCTGCAACAGGTCAACTGACCGCATATTAGACATTTGAAATATTTTCGACAATCCAATATGCGAAAAATTCTAATGGTTTCTCGAAACTGATAACTCGGCGACGAAAAGGGACCCGGAAAGCGTTCTGTCCTCGTAATTCGTTTAACGCCCAGCCGTAGGCGCCGGCGACCAAGACGTATTGTCTACTTCTCAGTCAAAAAACACGTCTTGGTCGCCGGCGCCTACGGCTGGGCGTTAAACGAAGGATCGTCCAAGGTTTGAGATCGCACACCAAAGTAGAGCACACCTGCAGCAAGCACCTCAGTAACGAACCAAACACATCGCAACAGCACAGCGATCTCGACGGCCGCCTGCTCACTGAATTCGGGGCGCTGCCTAAGAGCTTCCATCAACAAGCCCTCGCGGACACCCAAGCCTCCCGGCGCGAAGATCATCAAGAAGCCAACCGCTGTCGCCATCGAGACGGCAGATAGCCAGAGTGGAAACTGATCAAGTTGCAAAGCTTCGGCATCGATAGCCCGAATCGTGCATCCCAGACTCATTCCGTGAAAACACCAACCAATGGCCAGTGCCAAACAACCAGACAACAGAACCTTCGATGTGACACCATCGGGTTGATCTACTGTTCCGAAAACTGACGAAGGCGTCAGCTTCTTGGCCACCAGGGTTGCAACTTTGGCAATTAATGGCACTAGACAGACAACAACAAAGCCGACAAATGTTGGCACCAACCAATACTGGTCGGCATTAAACTCCATTCTCATTTTGTTGCCGATCAGTTCAGGAGCAAACGCCGCAGCGATGGCAACGCCGATGCCCATCGCGCCTAGGGTTTCGTAGGTGGCGGTGACTGCTGAGACGGCGGCTGGCGTACCGGATGCTTTTAGCAAGCCGGCGCGGATGACTAATACTGTGGCTTTGCCGGGGATGTACTTGCCTAGGTGACCGCAATAGTAAGCTCGAACGACGGCGAGAAAGTTGACCTTGAATCCGTGAGCCAAAAGCAAACGTTGCCAAAACCAAGCTGATGGCAACCAACCAATAAAGTAGAAGAGGCCACTGACAAACAACCATCCATACTCGATGTCGGTTTCAGCAACTTGTGCATTCGACCAGAGCGAGTAGCCTCGATTGCCCACGAACCATAAGACGGCGACGAATAGCGACCACTTGACGATCGGCCAAACCAACTTCATCGGCTTCGGTTTGGAGTTCTCGTCGCTCATTGTTGATGCTTATGCAATTCGTGATACAAGTGCCCGGCCTGGGGCAAGATTAGCTTTTCCATGCCTAGTCGCACCGCTTTCGTCGATCCAGGCAGTGAGAAGACAACCTTCCCATTCGCGATGCCACCAACGGCACGACTTAGCATGGCGGCGGCTCCAATCTCTTCGTAGGAAAGCATACGAAACAACTCACCGAACCCATCCAGTGTCTTGTCCAAACGCCCGGCAATTGCTTCGAATGCCGAATCTCTCAATGAGATACCAGTCCCACCATTTGTCACGATGATTGCTACGTCGAGATTGTTGAGGGCCCGTTGCAACTCAGCTTCAACCAGTTCACGATCGTCCTTAACGACGGCATACTGAACGACTTGGTGACCTTGCTGTTCGATCATCTCACGAATCGCTTGGCCACTCTTGTCCGATGACTCGTCGCGCGTGTCGGAAAGCGTAACGATCGCAAAGCCCAACGCTTGCACACCCCCTGCTGCTCGTTCGTGGTCAAGGTGACTTGATTCAGCCATATTGAAATCGCTCGCCTAAAGTGTCGCGCGAGATGCCGGCCTCTTCAAGAAGCCCGGCATCTAAAACGATCTCATCGTATCGACGAGCTAGCATTGTTCCAAGCTTGTGGCTTGCTAACCCGCTTGCTTCAGCGGAGCGACTGGTTGAGGAAATGGGCCAATCAAATGACCTTGTTGACCGTCCCAGGCGTGAGCATTGATGGCCGAGACGACTTGCTCGGCAACTTGCATGGCCTTGAGAGCTTGCCCGGAATCAACAGAAACGGGCGTGCCACTACTGATCGCGTCAACGAAGCTGCTCAATTCGGCCGTTAACGCGTCCGCGTCGGAGACGCTCGGAGAGTCGATCTTGATAAAGCTTTCGAAGACGTCACGTTTCAGCTGTTCAATGTCTGCGTCTGGCTGACGAGCACGCTCGACGGGCGACGTGCCAAACTTCAACGTTTCCGTCGGGTAAGCGTGCCGGACTTCGCGCGAGGTGAAATCGACATTCACGCAGCCAGCCGCCGACCAAATTTGCATCTGCCGAGCTGCACCCGGGTTGATTCGACTAGCAACAAGATCCGCAATGCAACCACCTTCGAAGTGCAAGCGTGCCTGCGCACAATCTTCGAAGTCGCCCATCAAACCAAGTCCAAACGCCTCAACACGAACAACTCGATCTTGGACGAGATTCAAAACCAAGTCGATGTCATGAATCATCAAATCGTGAACGACGCCAATATCCGTCGACCGAAACGTGAACGGACTGACGCGTTCAGCACGAATGTATTTAGGTGATTCGCAGCGTTCGGACGCCGCGACGAAGGCAGGATTGAATCGCTCGACATGACCGACTTGGACGGGCACGTTGTGAGCTTCCGACAAGCGAACGATTTGTTCCGACTGCTGCAAGTCCGCAGCAAGCGGTTTTTCGATCAGTAGCGGCACGCCGTGTTCAAGAAACGGAGTGGCGATCTTCAAGTGAGCCGTTGTGGGAACGACGATCGACGCCGCTTCGACCTGATCAATAATCTCATGAAAATCAGCAACCCAGCGTGTACCGAATTGCTCGACCATCGGTCGACCAAGGGCTTCGTTTAGCTCGGCAACAGCAACTAGCTCGACATTGTCCAGGCCGCTAAGAATTCGAACATGGTGCCGGCCCAAAGCACCGGCGCCGACAACAGCAACTTTCAGGCGACTCATGCTGCTTTCCGTTTCTCGTCAATTGGTGTCTGCTCAACTGTCGGAGCTTCTTGATTCGACTTGCCCTGATCATCACTCTGTTCAGCCGGCGGCTGAGCACGAAAGGCCTCGCGAGCTCGCCCCATCTTGCCGCGACTTTGTGCTTCCACGGCCGAGATTAACGACTCAAGTTCCACCGGCAATTCGCCGCCCACTTCGTCCTCGAAGATCTGGCGAATTGTGGCGACTGGTTTTAGGTCGCGGAACAAATAGCGGTGAGCCTTTTTGATCAAGCGGATTGAAGTCTCCGGAATCTCAGCTCGCCGCATCCCGACGATGTTGATGGTTTTGATGGTGGGGTTGTCGCTTCCGGCAGCAAGCATAAAGGGCGGAATGTCATGAGGGACTCGGCAACCACCGCTCACGAACGACAAACGTCCCAACGTGGAGAAGTGGTGCACCACCGAATTCCCCGACACGATAGCACCGTCATGCACGTGAACGTGTCCACCAAGCAGGACGCCATTCACCAAAATCGTATCGTTGTAAACGTAGCAATTATGAGCCACGTGGCTGTTGGCCATCAGCAAGTTGCGGTTGCCGATTCGAGTGCAACCGTCTTCCTTCTCAGCACCGCGATTGACGGTGACGCCTTCGCGAAAGACGTTGTCATCGCCAATTTCGACTCGCGTATCGGACTCGCAGTAGCTCTTGTCTTGCGGGCCCTCACCGATGACGCAGTTCGGAAAGAACCGGTTGAACTTGCCAACACTGGTGTGGCCCGAGAGCGTGACATGGCTATCCAGCACAGTCCCCTCACCAATCTGAACGTGAGGTCCGACAACGCAGAAGGGGCCAATGACAACATCATCCGCAACACGTGCTCGCGGATCGACAATGGAGAGATTGGAGATTTCAACGGCCATGTTCGACATCCTGTCGTAAATTGCGTTTCCCAAACGCTTATGGCCAGGATTCGTTCCCGGCCCTCGCTAAGCGGCCTTGACCCACGAAGCCTCGGAATGGCTACTTTGGATGGCTCGAACCAGTTCCCGATTCAACGCGTGTCCGGATTGAGATGCAGTGACCTTTCCATGCAACTCACACCCGATCAGCGCAAGGTCGCCGATGCAGTCGAGGATTTTATGACGAATGCACTCATCTGACCAGCGCAGTTTGTTGTCGATGACACCGTTCGGGCCAAAAACTAATAAATCGCGCGAAGTCAGCAATTTTCCATAGCCGTGAGCCCGCATGGCGTTGACTTCGGATTCGAGTACAAATGTGCGAGCGGCCGCGATCTCGTCGGCGAATGTTTGCGGCGTGATTTCCATTTCCAGTGAACCGGCAGCGATCGGAGACTCCTCGCCATAATCCAACGAATAACCGATTGTTGTCTTGGCATCCGAGTCCCGTGGTGGCTCGATCTGAATGCTGGCCGAGTCATCCGCGACATCGACCGCTTGTTGAATGCTAAGTCTCGCTGCCTTCGTGGATTGCTCGACAATGCCCGCCGCCAGGATGCCATCGACAAGTGCAAGGCAAGAACCATCCAATCCGGGCATCTCGGGGCCGTCCAACTGCACCAAACAGTTATCAATCTGCAGTCCAGCAAGTGCCGCCATCACGTGTTCGATCATTTCGACACTGGCGCCACCAGCCTCGATTGCGGTACGTCGATGACGGAAAACGGCGTTTTCGATTCGAGCTGGAATGGGCTTCAAGTAGGGAAGGTCGCGGCGTTGGAAGCGGATGCCCGTATTTTCGTCAGCAGGCAACAGGCGAACGTGGATCTCATGGTTGGTGAAGATTGTCACGCCCGAGAATTGGATCGGACGACGGATCGTTCGCTGATTGCGTTCATTCATGGACGGCGCAGCCTCTTTCTACACGTTTTGTAATACATCGTTTCGGGCGTTTGGCAGCGAAACTCGCCAAGAGTTTTGACATCAGCACCACGGAAAGTCTTGGCGACTTTCGCTACGTTGCTCAACGCGCAAAAACTTGCGGGCCGCAAATGCAACCCGCAAGTTCGAATGACCCGCTATTGCCGTGGTGGGCAATTAGTTTTTAGTCGTCGTACCAGTGCCAGTTGCAGATCGATCAGCCGGCTTTGCCGCACTTGGGTTGGCCTTACGATAGCGTTGGTTCAAGTACTCGATGATCGGAACGGTGATGTCGTCTTGTGGGCGATGATAGACGACTTGGCGATTCAAACCTTGGATCAGCTTTTGAGGATCGTCGGTGTCGATCTTCTCGCCATTGAACCGCATGATCAAAGTAAAGTTGTAGTAGTCAGCGTACTTGCCAATCACATCGACGGCTTCCATGTAAACCGTTCGATAGATTTGCGATTCTTTCCGCAAGAAGTCACGTTGGGCGACCTTCGAGAAGGCTTGCAATTCGGCCGACAACTTGGCCAACTCAGCTTCGCGTTTGGCGTAGTCCGGGCTGCCTTGGCTGAAGCCTTTGATCTCCGCTTGAATCTTCTTGATTTGCAAGGCCATGGCTTTGGCTTGCTCGTCGCTCTTTTGGATTTCCTTTTTCAGGTCCTCGCGAAGAGCGGAGAATTTGTCATACTCTTTGAACACTTTAGCCATGTCCACAAGTCCGACTTTGTGTGGGATCTTGGTGGTGGTCGTTTTGGCCGGGTTCTGACTCCAAGATTGACCCATCAGGCCAATGCCGATCAACATAGTGGCGACTGCTGCCGAGACGATGAGCTTTTTCACAGCTACTAAACTCCTTTTTGTTTGCCGGTTTCATGCACTCCGCATGAGCATGGTCATGGCAGAAATGAAATGTGGTACAGATTTGAGACGTGATATCTCATGGAGGGACTCGGGAGCGGCGGGTATTT
>PBMZ01000157.1 GCA_002722955.1 Planctomycetaceae bacterium | reverse complement strand
TGCCGTGACCGACGGCAGTTGGTGATCGATTACACCAAGCAGAAGTACGGCGAAGCAAACGTCGCTCAAATTGGGACGTTTGGAACGCTGAAGGCTCGCGCGGCGATTCGTGACGTCGGCCGCGCGCTTGCCGTGCCGCTTCCTCGTGTTGACGAAATCTGCAAGATGGTGCCGGACACATTGGGCATCAAGTTGGCGAAGGCAATCGAAGAAAACCCCGACTTGCAAGACGCCTATGACAAGGACCCGCAAGCTCAAGAGTTACTCGACATCGCCATGAAACTCGAGGGGCTCGCGCGCAGTGCGGGCACTCATGCCGCCGGTGTCGTGGTTGCCGACGAGCCACTCGACAATCTTTTGCCACTGCAAACGATCACTGGTAAGACAGACGTGATCACGCAATGGGACGGTCCGCACGTCGAAGAAGCTGGCCTGTTGAAGATGGACTTCCTTGGTCTGCGGAACCTCACCATTTTGGACAAAGCAGTCGAGGACGTTCGCAAGCACCGCAACATTGACATCGATCCTGTCAAGCTGCCACTGGACGATGAAGAAACCTATGCACTTCTCCAACGAGGTGAAACGAAGGGCGTGTTTCAGTTGGAAAGCGGCGGAATGCGCGACCTGCTGACAAAGATGCGGCCCGACAACTTCTTGGACATCATCGCAACGTCGGCCTTGTATCGCCCCGGTCCACTCGAAGGTGGCATGGTCATGGACTATGTCAACGTGAAGCACGGTCGCCAAGAGATTGCCGAGATTCACCCAATTGTCGACGAAGTCTTGGAAGAAACCTACGGAGTCATGGTTTACCAAGAACAAGTCATGCGGATTCTGAATCGAGTTGGTGGAATCGAGCTTCCCGCTGCGTACCGATGCATTAAGGCCATCAGCAAGAAGAAGTTGAAAATCATCGCCGACTTCCGCGAACAATACATCGCTGGCGCTAAAACACAGGGCCTCGACGAGAAAGTGGCGATCAACTTATTCGAGTTGATCGAGAAATTCGCGGGCTACGGCTTCAACAAATCACACTCGACAGCCTACGGTGCTGTCTCGTACCAAACCGCTTATTTGAAAGCGCATTACCAACAAGAGTTCATGGCCGCGCTGCTTTCTTGCGGTATGGAAAGTTCCGAGCGAATCTCGGAACACGTCGACGATACGCGTCGAATGGGCATTGAAGTGATCCCGCCCGACGTCAACAAATCAGATGTCGAATTCAGCGTTGATGGCGAGAAAGTTGTCTTCGGCATGGGAGCGATTAAAGGCGTCGGTGAACAGGCTCTTGCTGAGATCGTGAAAGCCCGTGAAGAAGGCGGGACGTTCATGGACATCTTCGATTTAACAGAACGCGTCGATCCCAAAGCTCTCACCAAAGGTGTCTTGGAGACCTTGATCAAAGCTGGTGCTCTGGACAGTTTCGGTCCCAACAGAGAACAGCACATGACGGTTGTGGAACGAGCCGTTCAAGCGGCCGCTGCCAAGTTCCGTGATCTACAACGCGGCCAAATGAATCTTTTCGGTGGTGACAACGCGGCCGATGAGCCTGAAGAGGTCAGCAGCACGATTCCCGACGCTGACGATTGGACGCACACTCAAAAGCTGGCTGGTGAGAAGGAGACGTTTGGCTTTTATCTGACATCGCACCCGCTAACTCAATTTGGCGACCGATTAACTCGTTATACAACGCATACGAACTTGCAGTTGGGAGACTTAGAAAACAACACGGAAATCATCATCGGCGGGATGATCGCATCAATCAAAAAGGCCGCAACAAAGAAACCCAGCCGCAATGGCCATAGCCGCTATGCCAACTTTGACCTGGAAGATTCCAGTGGGATTGTTCGGTGCATCATGTGGCCCGAGGACTATGCGCGTCAGGGCGAGAAAGTCACCAGCGAAAATATCTGCATCATCAAGGGCAAGGTTGATCGGCGTGGCCGTGAACCCAACGTGATCGTTAACCAATTGTGGACGGTTGAGGAAGCGGAGAAGCAATTCACGACGATGCTTGCCATTCGCTTCCAGCGTGGTATGCACACCGAAGCCGACATGCAGCGAACGCGGGATCTCCTTCAAAGGTATCCCGGCAAGACTTCTGTCGTCGTCGTTGTGGATTCTGTCGACGAAGAAAAGCCTGACGGTCGGCTGAGATACACGCTGTCCACTCCCGCCGATATGCGAGTTTCCTGCGGCCCAGAACTGCGTCGCGAGTTGACCGATATGTTGGGAGACAACTACTTCGCATTTCATTCCGATCAACGAAAGCCAGCATCCGCACCTCGATGACGATTGTTCCCGAGAGACTCAACATGACGAATACTTACCGAAGTTTCACGCTCATCTTGTTGGCGCTAGCTGTGATTGCTTCAGCCCGAGACGCTTCAGCCGAGCAACCAAACATCGTCTTGTTGATGGGAGACGATCATGGATGGGACGAGGTGGGTTATAACGGACACCCACAACTAAAGACGCCTGTTCTCGCCGAGATGGTGGCAACGGGACTGCGGTTAGACCGTTTTTATTCCGCACATCCATCCTGTTCGCCCACGCGCGGCAGCGTTATTACCGGACGCCATCCGATACGCTACGGAACGTTGGCACCCAACTGGTCAATTCGACCGGAAGAAATCAGCGTCGCCCAGATTTTGGCCAAGGCCGGCTATCAATGCGGCCACTTCGGCAAATGGCACCTTGGCCCCGTAAAGTCTAACTCACCCACAAGCCCCGGCGCGATGGGCTTTCATCAATGGCTGTCTCATGACAATTTCTTCGAGTTGAATCCCACGCTCTCTCGCAACGGCGGACCTCCAGAGAAGTTCACCGGCGAGAGTTCCGAAATCATCATCGACGAGACGATTCGATTTATCGGCGAAGCTCAGGAAAGTGGAAAGCCGTTCTTTGCGGTCGTTTGGTATGGATCGCCACACGAACCTTACAGCGGATTGCCCGATGACTTGGCGCTCTACGACGACCTGCCAAAATCGTATCAAGACAAGAAGGTCAAATTGACCAGCAACAAGACCGGCCGCCCGACAACTCGCACGCTCCGTGAAGTCTTGCGTGAACGATTCGCGGAGATCACCGCGATGGATCGTTCGATCGGCAAATTGCGGGACTATCTGAAATCGAAGGGCCTGCGAGACAATACATTGCTCTGGTATTGCGGCGACAACGGAGTTCCTCGCAGCGGCTTAGCCACCAGCCCATTTCGCGGAGTCAAGGGAACGGTCTACGAAGCCGGCATTCGAGTTCCCGGCGTCATTGAATGGCCCGCAAAGATCAAGAAGCCCAAAGTCAGCAGCGTCAACACAGTCACCAGCGACATGCTCCCAACTATCTGCGAGCTAACAAATCAACCACTCCCCCAACGCCCACTTGATGGCATCAGCTTGGTTCCATTGCTCGACGGAAAGATGGAAGAGCGATCAAGACCGATTTGCGTTTGGAATTACAATAGCTCCCAGGAATTCCTCGGGGAAAAGAAACCGTGGATTCAACCAGAGTTGCAGCAAGGGACAACGCCGCTGGTCAAGATGCTCGGTGGCCGTTACACGCGCAACTTTCAAAACTTCCACCACCCGAAGATCAGCGAGCCAAACTATGCCGGCGCCCGCGCTCTCATCAGCAACCAATACAAACTGGTCGTGACCGGAAGCAAAGGCAAACAAAAGATCGAGCTCTTCGATTTGCGTAAAGATGCGGCCGAAGCGAAAGACCTTGCGAAGTCAAAACCCGAGATCGCGAAACAGTTGGGCAAGGAGCTGCGGAGCTGGCAACACTCCGTTCTGACCAGCTTTACCGGTGCTGATTACCCTAGTCGTTGAGCACTTCAAGTAATTCGTCGCAAAGAGCAGTCGACCCGGCGACGATCAAATCGTTGGGCTCGTGCCGCACTTCGCCGCCAGCTTGCTTCACGATGTAAAAGCCTGCGGCGACATCCCATTCTTTGGTTGGGCAACCTAAACGAGCATATGCATCAAAGCCACCCGACGCACAATAAGCGAGATCAAGCCCGCTAATGCCAAGAATGCGAACTCGGCGACACGCGCGATTTAATCGGCCATACCAATCGAGTGCCCTCTCACGCACTGCGTCCAGAGACTCCATATTTGGTACTTCAACGCAGACAAGGCATTGATCGAGCGTTGTTTTCGGAGACACGCTGATGGGCTTTCCATTTCGTTGAGATTGCCCCTCAATCGCTTCAAAGTACTGATTGGATTCCGGATCGTACACGACTCCTAAAACAGTTTCGCCTCGATGTTTAAGGGCAAGGCAAATCGAGTACAACGGAATCTCGCCAGCGAAGTGCTTCGTTCCGTCAATCGGATCCAACACCCAAACGTATTCAGAATCGGCGGCTTTGTCTTTGTCCTCTTCGGTGACGAATCCGTGTGTTGGAAACGGTTGAGAAAGCTTCTCTCTGACGAATTGGTCGATTTCCTTGTCGGCTTGCGTTACCGGGTCAAAACCTTCCTTCACCTCCAAAATACTGGTCCTGCCAAACCAGCCTCGCGCAATCTTGCCAGCTTCGCGGACGATCTTGCTCGCGTGCAGTTGAATCTCTGAGATCGACTTCATGGAATTGATCCCGGCGCCCTTACTGTGCCGCTGGTGACGTACGACAAAAAGTGCGGGCCATTCGAGATTTCGTAACGCACTGCGTGATTGACAATTCCTTGCGCCGCACCACTTGGGTTGTTCGGTGATTGGATTTGAAACAGGTCTTGCATTGAAACGGCTGTATCAAAATCGAACCCGTCAGGAAAATCGATTCCGCAGGCGGTCATTACAGCATAGTAGATGGTCGGGTTGTACTCCTGATACTTCTCTTCCAATAAGTCAATGATTCGCTGGCTCGACTCAGCACTCTTAAGTTGACTGTCGGCAAGCAAAATTATCATTGAATTACCCGAGTACCCGATTGGCACGGGTAGAAACTCAGGTATGATTTGGCGCGGCTTACCCGCGATCTTGGGACCAGTCTTGATGAGTCCAATGGCGTTGGTGGCGTCGGGATTAAGTAACTTCGTGATTTGTGGTTGATATCTTCATGCATAAGAAGACAGTCGCAGTTTGCCGGTGAGGTGTACAGCTTGCAAGTCTCGACCTGGGTTGTTTTCAATTTGAGCTGCAAAGCGGTATTCTCAATGCGAACACTTACATTTTTTAGGTAAACAGTGGAACACTCGAATGACAAAGTCGTCCAATTCATTGAGCGATCGAAACAGTCGACGCGACTTTTTTAAGACTGCTGCGATGTCGTCTTTGGCGGGAGCTGCCTTTGGCGGATACCTTGAACGTCTTGCTGCCGACGATAGCCAAGAAAAGATCAAGTCGTCATTGGCGAATCTTGTGCCTGCAAAAGATGCATCGTCCGGGCTTGAACTGTTGTTGTTACCGGAAGGATTTCGCTATTCCACGTTTGGCTGGTTGAACGACCCGATGTCGGATGGGTTCCGCACGCCGGGAAGTCATGATGGTATGGCTGTCATCAAGGCTGAAGGTTCGACAGTCACCCTTTGTCGTAATCACGAGGTAACCGGTAGCCGCAGCTTTGCCGGCGAAAGTATCAGTTTCGACCCCAAAGCTGGCGGCGGCTGCACGAATATGGATTTCGACACGGCCAACGGCCAATGGAAGAAGGCGTGGGGTTCGCTGGCGGGAACTGTCAGAAACTGTGCTGGCGGACCAACTCCATGGGGAACTTGGTTGTCGTGCGAGGAGACGACTTACGGTCCTGGCGACAAGTACAACGACAAACCGCTTGGTCTGTCCGAGGATCACGGTTGGATATTCGAAGTGCCCGCCGATGCCGCAAAGGAACCGAAGCCATTGAAGGATATGGGCCGATTCGTCCACGAAGCCGTCGCCGTCGATCCCGCAACGGGAATCGTCTATGAAACGGAAGACCGAACCACAGCAGGTCTGTATCGGTTCGTTCCCAATGAGAAAGGCAAACTTGCCAAAGGCGGCAAGCTGCAAATGCTCAAGGCAAAAGGCCGGGACGATCTTTCGAAGAAGTGTAAAGTTGGCAAGACGATCGACATCACATGGGTCGACATCGAGGCCCCCGAGCTTCCCCACTCGCCGGGAACTAATGACAGCTTGGGAGTCTTCAAGCAAGGCAAGAAGGCTGGCGGGACAACATTCGCAAGGCTCGAGGGATGTTGGTGGAGCAATGGTTTGGTCCACTTCGTCTCGACCAGCGGCGGCGATGCTGGCGCCGGTCAAGTTTGGGCACTCTCGCCCAAAGAGCAGACGATCACGATGCTGTTCGAGTCACCTTCGAAAGAAGTTATGGACGCGCCGGACAACATGACTGTGCGTCCTGGTGGCGGCATCGTTTTGTGCGAGGATGGCTCGGTCAAGCCGCAACGACTGCATGGCCTACGAGCAAACGGTTCCATCGTCACCCTCGCGGCCAACAACGTGAAACTGGCCAAGAAGCACAAGGGATTCAAAGGCGACTACCGGGGTTCCGAGTGGTGCGGTGCTTGCTTCAGCTCTGACGGCAAGTGGTTGTTCGCGAATATCCAATCGCCCGGTTTTACGGTTGCCATCACTGGCCCGTGGGAAGATCTTGGCATCTGAGGAAAGACGACAAGAACTGACAATGAAACAACTTCTCACATTTACGATTGTTGCTTCGACGATATCGGCGGGCATTTGTCTTGCCGACGATGCCAACTGGACAGGATGGCTTGGCCCCAAACGTGACGGCTGGGTCGGCCATTTTAAGGCTCCAACAACTTGGCCATCCAAGCTAAAGAAGCAATGGCAAACTGAAGTTGGCGCCGGATACGGTTCGCCCATTGTTGTGGGAAATCGCGTCTTTCAACACTCGCGCCAAGGCGGAGAAGAAGTCGTGCGCTGCGTCGATCTGACAACGGGTGATGTCGCCTGGAAGAAGAGCTATCCCGCCCCCTTCAAAGTCGGCGGCGGTGGCGAGTATCACGGCAAGGGGCCAAAATCTTGCCCGATCTATGCCGACGGACGGGTATTTACACTTAGTATTTCAGGTGTTCTTACCGCCTGGAAAGCAGATACGGGCAAGAAGTTGTGGTCACGCGACTTCGAGAATCTATTCAAGAGTGGCCATCCAAATTGGGGAGCAACAACATCACCAATCGTTGATGGAGATCGGGTTGTTGTTCATTTTGGTACGGACGACGAGGGTACACTGATGGCTCTCAACGTTCGAACAGGTAACGAAGAATGGCAACAAGGGCATGTTGGCGCTTCGTATTCGTCCCCGTTGCTTGTGGAAACCAATGGCGTCAAACAGATTGTCGAATGGAATCATCTATTCTTGTCCGGCATCGAAAGTGAAACTGGCAAGTTGCTTTGGAAGTATTCCGCTCCACACGTCGGCACGGACCAAAATATGCCAACGCCCACGTTTCATAAGGGCCGTATCTTGCTCGGCGGCGAAAACCGAGGCATCCAAAGCATCGAACCTCGACGATTCGGAAAATCGTGGGGGGTTAAGCAACTCTGGCATCAACGTAAAGTTGCTCTGGATATGAGTACTGCCGTCATGAACGGGAAGTACTTGTACGGAATGTCGCACTATGGAAAGGGCCGCCTCTTCTGCCTTGATCCGAACAGCGGAGACATCAAGTGGCAAGGTCCGGGTCGGCTGGGTTCGAACGTCACGTTCTTGTCGATTCCCGGTCACATCGTGGCACTTACGGATTCCGGCGAGGTACAGATCGTCGCGGCAACGCCAGACGAATACAAAAAGGTCGCCTCGTATCAAGTCGCCGAGACCGCGACGTGGGCGCCACCCGTGTTGCTGGAAGATAGCTTGCTGATCAAAGACACCACGTCGCTGATTCGTTGGTCGCTCAAATAAATCAGGTTCTTCACCGAATCGGGAAGGTGGCTATAGAGCGGCTGGCATGACCGCAAACACACATGCGCGTGCTGCAATGCTTAATGTCAGGTCGATCGCCACTGTCTCGATCTCGGAAAAACGACTTTACATCGCCGGGCGATATACTTACAATTGAATATCTATCATCGACAGCCAACTTCCGTTGAAATACTGAGTCCGAAATCCTTGACCTAAATCTTCCAGCTTCCATCCAGCCTCGTTGTTTCTTTTTGGCGAGAATCTCGTCTTCGGGCCAAACGACGGTATCGAAACGTGCAACGTGGGGATGGGGCTTCTCATCGATAAGTCCATGACTGATCCTCGAGTAAAATTGAAGAACCCTGTTGTCGCAGCGGTTTTGGGGTATTTGATCCCAGGTGCTGGGCATTGGTACCAGGGGCGATACTTCAAAGCGGCGATTTATACGGTTTGTATCCTGGGAACGTTTTTCTACGGAATGCATCTCGGCAATTGGAAAACCGTCTATTACAAGTGGACTGGTCGCAGCAAGACGATCGGTTTCTTCGCTCAGATCGGAGTCGGGTTGCCGGCGATGGGCGCCTTGATTCAGCACAAACGTTATGACGCTCCACAGGATCCTTTTCACGCCAATCATCGAATCGAGAAGGAATCGTCGCTGGGTGAGAAACTGGAGGCACCGTTTAAGGGGCGTGTCCGATTTGCTGGTGAGGATGCAGTCCGCGACATCGAAGGTCAGCTCACACTGGTTCAAGATGGCGGCGAAATGAGTTGGGAAGTCAACGGATCGCTGAAGGGAACGATCGACGGGAAAGAGCCAATCGAACTGGAATTGGGTGATCCTGTCGAAGTCGGACCACAGATATTTGCCAGCGAAAACATTAGCTTTCAGTACTTGCGGCTAGAAGAGGACCCAGTTCAGGATCAGTTTGCCAGCGATCGTCGATACGTCATGTGCCACGTTCACGAAAAGGGCGAGGCGCATGAATACGAAGTCGCGATCATCGAGGGCACGGTGCCTCGGGCGTTTTGGGATTACTACCAGGTCCCGATTGAAGACGATGCCGAGCAACACTTGAACCGCATCTTGGGCAAGCAGATGGAGTTGGCGTTGGTCTTCACGTGGATTGCCGGGTTACTCAACCTGCTGGCGGTTTGGGACGCTTACGAAGGACCGGCTTACGGATACGGAGACGAACCGACCGAAGAAGAAGCCAAGAAAAAGCAGTCCGAGTCACACGCAAGCAAAACCAAAGAACCCGAGGCCGCAGCCGCGGAAGCGTAATTCGAGCAATCACATGATGGCATCACTCACACTCCTGGCCGCTTCCAACTTCACTTGGTACGTGTTTCCCTTGGCGTTCGTCATCAGCTTGGTCTACAGCGCCAGCCGCTATGAATTACCCGAGCGAATCATTCGCCGGGCGACTCGCCTATTTATCACGATTGTGGGCTTTATGGCCATCGTCTTTGCGGTCTTGTTGGCGCTTTCGTTCAAGCTGTAGTGTCGTAATCTGCATTGCGGCTGGCCGTTGCGGGCGGCTAAAGCCTGGACTCCAACGAAGCTCTGTAAAACAGTCGGTGATGCTATGACAACTTCATCTCGCATACTTTGTCTCTTGACGACCTTTGTCGCCGCGTCAGCCTTCGCTCAAGAACTGACTTCGGAGAACGATGAACGCTTTAAGAAGTTTCTCGAGCGGTTTCCCAAGAGCGATTTGAACAAAGATGGCGTACTAACTCGTGACGAAGTTCGGAAGTTCAATCAAGAGCGGCGCAAGAACCAGCCGACTCGCGAGCGTCCCGTGCCAACTCATGCCGACTACAAGTACGGCCAACATAAGCTTCAAGCGTTCGATATCTGGCTGGCAAAGTCAAAAGACGGCAAGCCGACCCCGCTCGCGATCTACATTCACGGTGGTGGCTTTCGAGGTGGCGATAAACGTGGAGCGAGCTCACAACGCTTCTTGGATGCAGGCATTTCTTTCGCGTCGATGAATTATCGCCTGACGAACGGCGGCGAGTTCCCTTATCCCGTGGCAATGCACGACAGTGCTCGGGGCTTGCAGACGATTCGAAACAATGCAAAGAAATGGAACATTGATGCAAAGCGTGTCGCCTGTTTCGGCGGATCGGCAGGTGCCGGAATCTCGTTGTGGCTCGCTTTTCACGATGATCTTGCGAAGCCCGACAGTGATGACCCGATTGCACGCGAATGGACACGGATCTTGGCGGCGGCGACATCCGGTGGTCAGTCCACTTACGACATGCGAACTTTCCGCAAATGGTTTGGAGTACCCAACCTGAAACTTCACCCAGCGCTGGTCGACTTTTATGCCGTGAAAGGCAAGAAGGACTGGGAATCCGAACGCGTTCTTTCGCTGATGAAAGACGCCTCGCCAATTACGCATCTGGATAAGAGTGACAAGGCCTCCGTGTTCATGACCTACAGCGGCACGAACACACCCGTGGATGAAAATACATCCGAGGGTAATTGGGTTCATCACGTGCTGTTGGGACTCAAGCTGAAGGAAGCCATGGATAAGCTTGGTCTCGAATGCACGGTCGTCGATCGGAAGAAAAAGAGTTAGAATTACGCCAACACAAGTGACTTCATCATCAAGAAGCTGAAGTGAGATGTCTCGTGGTAGACAACACCTTGTAGCTGCGTTCGCCAGAACGCGGTCTTCTCGCAGTGAAAGAGCTACTCAACAAGTTCGCTCAATTCGATCTGTGTGATGGCGACGTCTTCTTTGTTGATCGAATAAGCCACGTAGAACTTGCCCTTCCATATGGTGGCGTTAGGGTACTGCCACCCATCACGCTTGTGCTCACCGTCGTAGCGTTTCTTCGTTGGTTCGTTGCGAAGAACAAAGGCGCGATCGAATGTCTTGCCATCTTTGCTCAGTGCGATGGACAACAGTCCTCGCTCAAGTCGTTTGGGCAGCGAGTTGTTGATGAGGTACGCCGTGCCATCGGGTAGATTGCCGGCTGACGTTCGCGCAGTTGTGTCGGGGAAATTAGTTTGTGTTGGATTGCTCCAAGTCTTGCCGCCGTCTGTACTGCGGCTGCCATACAAGAAGACACTGTAGTTTCGCAGTGTGACGACCAAAGTCTTGTCCGATTGCGTAAAGAAGCTCGGTTCCGAGTATCCAAAGTTTTTGGGATTGGCAATTTGAATCGTCGACTCTTTCCAACCGCTCATACCGCTCGCATCTGATGTGTACAGCAATCGGGCTCGCTTCGTGCTTCGCGAGTCTCCGACGAATTCACCGCCAAGGAGAAGTTGGGTGGCGTGGATTGGACGCGGGGCCTCGATGAAGAAACCGCTCGTGATGCGCTTCGGTTGGCTCCAGCTTTGGCCGTCTTTCGAGGTCCTCGCGACTAACGCGGTGGCAGGATTGAAATTGGTGCCGCCGGTTACCGTGTAAAACGCTATGAGTTGCTCGCCGACAACGCGGAAGCCACTGGCAACACAGATGCCTTTGCCGTCTTTGTCGTTGGCAAGTTCGGTTGGTTTCGTCCAGTGCTTGCCATCGGCCGTGTTGCAGTACAAGATTCGCTGGCCCGGTTTGTCTTCGGACATCTTGCCATTGGACCACATGCAATACAAACGCCCGCGGTACTCGACCAGATTGGGATGGTGGCAGAACTTGTAACCATCCTCCGTGGCAAAATACAGTTGCGTATGCTTTCCCTTGATTGTCTTAAGTCCCAGCGACTTCAAATCGCTGGTGTCAAATAACCCATCAGCCGCCTTGAACGGAGCCTCGGCGAATAAAGGCGAAGCGAGAAGCGTGAAGAAGAGAAACGCCGATTTGATGGATTGCATGTTTTGACTCGCCCGAATGCCAAGGATCGTGACACGGAGATTGAATTAATCGTGCCGCGAGCCTAGCAAAGTCCGAGTCAAAGATCATCGGTGGTAAGCGGCTTGTTGTCCTGCGTTTAGAAGTCCGGCTTCTCGAAGAAGCAGGACTTCTTTGAATCAAACCACTACTAAATAGCTGGCGGTTTGTCGTTGCGGGCCTTTTGTTTCTTTTTCTGATCGGGTGCGCACTCGGCAGGATGAACTCGATAGGAAAAGATGACCGTGCCGACGATCTGCGATTTTTCCAAGAGCAGTTGTTGCTTGCCGAATCGCTCGATGGGAATCTTGCCGCCGGTGAAGTTTTCTTG
This sequence comes from Planctomycetaceae bacterium, assembly GCA_002722955.1. Classification (GTDB taxonomy): domain Bacteria; phylum Planctomycetota; class Planctomycetia; order Planctomycetales; family Planctomycetaceae. Next base: position 21,628 of record PBMZ01000157.1, on the reverse strand, counting down.
CTGCCCTACTCGACCGAAGCGGAACTTTTCCTGGTCGTTCTTGAAGACAACAATCTCACCCGGAGAAAAATTGGTTGCCCAGCGATAGACAAGTGCTCGGTCGCCAACCCGAAGATCCGGTTTGACTGAATCCGTTCGTGCCTCGAAAGCCTCTGCGACCGAAGCTCGAATCGCGAAAGCCAGCGACACGGCGACCATGATCGAGACCACGGCGCGGCGCGTGTGCCGACCTGTGAACTCGCCCCAGTTGGCACGAATTTGGCGAAACTCGTTCATGTATTGCTCGGCCAGCGACGGGACTAAATCCCATAGCACACGAATGTACGCCCAGCATGGCCCAAGAATCACGCCATGCTCACGCATCGAATTTTGCAACATGCGACGAAAGCAATCACGCATCTCGTCGCCGAATTGTTGGCGAAAGGAATCGGGGTAAAGTTGCAGCAACAGCCAATACGAAATGCCAGACAGGCGAAGGATGATTCGAGGGATCATTGCTAAACCGCTCCTTCCGCAAAGGAAATCGAAATGGGAAGTTGTTTCGACTGAGCCACTTGGATCAGCGATGCGAGACGTTGAGTCTCGGCCAAGACGACGTCGTCACCGTGTTTTGTCAGCCGGTAATACCGACGTCGCTCGGTCGCTTCGCCGTCAGAATCCGGCCGTTCGGCCTCTGGTACCTCCTCGACCAACCCAGAACCCAGCATTCGTTTGATCGCTCCATACAAAGTTCCCGGCCCCATTCGGATCGACCCGCCAGTCCACTCGGTCACTTGCTGCATGATGGCATAACCATGAAGCTGAGTGTTCGCCAACGCCAAAAGAATATGAAAGTCCGAATGGCTCAGAGGCAGTGCGTCTTTAGGATTTTTGATTGGAGTGCTCACGTCGATTGAACTCTTGGCTTCCGAGGAACTGATGAGATTGCCAGTCGCAACGCGATGTATCGTATTGCGATATATGTGGCAACGCAAGGGTAATTCGGTGTGGGGTTACTTACTTCCCAACTCTGTATGGGAACGAGAAGCGCGAATTGCTTTCAGCGGCTATCAAAATCGGGAACTGGAACGATCTTCGTTCCATTCGGGACCAAATGCGGCGAATGGCAAGGCGTTCCACCGCTGCAAACTGCAATGGGCGGACGGACGTATGCGTACCGCTTGTGCAATTCAGTCACTGGTGTCAGTGATTCAAACAGGTCATCCAGCGCCTGATGGTATTCTTCGCCCTGCGAGTCATGATGGCCGCCGCCTTCGAGTGTTACGAAGCGTTTGCGTCCGGGTGCTGCATCATACAATCGGCGCCCCAATTCATACGGAACGACGCGATCCGCATCACCATGGCTTTGCACAAGCGGTCCTTGATACTGACCGACCTTGGACAGCGAATCGAGCCGGTTTTCCATCAAAGTCTGAACGGGCAGCCAAGGGAAGAAGCCCTCCGCCACATCCGGCAGCGACGTGAACGTGCTGTCCAGGACCAATCCAGCCGCACCATCGTTGGCGGCCAAGTCGACAGCGATGCCACCGCCGAAAGATCGTCCCATCATGACAATGTCGGTTTCTTGGATCTTCATCCGTTTTGCAAGCCACTTCCGTGCCGCTCGCGCATCTTGCAAACACGTTTTTTCACTGAGCTTTATGTCAGTGCTGCGACCGAAGCCTCGATAATCGAAAGACAGCACAGCGACTCGGTGTCGGTCGTGCAGCAGTTTTAGGAAAGGAGTTCGATGCGTCACGTTGCCGGCGTTTCCGTGAGCGAACAGAATCACCGCGCGAGGATTCTCGCAAGGGACGAACCAGCCATGTACGCGTTGTTCTCTCGCGGGTTTGATCCAGACGTCTTCGAACTCAAGTCCCTCAGGTTCCCAATCGCCGATGGGATAAGCCACAGGGTGATACACTTGCGAGCGTTCGAACGACGCCAGGGGTGACGGCAAACCGAGGGCTCGACAACCGCACGATTGCGTAACCGCCCAAAACGCCACCAGCAATAGAAGATACCGTCTACACATCTGTCACCGGCTCCGATGGATTCTGACGACGGGATTCAACGCCAAACCACGGATTTCGTCAACATCGAAACACACTAGTTGTGTGATTTTAGAAGCCCGGCTTTTCGCAAAAGCCGGGCTTCTCCGAGCGACTCTATCAACATCGAAACCCGGATTGAGCCAAAACCGGAAATCGTCAACAATCCACGCAACATGGAAGGATTCTCGAGCGACTCGCTCGTATCACTTAAACAGGCGGAACACGGATGATCCGCGGCGCACTGAAGAACCCGTATCTGGTCGTCGTCCTGGTGTTGACGGTGCTTGTCATCGGGATCGTCTGTTATGCGCGGATCCCCGCCGACTTGCTACCGACCTTCGAGACATCCGCAGTCCAGATCGTCTGCTTCTATCCCGGCATGCCTCCCGAGGTGATGGAGCAAGACATCATGAGCCGCCTGCAGCGGTGGACTGGCCAATCGTCGGGGATTGAGCATCAGGAAGCGAAGGCGATGCAGGGGGTGTGCATCGTCAAGGACTTCTTTCACCCGCACGTCTCCGCCGCCGAGGCTGTCAGCCAAGTCAGCATGTACGCGATGAGCGACATGTTCTACCTGCCGCCCGGCACAATCCCACCGATGGTGATGCCCTTCGATCCCACAGCCAGCGTACCGCTGTGTCTCGTCAGTGTTTCGAACCCGGTGATGACCGATGCTGAGCTCTACGATGTCGCCTACAAGAATCTCAGAAACAATCTGCAATCCATCAACGGCGTCATCGCGCCGGCGGTTAATGGAGGGTCGCTGCGACGCATTTTGGCGTATGTCGATCCCGAGCGGCTTCGTGCTTACAACTTAACGATCATGGACGTGCATGCGGCGTTGAGGAAACAAAACGTTCTGATTCCCGCAGGCAGCGCGAAGATTCAAGACAAGGAATTCTACATCTACACCAACGCGATTCCCGATCGCGTTTCCTTGCTCAATGAAGCCCCCGTCAAAATCGGAGACAACGACGAACCGATCTTGTTCAAGCATATCGGTGAGGTCAAAGACACCAAGCAAATTCAATCGAACATCGTTCGCGTCAACGGCCGGACGTTGGTCTATGTTCCCGTTTATCGACAGCCTGGTGCCAACACGATCGAGATCGTCGATCGCATTCACAGCAAGCTCGACGAGATTCTGGCGCGGCTTAAGGAAGAACGCCGCCGACCGGATGGCTCGGACGATCCCAAGATGGAACGGCTGACGCTCAGCGTCGTCATGGATCAGTCGGTCAAAGTCCGTGAGAGCATCGATGCACTTTGGATCGCCGGCATCTTAGGTGCCGTGTTCGCAGGCTTGGTGGTGTTGTATTTCCTCAGAAGCCTGCGGTCGACGTTTGTCATCGTTGTGGCAATTCCGATTTCGATTCTGACATCGCTGATCGGCTTGTATTTCACGGGCAACACTGTCAACGCAATGACATTGGGCGGATTGGCGCTGGCTGTGGGGATCTTAATCGATCAAGCCATCGTGGTGCTGGACAATATTGAACGGCACATGAACATGCCGGGCAAGGGTCGCTTGCAGGCCGCTTGGGAAGGCACGACCGAAGTTTACGTTCCGCTGTTGGTGTCGACTATCACCTTCATGGTGGTGTTCTTTCCGGTCTTGTTTCTGTCGGGGCTGGCGCGGTTTCTGTTTGCTCCGTTGAGCTATTCCGTATTGTTTGCGGTTGTGGCTTCATATCTGATTGCTGTGTTCTTTGTTCCCGTCGCGTCCGCAAAGTTGATGCGACCGAAGACACGGCGACCGAAACTTCCGCCGCCGCACGACGCGGACGCGGAACGACGCGTGTTGTCTTGCTTGTTGAATCAGTCTGACGCGGCTGACGAGATACTGAATCGGTTGGAAGCCGCTCACTTTTACAACGATGCTCATCGTCGCATCTTTTGGAGCATCCAGTTGATGTCGGACGACGAGGGGCCGGTGTCGGTTGACTCGCTGGCAGCCTACCTGGAAGAGGCTGGGCAACCGGGACGAGTCGGTGGTGCCGCTTACTTGAAGCGAGTTGCCGAGGTCAAATTCGATGCAGAAGAGTTGGAAGTCGACGTGACTTCGATCCTTGCCAAAGCCCAAATGCGGCAAGATTTGGCCGAGGGGAAAGAGGTTGCGATGGAGCTGGAGCCGGTGGCTGAACAGGATGACGGCGACCAACCATTGGGATGGCTCATTCAGGCCTATCGTGCTTTGCTGATCACTTCGCTACGTGCACGCTACGCAGTTGTCGGCGTTGCCATGTTGCTGTTTATGGCGTCGCTTGTGTTACTGGATCGATCGGGACGCGAGTTGTTTCCGCCTGTCGATTCTGGGCAATTCACCATTTACGTCCGCGCGCCGTCGGGGACTAAGATTGAAGTCTCGGAACAGATTGTTCAACGAGTCGAAAACATCATCGTTGACGAGCTTGGCGATCCCGCGCCAGACAATCCTGTTGAGGCGATCTATCCGATCACTCGCCAGAAGTACGCAAAGGGTCAACGCCGAGCACTCAGTGCTGACGAAATTGCATCGGCGAAAACTCAATCGGATTGCCAGATGCTCATCTCAAACATCGGTGTCTTAATGGATTGGCCCGCGGCATACACTCCTAACACGGGCGCCATGGACTCCTTCATCCTGGTTCAAACCAGTGGTAAGTCCAATGTCTTCGATTATGTGTCGAAGCTGCGTAACCGGTTGAACAGCGAACGGGATTTGAAAGGAGTTGAATTCGCCTTCGACACGGGCGGAATCTTGACGGCCGCTTTGAACATGGGCGAGCCATCACCGATTCACTTTCAAGTTACCGGGCGGACGTTGGAGACTGCGCACAAGATTGCGAACCACTTGGTCACGACGATCGAGGGTGTTGATGGAGCCGTCGATGTACGAGTTGCTCAGCGTAACGATTACCCGATGATTCGTGTCGAGATCGATCGCGTGGCGGCCGCCGACCGCGGACTGACGCCGGAAGACGTGATGAAGTGCTTGGTAAGCTCCACGAACAGCTCGATTAACTTCGACCCTGCATTCTGGATCGATCCAACGAACGGGAACCACTATTTCCTGGGCACTCAGTACTACGAGAAAAACATCAACTCGCTGGACACACTGCGATACATTCCTGTGCGAGGTTCCAGCAGCAACTCACCGCCCGTGTACTTGAGTGACGTGGCGAGAATTATCACGAACCAAACCGGACCGTCAGTCATTAATCATCGCAACATTACGCGGGTCACCGATGTCTTCGCCAACGTCGAACCGGGTTACGACTTGGGCAGCGTTGTGACCGAGATCGAACGGCGACTGAGCGATTCTGGTCACCCGCTGAAGCTGAAGCCGATCAAGGACACACGCAGCGCTGCATCTCGGTACCCCGAGTGGTTTCAGGGTGTGTTGTCGTCTGTTGGCCTGAATCAGCCGACTCGATACGCCTTGACCGGAGACAACGAATTCCGCGCCTTCACATTGGAAGTCCAAGGCGAGATTCGCTCGATGCGGGACTCGTTTGTCGATTTCACGTTGGGACTGATGTTGGCCGCTGTCTTAGTCTACTTGGTGATGGTGGCGCAGTTCCGTTCGTTCATCGATCCATTTATCGTGATGGTGACCGTGCCGCTTGGCTTTATCGGTGTGGCTTTAATGCTGTACTTCACGAACACTCGATTGAACATCCAATCCTTCATGGGCGTGATCATGATGATTGGCATCGTTGTCGAATACACGATTGTTTTGCTCGACTTCGCCAATCATCGCTTGTCGGAAGGAGCTTCGGTCGAGGAAGCGATTGTCGATGCGGCCATCGTCCGATTTCGTCCGATCTTGATGACCTCGGTCACGACGATTCTGGCTCTTCTGCCGATGGCGGTTGGTTTTGCTGGAGGCGAAGCGGACGAACCACTCGCGCGGACAATCGTCGGTGCGGTCATTGCTGCGACGTTGTTGCCGAAATTCGTTGTGCCTTGTTTATATGTGATGATTAAGAAACAACCGAAAAAGGTTAATGCGGAGCCGGGTTGGTAATGATGCCGATGGTAACCCGATGCGTAAGCGAGGGACGCTCACACGTGTTCGCAAAGAAGATTCTCGATCGCGAACACGTGTGAGCGTCCCTCGCTCACGCTTCGGGTTACTATTCTTGGAAGTATGTCAATTTCACCGCAACACAAGTCGCCTTCGACCTACAAGGACCTGTCATGATTCACTATTCAGCGTGCCTCAGTTTGGTGATCGCCGTCTGTGTTGCGATCGCTGGCTGTAACCAAGGGGCCGACGAAGATGTCAGCGGCACGACCGGTGGACCGCCTCCGGCGCCGGTGCAAACATCCGGTCCGAAAACCGAAAAGGTTGGTGTGCTGGCCGAACCTTATGACGAGGTCATCGAACTCCCCGGTGCGACCGTTCATGGATTCGAAACGGCCATGCTAATGGCGAAGGTTGGCGGCTATGTTGCCGAATTTGGCGAAGTCAACGACGCGGAAGTCGACATTGGCACCAAGGTCAAGGAAGGCGACGTGCTCGCAATCCTGGAAGTGCCTGAGTTGGAATCGCAACTGCAAGAAAAGAGCGCCTTGGTCATCGATGCACGTAGTTCGGTCAGCCAAGCCAACGCCGCAGTGACTCAAGCGACGGAAGAGGTCAATCAGCGAAAGTCGGAAGTCGATCGCGCTAAAGCAAAAAAAGCAGAAGCCGATGCAGTTGTCGAGTTCGCCCGTGTAAAGTTCAACAAAGTTGACGCGTTGGTGAAGCGAGGCTCGGTCGGAACAGATAATCGCGACGAAGCCCAATTCGAATTGAAGGCAGCAGAAGCTGCGACCAATAGCGCCCAAGCGGGAATCAATACGGCACAAGCATTAGCGAAGGTTGCCGATGCCAGCCTGCTAAAAGCCGAAGCCGACGTCCGATCCGCGGAAGCCAAAGTGAAAGTCGCCGAAGCCATCCATGAGGGCATGCAAGCTCAAGTCAACTATGCAATCATTCGGGCTCCATTCGACGGAGTCATCGTGCAGCGGAACATCGATCGCGGTGCCTTCGTTCGACCAGCCACAAATAACTCGGGAGCCATGCCGCTCTTCAAGATCACTCGCCAGGACAAGCTACGCGTCATGGCCTCTGTGCCAATCAGAAAGGCCTCGCGAGTGAAGGTGGGCCAATCCGTTTTGGTTCATAAACTTGGTGGACTGGCTGGTTGGACCTTTGGTGGCCATGTCTCTCGGGTAGCGTCGGCTTTGGACAAATCCACGCGGATGATGCAGATTCAAGTCGACTTGAAGAATCCGGTGAAGGACGCGTACTCGGAACGAGAAACCCATCTCAAGCCAGGTCTGTTCGGAACGGTTTCTGTTCGACTGAAACGTTGGGAATCATTGGCAACCGTCTCGACGTCAGCGCTCGGAGAAAAAGATGGCCGAAACTACGTGGTTGTCCAACGTGAAGGCGAATGGCAAGTCGAATTCGTCGAGGTGATTTTCAACGACGCCGTCACCGTCGGCATCAGCGGCGAGGTGCAATCGGGAGAAGTTGTGCTCGCAAGCGGCCTCGATCAGTACTGAACAGTAGCGGAAGCCGCCAAGGCTTTCGGTTTGCCTAATAATCGTGCCAAAGCCTTGGCGGCTTCCGCGACGAGTTAAGCTAAACAAGCCCCTCGATCTTCTCGCCATGATCGAGAACCGGCATCGGCCGATTTTGCAAATCGCGGATTCGCGTTTCGGGGTCGATGCCGATGTAGTCGTAAATTGTCGCGGCTAGATCTGCGGGAGTGTAGCCGCGTGTAATCGGATAAGCGGCATGCTGATCGCTTTGGCCAATGACTTGACCAACTTGCGTGGCAGCTCCCGTGAAGAAAACGGATCCGCAAGCGCCCCAGTGATCTCGGCCGCCACGTGCGTTGATCTTGGGCGTTCGACCGAATTCGGTCAGGAAGACGACTAATGTCGAGTCCAAGAGTCCGCGTGTTTTCAGGTCTTGGATTAAACCAGCAAACGCCTTATCGCAGCCCGCAACGTGATAGCCTCGCTTGGACATCTTCGAGATGTGCGGGAAGTTCTTTTGGCTGAGTGCGTTGTGATTGTCCCACAGGTTGCCGTAATCGGGATCATAACCGTAATCGACCATGACAAATCTCGCGCCAGCTTCGACCAGCCGACTGGCGAGCAAGCATCGGCCGCCAATCTTCGTGCGACCGTAAGAGTCACGAATCGCATCAGATTCTTTATTGATATCGAAGGCTTCGCGAATGCGGTTCGAGGTCAATAGCTCGATCGCGTTTTGATAGTGTCCCTCGACATCGCGATACTTTTGTCGTTCCGCAGTTTGCAACGATTGTTCCAAGTCTTGGCGTAAGCTGGCGCGACCGCTCAATCGGCCCAACGGCAATCCGTCTTGCTGACGCAACACCTTCGGTGTTAGGTCCTCGTCGAAGTCTACTGGCGGGTTGGCCGCCTTTTCTCCGACTGTGAAGTCTGGCTGATCGGGTTGTCCACCCACAGCAAACGGAGCGTATTGGTTTCCCAGCCAACCGCCAACAAACAGGTTGTGAGGAGGCGGTCCAGGCCGAGTAATTCCAGGAACGGCAATATAACCAGGCAAGCCATTTCGCGAACCGTGCAAGTACGAAACGATGGCTCCGATGTTCGGTTCGCTGAATAGTTGAGTCCGGCCAACCTTGCGGCCGGACAAAGTGTAAACCTGACTCAACAAATGATCGTTACTGTCGTGAGAGAACGAGCGAACCACAGCCAACTGATCAGCCATCTTGGCCAGGTGAGGCATCGTTTCGCAGAACTGAACGCCGGGAAGATTTGTCGAGATCGCAGTTAACTCGCCGCGAATTTCTTCGGGAGCTTCAGGCTTTGGATCGAATGAGTCGATATGCGTGAATCCGCCGCCCATCCAAAGAAAGATCACCGAGCGAGCACGGCCCGCCGTTTCCGCAACGCTGCGGTTGGCGCCGAGCACTGATTGTGGCAACACCGACGTCGAAAGGCTGAGTGCTCCGACTTGCAACAAATCCCGGCGGTTGACGATTTGTCGATCAGGACGCGAGTTGTCGTTCGAATGCTTCATGGTGGACCTATAAAAGCTCGTTCGAGTTGATGATTGACGATTCACGATATTATGGCGACCCACAGTACTTATCGGCAAGGTTGTTGTTGAAGCTATCGCGCAAAGAAGCCCGGCCTTTCGAAAAAGTCGGGCTTCTACTCAGCTATCCGTTAACAGCCATCGATTCCCGAGCCACTCGCATCACGTTGCCTCCGATGATTTTGCGGATGGTTTCGTCACTGTGGCCGCGTTGGACCAGCCCGACGGTGAAGAGCGGCCAGTTGGTCCAACTGATGCTATCACGTGCTTTGGATGTTGTAATGTAATCATCGGCCGGCCACAGCGATCGGAATTCTTTGCGAGTCCGACGTCCGCGACGCGGAATCTTTTTCGATTCGGCCGAGGAATTCTGTGAGGTGTAAGCCACATCCGTGCCGAGCGCAACGTGATCGGCCCCAAACTTTTCCACGACGTAATCGACGTGATCCAAGTACACGCCGATGTCACCCGCGCCGCGAAGGAATCTGGGAACACAACACATGCCCACGTATCCGCCAGTGTCGGCGATGGCTTTGATGACCTCGTCCGGTTTGCTACGAATATGAGGGTACTTGGCCCCACAGGTTGTGTGGCTTACGACGACCGGTTTGTCGGAAACTTGTGCGGACTCTAGACTCGTTTGCCAACCTGAATGAGCACAGTCCGGCGTCACTCCGACTCGATTCATTTCCGTGATCACATGACGACCGAAGTCGCTGAGGCCGCCATTGGCTTTCTCGGCACATCCATCACCGATCATGTTTCGGCGTTGGTAAGTTAGATGCATCATGCGAATGCCAAGTTGATAGTAGACTCGCAAGTACCGCAATTCGTCCTCGACCGAAACCCACTGCTGAGTCAGCGGCACGCCGTTGCCGGTGAAGTACAAACAATGATGGCCAGCCTTCTTCGCCGCCTCGACATCGTCCGGAGTCGCGGCTTTGGGAACTTCGTCCTTGAGCATATCCGTAGCAAACGTGAATCGTGCCAATCGCTTGATCAATCGCAACGGGTCTTGGCCCTCTTCCCCCGCATTTTGATAAATGCAAGTCACACCGGATGCTCGCCAAGCATCCATGTACTCGCGGTGCTCTTCGGGAACTGTGACATAGCGAGTCATCGACATCTCTTCGCGCATGTCGTCCAGTTCGATGTCCGATGCTCCCGCTTCGATCGCTTTCGCGTACGCGGCGCCATCCAAAGCGGCTCGGGGGGCAAAGCCGTAGGAATCAAAAACAAGCGATTCCGCATGCAGCCTTAACCCGTGTTCCAACTGCTTCGGCGTGGGCATCAAGATATCAAGTGCCACTTGGCGAGCGTGTTGAATCTTGGGATTCAGATTCTCGGTTAACTTCTTCGTATCCGCCTTTGCCGTACCGGACACCGCCGCTGCTGCGATCGTCATGCCGATGGAACTGTGGATAAAGCCTCGTCGATCCATGTGAGATTCCTTGTTGCGTGCTGTTAAGAGGCCTGCTTGGGAAACATTCTCGACGTTTAACCCGGATCATTCATGAACATGACCGATATTTCAGTTAAGCGTCACGTTCGTAACAACTTGTGGCAAACGCGAGTTTTCACAGAGTGTAATTCGTGGTCGCCCTGAATTCGTGGGGTTCGGAAGATTTGGCCCCACGAATTCTCGGTGTTGATGGATGAATAATCCAGGTTTACCGCCCGGCCTAAGGCGCCGGCGTTAAACGAAATTTGTCCACGAAAGACAACGGCCTCGAGGTGTCTGCTCTTAACCATAGCGAGAACAAATGACGTCCGACAGCGTTGCTCGAAAAGAATCGCAGTGCTCCCTGTCAGGATTTTCAGAAATCGCTCAACTGACGCGTGATACCTTTGGAAGCGGTGCGTCTTGTTTCTGTAGAGAGAAAACAAACAACAAAAATTGGGGAAAAGTCATGTCTACTGCGATGATTCTTGGTTGTGTCAGCTTGGGTAGCGAAGGTGCGTTGGTTTGGCTCTTTCTGTTAGCAGCCGTGATGGCCGTCAAAGTCGTTGCTGTTGGGGGCGTGATCGCGGGCATTTCGGAATCGGATACCTCATCAAATACGCCGCTGGCAAACGATCGGCGATCAAGGCCACCGCGGAAGCCACAAGCTAATCGCGACGCCTCAAGGCTCGCCGCTTCTTTCCAACATCCTGCTGGACGATCTGGACAAGGAAGTCGAACCTCGGAATCTGCCGTTTGCATGGTATGCGGGTGACTTCGTGATTCTTGTTCGCTCTCCTTATGTAGCGCGGAAAGTGATGGTGTCGGTTTGTCACTCGCAAACTGAAGCTCGTGGTGAACGAGCAAAAGAGCGCCGTTCGTTGAGCGGACGGAGTTGAGTTCTTCGGCTTCGTCTTGCGATCTCGTCGAGCGGATATTTGGGTGACCGCGAAGAACTTCGCTCGGCGCAAGAGCCGTGTTCGTGAAATCACGTCACGCGACGCGCCACCGTCCGCCAGCCAGTGGCGCACCACCCCTACCGGTTTTTGTCACGACGGCAGTGATGCGCTGTGCTGTCATTCAGCTTGGTGCGTGCAACAGAGTTCTGTATGACATATTGTCGCGAAAACGGATCCGCGAACGATGTTAATGGCGAATATAGCTGGACGTGGTAACGAAAGCGACAAGAAGTATTAAACCACAAATTCCATGATGTTGCGGTCCTCGTGGCTTCGGTAGTAGCCGGGGATCATGGTTCTCAGGCGAAAGCCAAAGTTTTCGTAGAGTTGCATGGCGGCGGTGTTGGCGGGATCGACGGTCAGCAGAACGGTGCTGGGGGCTTGCTCCAATGCGGCTCTCATTAAGGCCGAGCCGATTCCTTCGCCTCGGCAGTCGGGGTGGACCATAATTTTGTGTAGGAAAGTCTCGCTACCCAACGTCGGGAACACGACCGTTGCGCCGGCGATGTTGGCGGTGTGGGGAAGTTTGATTTCGTCGGTTCGTCGAGCCACCAAAAGGGTTGCGTGGTCGCACCACACGCGCCAGATGTGTTCGCCGTCGGGTATGAATGTGTCGGGTGTCTCGCGCCAAGCGATTCGGTCTAACGCGGCGACGTTCAGGAAGTCATCGGACGTCGCAGGCTCGATTAGATAAGCTGTGCTCATTGGATTTCAGATTCGAATTTGAGATCTAAGTTGCTCGCGATCCGCCCATGATATCGGATAGACTGGAAGTTTCACATTGACTCACCAAGGAATCCAATCCGTTGGCTCAACCAGATCATGCTCATGCGGACATCGGCATTGTCTCTGCCTTGCCGATCGAAATGTCCGCGTTTCTTAGCCGTTGCGAACGAGTGCGCAAGTATTCGGACGGCGGCTTCGTCTTTCGCGGCGGCATCTATGACGGTGTCAAGATTGCGATCGCCGAAAGCAAAGTCGGCTTCGCTCGCGCCCGCAAAGCGACCGAGCAACTCATCCAGACTCACACACCGAATTGGATTCTCTCGTGCGGCCTATCCGGAGCACTTCAGCAAGAAATGAAGTGTGGAGACATTGTTGTTGGCGACTCGTTGGTGGATAGCCATGGGCAAGAGATACGGCTCGACATCAACTTGCCAGCCGACTCGGAAAATGGGTTGTATGTGGGAAGACTGTTAACCTCGGACGAGATGGTCCGAACTGTCGATGAGAAACGATCATTGGCGGAAAGTACGCAGGCCATCGCTGTTGACATGGAGAGCCTTGCCGTCGCTCAGATCGCGAAAGAGCGGCAAACCGGGTTTATGGCCATCCGCGCCATCAGTGATGACATGAAGACCGATCTGCCCGCCGAGATTCTCTCGATCATTGGTTCCACGGGAAACGTTCGCATCGGTGCCGCGATCGGTTCGGTTTGGAAGCGGCCGGGAAGCGTGAAGGACTTGTGGTATCTGCGAGAAAACGCTAATCGAGCCACCGCACAACTGGCCAACTTCCTAGACGGCGTGATCAAGCAATTGTCCGGCAAGTGACGTCGTTTTTGAGGTACGGAAGTCGCCAAGACATTCAGCGCTGCGACCCTCAACTGCCAACTTAGCCGAAACTCTTGGCGAGTTTCGCGACGCCAGTGGCTTACGGAATGAACTGTTCGTTCAGAATACGATCTTCCAAGTTTTGCTCGGGATCGAAGAGCAGCTTGATTTCTGTTTCTGTGTCTTCTCGAACGGTCACGGATTCGACATGGCGGAATTCTGTCATGTCGGCGGTTGCGCTGACGGGACGTTTGTAGTAATCCAAGATCTCGAACGTCACCGATGCCGCGCGAGGTAAAATCGCGCCTCTCCAACGCCGCGGTCGAAAAGCGCTGATTGGGGTCAAGGCAAGAACGCCTGAGCCAATTGGCAAGATTGGACCGTGAGCCGACAAGTTATACGCAGTGCTTCCTGCCGGCGTCGCTAACAGGACTCCGTCACAGATCAGCTTTTCTATGCGCGGCTTGCCGTCGATGATAATCCGGACGTTGGCAGCTTGCCGAGTTTGTCGCAACAGGGCGACTTCGTTGATGGCCCGCGCGGTTTGCTCGCTTCCCGAGTCGCCAACGGCGGTGACAAGCAGTGGTCGCAGGTTGGCGACCTGTGCTCGATTGACACGCTCGACCAACGCGTCTTCGTTGTATTCATTCAACAGGAAGCCGACTGTGCCACGATTCATGCCGTAGATGGGCAATCCATATCGCATGTTTCGGTGCATGGTTTCCAGCATGAAGCCATCGCCGCCAAGTGCCACGATCACGTCCGCATCTTTGGGGGCAACGGTTTCGTAGCGTTCTTTCAGCCCGACTAAAGCTTCTTGGGCAGATTCGCTTTGGCTTCCAACCAGCGCAACCTTCTCAAATGTCATCAGTGCTCCTCACGAGTGACCCGGTCTCAAGTCCAGCATACACATCTGAGCGAGTTTTGGGCAGTCATGAGGTTGCAACACTTGCCCGCCGTCAAAGTTCAGAGCATTGGAGTCCAGCCTTTAAGCACTTGCATGGAGCGAATCGGTAGGTCGGGTGGCCAAATCCTGCACTCCAGCGCTCGCGCAATTCAACGCGCATCGATTGAACTCGACGACGTTGAAACGAGATAAAAACGTCAGCTCAAAACCTACAGCTTGGGCAAGACCGGTGGTTTCGGTTTTGGCGGAGGCTTGGGTAGCGGCCCCTTCTTCTTCGGCTGCTGAGCGAACAGGATCTTCATCGGGGGCCTCGCTGCATTGGCCGGGCGCGGCTTTGGTGGTGGAGGCGGTGGGATAAAGCGTTGTTCGATCGCAATGCCCATCCCGTTTTGCAGTTCTCGCATCGCCATCACAGCCCACGGAGTTCCTGGAGCTTCTTCCACGACTCGCTCAAGCAAAGCCTGAGCCTTCTTCGCGCTGCGTTTTAGGCTGCCGGCATAATTGATTTTCTCTGAAGGCTTCAAGATCCAGTGATTCGATTTGCTGCCGACATCTTGCGGAGTTAGATCATTCTTGAGCGAAGCACATGCCGAGTTGTACTCGATGCATCGCACCTTGTTCGCTAACAGTCGACCGTAAGACAATGCGAACGCCATCCGCCAGCGTGGCAATGGCTCCATGTCCAGCTTCTCTTCGATGCCAGCAGGAAACGCGTTAAGGACTGAGCTGATCATCAACTCGCTCTCAGCGACTTGCACCTGAGCATTACTGGCCACTTGCTTGAAGTTTTGCGGGGTGACGCGAATGTCCATCAGCGGCGTGCCCTTGGCTTCAAACTCACGACTTAGCATCGCCGCTTCGACCACAGCACGACGAATGGGGTGCTTAGTCATGTCTTGGCGATATTGGTTGGCCGACGCGTACGAGTAATCTGGCTGGAACGGTTTCAGCTTGGCAAAGTCGAAGACACCGTAAGGGGTCAGACTGTCCGTCGACAAACTGTTGGTCGTGAAGTATCGCCCACCGGTCTCATGGACCAAGCGTGCCAATGCGTAAGGAGGGAAACCAGACGACAGATATCGCAGTTGAGGTCCACGGTACCAGAAAGGCAAGTTCAAGCTTTCTATGACCGCCGTTTCCGGACCTAGGTCAACCGGTAACTGATAGACTTGGTTGTTCTCTGGAGCGGTGTAAGGCACAAAACCGTACCGGCGACCGAATGGTGCCAGCGGCCCGATCACATACGACTTCGCTCCGTAGCGGCGGCAGTAAGCAATGGCCGGCTCCAGTTGAGTGCCAAAGTCGTCGCCGGCTTCGTCAGTGACAACGACAAGCATGATCTGACGACCGTTCTTCACTCGATATCGCTCGGACCACAACTTCATGGACTGAGTCACCGCAGTGAAGACGTTTTCTTTTCCAGACGGATCCGTTGGTGCGTTGCTGATGCCATCATGGATCGTTTCAAAATCGTCCGTGGGATCACGTGTAATGAAGTTCGTCTTCTCCCCAAATGTGACAACCGCGCTGAGCAATGGTTGCTCCATTTGTGGAATCTGACCGATTTGTTTCAGGGCATCCAACTCGCCGTAAATTCGACGCAGTCTGGAAGCAATCTTTTTTCTCTGTTCAATAATGCTGGCCGATCCGTCGAGCATCCAAACCAGCAAGACCTTCTTTTCTTTCAGGTTTTGAGCGACTTCCCAAGTGACCAGATCCAAGGCGGACTCGATCTGCATAATGTTGTCGCCGGTCGTGCCTTTGACGACGATCCGCTCATCGACTTCCATGCCCTCGGGGATATCGTACAGCGGACGACGCA
This sequence comes from Planctomycetaceae bacterium, assembly GCA_002722955.1. Classification (GTDB taxonomy): domain Bacteria; phylum Planctomycetota; class Planctomycetia; order Planctomycetales; family Planctomycetaceae. Next base: position 5,844 of record PBMZ01000157.1, on the reverse strand, counting down.
ACTCGGTCGGAATGATGGCGTCGAGCGGTTTCGGCCGCGATTTGAGTTCCGGTTGCTTTGTTTGGCTGACACCAACGGAAGCTGCGTTGATGACTTCGCGAACGTCGAGTTCCTTTTCGTCCGGATTCGCCAACTCGTACTCGACGATTTCTTCCGGCTCTTCTTCCTCGACCTTTTCGTTGGTGATACGCGTTTCGATAAACGCCGGTTCTGGAGGCAGTGTTTCTTGGAAATCGATGCCCGACAAATTGACCAAAAGCCAAACGTGAAGAACCACGCTGACAACCGTGCCAGCGAAGCTAAGACGGAAACCACTGGTTTCGGGAGCCAGCTCGTCTTCAAGATCTACGATTTCGACTTGGTCAATGTCGTGGAATTCCATATCGCCTCTCCTTAGCCTAAGGATCGGAAGCGTCGGTCACATTGATCCATGAGAATTCATCAGCCGCGTGTGACTGTAGGGGAAATCTCATAACCTATTTGGATTCTACAGTTTAAATCGAGCGATGGAAACCAGAACCGACCAAAAACTTCTCAGGAGGCAAATCTTGCTTTCCACGGTCGCCGCTAATGGTTGACGCAATTCGCAGCGCAGCTCAAACTCTCTGAACGATATGACATAACGCGTCTGTAGAGTTAACCCCATTTTGCCTTTGCCTGTTCGAACGAAAATCGATCGCGAAGCGGAATTTCCAAGAATTGGGCTGGCTCTTCCAACGAGGAGTAAGAATTCGTGTTTGCTGCCAACTTTTCTGAAGCGAATCGCGTCGAATTAATCGATATTCCCGAGCCCGAATTGCCACCGCGGCCAGATTCGGGGCCTTGCCAAATCAAATTCCAGCCGGAATTGGCCTGTTTATGCGGGTCGGATACGCCTTTATTCGATCGAACAGACCTTTGGTGGCCCATCGAAGTGGGGCATTCGCTGCACGAGATGATCGGTAGCGTCGTTGAAACGAATGGTGACCGATACAAGCCAGGCGACCGCGTGTTGGTCGTTCCCGAAAGGCAAATCGGCTTCTTCGAGCGATACGTGGTTGACGAAACCCGCGCCGTGCCCTTGGACCCCCGTCCTCTAGAAGAACAGGCCATGTTGGCGCAACCTCTTGGCACAGTGTTGTTTGCGCTTAAGAAGCTGCCGAATCTTCTCGACCTGGATGTTGCGATCATCGGTCAAGGCCCGATCGGACAGCTCTACAACGCCGCTGTCCGAAACATGGGAGCGCGGAACATCATCGGCATCGACCTCTTGGATTCTCGATTGGAGCTAAGCGCCGAAATGGGGGCAAACGTCACCATTAATGGCTCCCAGGAAGACGTTGTTCAAGCGGTCTCGAACGCCACCGATGGCGAAATGGCCGACATTGTGATCGAAGCTGTAGGGCACAAGAATCATCAGTTAAATCAGTGCATCACGCTCTGTAAGGACTTCGGCCGCATCCTGTATTTCGGCGTCCCTCCAGAGACCATCGGTGGCATCCGCTGGCGCGACTTGCTGTGCAAGAACATCACGATTCACACCAGCATCAACCCAAGCTTCGAGCGAGACTTTCCGCTGGCAATGCGTTGGATTGCCGAGAAACGCGTCGATCTGAGCAAGCTCATCACGCATCGATTTCCGGTCGAGGAAATTCAGACGGCGTTTGAAACGTTCCGCGATCGAGTCGACGGAGCTCAGAAGGTGATGCTCGAGTTTCCCGCGTATCAACAAAACTAGGTTGTTTATAAGCCCGGCTTTTCGTTTTCGTAAAAGCCGGGCTTCTTTTCACTAGCACTTCGATCACACACGACCTTGACGGTCAGGAATTGGCGTGGGACAATCGTTGAGTGTTTCGATTCCAAACAACCCGATTCGAATTCGGAGATCATGACATGAAACAGATGACCACATTAGTGGCAGTCGCCGCCGTCGTTTGTTCGGCCACAATCGCGCAGGCCTCGAAGATTACAGGCGAGTACCTGGAAGCCCGCACGTGTGATGTTTACACGGGCCCTTGTTTTGCCAACGCCGAAATGGAACTTGCCGGCAAAGAAGCGTTGATGGCGTGGAAAGTCGACAAAGGCACGTGGAAAGGTGTCAAGTTGGACGGCCTTGGCGTTGCTGTTGTCGTGAATGCTCAAGGCACGATTGGCTATGATGGCGTTTTCCCGATGAAGTTGGGCAAGGTCACGTCAGTGATCCTTGTCGACGAGCGTGCTAGCAAAGAGCAACATTCCGCATTGGTTGCCTTCGCCAAAGACTCCTCGAAAGAATTCACGAAGAACGTGGTCAAAATTGCAAAGGCGCCGATTTCGCTGAAGAACGATCACTTGAGCGGAAATGCAACGTTCAAGGCTGGCAAGATCGCCGAGATCAAAACTCGTGGCCTGAGAAAAGGCGATTGCATTTGCACCAACGAGATCGTCTATTACCAACCGATGACGAAGGTAAAGAACTTTAGTCCGGCTTATTCGCTGAAGGTCTCGTACCAAGGCGACGCGCTGAACAACAAGTGGACCAACCGTCATATGCGAAGTGCCTTCTTGGCAACGTTTCGCAAATAAGTCGCGTTGATGAGTCAATGATTTCAACATCAATTCGCAGCGGATGTCTCAGATGTCCGCTGCGTTTTGTTTTGGTACAAAGTCGACCGGTATTGAACCCTATCGCCGCGAAACTGTCTGAAGTGGAAGGCGCTGTTTCGTAAGGCTCATCACTCGGCGAGTGATGGCTACTTTACCCCAACCATCTTCCCAGAGATCCCCATGAGCCTATTTCGTCCCGACGTTGAGCGGTTAGCTGGCTATGTTCCCGGTGAGCAACCGCAGGAGTCGGGTTGGGTCAAACTGAATACTAACGAGAATCCGTACTCACCATCACCATCGGTCTTGGAAGCCGTTCACGCTGCTGCCAGTGGCCGGCTGAACGTCTATCCCGACCCGCTGGCATCAGCTTATCGAAAGGCCGTTGCCGACGTTGCTGGCGTTGATCCTGCTTGCGTACTTCCAGCCAACGGCAGTGACGAGAACTTGACAATCCTGCTGCGTTCATTCGTCGACGCAGGCGAGTTAGTTGCCTACCCATATCCCAGCTACATCCTTTACGAGACGTTGGCTGAAATCCAAGGGGCTCGTTTTGAACGTATTCACTTGCGAAGCGATTGGTCCTGGGATTGGGACGCGGCCATTGCAGTTGCTCAACGAGCCAAGATTGTTTTCGTGCCTAACCCCAACTCTCCGTCAGGCAATCGTTGGACGTCCGATGAACTCTTGCGGTTGATGCCGGCTAACGGAGTGCTTGTCATCGATGAAGCGTACGGCGATTTCTGTGACGAGCCGGCCAGTTGCGAGCTACTCGATAGCGATGTCGGAGATCGAATTGTCTACACGAGGACTCTTAGCAAATCGTACAGTCTGGCCGGAATCCGATCCGGCTTCGCGATTGCTCGGCCCGAGCTGATTGATGGCATGCGAAAAGTGAAAGACAGCTACAACTGTAATTCGTTGACACTCGCGGCGGGTTTGGCTGCCATCGAAGATCAAGATTGGATGAAGTCCAATACGCAGCACATTCGGCAAACTCGCGAACGACTTACCCAAGAGTTACGAGCGATTGGTTTTGATGTTGTTCCCAGCCAGGCGAACTTCGTTTGGGCCACCTGTGACAGCTCGGATTCAAAAATTCGCCGCACTCACGCCGAGATCTTCGAAGAACTCAAACAGCGCCGAATCTTGATCCGATATATGAAATTTGACGCTCCAGATTCCACAATCGATGGGCTGAGAATCACGATTGGGACGGATGAGGAAGTTGATATGTTTTTGAATGCCATTCGAGAAATCGTTGTGGCTTGATGACTCTCCTAGAAAGATGAGCACATGAGTCGCTCAGCATCCATTGACCGAAAGACGGCGGAAACTGACATTTCGTTGTCGTTGAACATCGACGGTTCTGGCGTTGCCGACATCGAGACCGGCATCGGCTTTTTTGACCACATGTTGACGTTGCTTGCGAAGCACTCGCTGATGGACCTCACGGTCAAAGCTAAGGGCGACATCGATGTTGATTTCCATCACACCGTCGAGGATGTCGGCATCTGTTTCGGCTTGGCATTGAGTGAAGCGTTGGGAGATAAAGCAGGGATCACACGCTACGGTAGCATCACGTTGCCGATGGAAGAGACACTGGCGACGGTCGCCGTCGATCTGAGTAATCGCATCGCGTTTGCTTTTCACGTCGAATTCCCCACCGAGAAAATCGGTGAGTTTGACTCTCAGCTGGTCGATGTGTTTTGGGAAGCCGTCGCCAACAACGGTCGCATCAACTTCCACGCGCTGCTGCACTATGGACGCAACAGCCATCACATCTCCGAGGCCGTGTTCAAGGGCGCGGCTCGAGCAATCCGCCAAGCCATCACAGTCGACCCGCGTCAACCAGGCGTGCCGTCCTCAAAAGGCAGCCTTTGATCAAAGCCGCTCATCAATCCGAGAGATTGCTTCTAGCGCGCCGATTGGCAGGCCGATGTCGCCTTGAGGCACTTCGGGCTCGCGCGGGTTGACTCGGATCAGTCGGCCCATTTGGCCTTCGCATTGATGTCTGACTGTAGGAATTGCCAAACCCGCGCCGAATTCCAGGCTGACAATCTTCATGCCGCGAGTCTCTTGCTGCCAACTCTGAAAACGTCTTGATTGTTCGGCTGTTCGGTCTTCGATCCAGTCCCAATCGCCAAACATCAGAATGTTGGGCCTTGCCAGGCCACCGCAATCTGGACATTTCGGAAGCGACCCTGCGGCGCGAATCGTTGATTCATCGACCTCGATCGCCAAGTCGGCTGCTTCCCAAATCTGATGAGTGCATAAGTTGACACACTGCAAGTGATAAATCGAGCCGTGACATTCGATGATGCGGTTGGTGTCGAAACCAGCTCGCTGAAAGTGTCCGTCGACATTGCTGGTAAACACAAAGTAAGAAGAACACGCGTTAGCCCATTTCAATAAAGTCGAGAAGCCAGCGTGCGGTTCAGTGCCTCGGTAAAGATTCAGCCGATGCCCAAAGAACCCCCATGCCTGAATCGGATCGCGATGGAACCAAACCGGATTCGACATCTCCGCAAATCGACGTCCTTTGAACGGCGGATAAGCATTCCAAAAACCTTCGTCGCCACGAAAATCCGGCAAGCCCGAATCAACACTCATCCCCGCACCCGCGCCGATCAGCAGGCCGCCGGCTTCACGGATGAGCTCTGCTGCTTGGCCGATCAGCTCGTCGAGTGGCTCGGTCATTCGTCGCCTTCTTCGTCCGTGCCGAGAATTCCGCGCAGCTTGCGGAGTGCTCGCAGATGCTTCATCCCGGCCGCCGCCGGACTGATCTCAAGAGCTTGCGCGACTTCTGTATTCGTCAAGTGCTCGTAATGCCGCATCACGATGATCTCGCGATCGTCGTCATTCAATTGCGATAAGGCCGACAAGAACGTTTGCTCTAACTCGCGGCGCATGTTTTCGGCGGCGGGTGTGAGTTCTTGGTCCATCAACTGAGCGGCCAAGTTCAACGAGGACTGGTCTCCGGGGGGCGGCGCTATCATCGATTGTTCTCGGTCGACGCTGCGTCGCTGCGCACCTCGGTGGCGTCGATGCATGTCGATGATGCGATCCTTGGCAAGTTGCCTGAGCCAAAGATGAAACGGCATCTTTCCATCATCGATGAAATCCGACAGACGCTGGCTTGCTTCAAGCAACACGTCTTGAACAACGTCGCTGGCATCAACACGCTGCGCGACGGCCCGATCCATTCGCATTCGCACCAACTGCTGAATCGAGGTGCGATGCCGATCCATCAACGCCTCGATCGCTTCGTTATCACCGTCT
>PBMZ01000156.1 GCA_002722955.1 Planctomycetaceae bacterium | reverse complement strand
TCTTGGCCTCGACCAGCGAAGTTTATGGCAAGAACCCGAAAGAGTGCTGGACCGAAGAAGACGATCTGGTGCTCGGCGCGACATCGAAGCCACGTTGGGCTTATGGATGCTCCAAGGCCATCGACGAGTTCCTCGCACTTGCCTACCATCAAAAGTTGGATCTGAATGTGGTCGTCGGCCGCTTCTTCAACGTGGTTGGACCTCGGCAAGTCGGTCACTATGGGATGGTCATCCCTCGATTCGTCGACAAAGCGCTCAATGGTGACTCCGTTGTCGTCTACGACGATGGCCAGCAGGTTCGCTGTTTTGCTCACGTCCGCGAGGTCGTGGATTGCATCATCCAGCTGATGGAAACGCCTGAAGCCAACGGTCGCGTGTTCAACATTGGTAGCGACGAACCACACTCGATCAAAGAATTGGCCGAGGAAGTCATCTCGCGTGTCGATTCCAGTGTCGAAATTCAGTATCTTCCCTATAGTGAAGCTTATGGAAACGACTTTGAAGATGTGCGCCGCCGAGTCCCCGATCTCACGCGATTGGTCGAGACAATTGGGCGCAAGCCTTCGATGACGCTGGGAGAAATCCTTGACGACATCATCCAATGGAAACGAGAAAGCCGATAGCCGACCATTGCCCGACGTCGATGATGTCGAGTTGGTGAGGCTCGCGCGGACGCCTGAATCCGATGTGTTCCCGCTTCTCAGAAAAGCCCGCGCGATGACGCCGCTCTTGGTGTTGTTGGCTTGTTTGCCAGGAGTCTACGCGCTCAGTCAATTTACGTTGACCGACGCCGACGCCGACTTTGCTTTGCAAGCAATTCAACATTACGGTTCGGATGGCTCGCAAGAACGGGCAAGCGTCATCGAACCAACGCGGCAATCGCACTTCTGGACGCGTCCGCTCACAACTTGGATGACGGCGGCTAGCCTAAAGCAAAGCCCATTTCGGCCAGCAGTTCGCATCGCCCTGCCTTCTTACTTCGGCGCGGTGGCGTTGGTGTTCGCAGGTTTTTGGTTTTGCAAGCGGCTATTCGATTTGCGAGTCGCATTGGTGTTCGCAGTGTACTTTGCTCTAAGCGGCTCGCTGGTCGCGATGATTCAACAGGTCGAATCATCAACGTGGGCTTTGGCTTCAGCGGCTGCAGCTTTGGCGTGCCTCTTAGAGCATTGCCAACGGTCTTCATCCGCGTACTCGATGTACTTGTTCATGGCCGGCGTCATTGCCGGTTTGGGCATGTTGGTGGGCGGGCCGATTGCGCTAGCCGTTCTTGCTGTGCAGATGGTTTGCATTCTCAGCCGAGTCCGACGGAAACATGTAGAAAAGCCCGTGTTGCGGATTGCTCGCAGCCGTCAGATCGAGCCGAAGGTTGCGTTGGCATCAATGGGCTTGCTGGTGCTGATCGTTGCCATCAGTGGCGGTTGGTGGTTGGCCTATCAATCGCAATTGCATGGTGGTCACTTCTGGACGGTTTGGTTGAGCGGCGTTGATCATCCGCTGGCGCAGAACGAAGCGGGCTCATCGTCGTTGGCGGCGTTGATCGGAAGCGTGTCGCTTGAGCTGCTGGGAAAACTTGGAGCACTGGTTGGATTGAGTGCGCTTGGACTGTTCGAATTGAGTCATCGTGCTCTCAGCGTGAAAGCCGCCGCTCGCGGTATCGAGAAAGAAGATTCGGCCACCGAGGCCTCGCAAGCATCGAGAAAAGATGCCATTCGAGAAAACGTCGCTGCACGGACATTGATAGCGTGGTTCGTCATCGGATTGGCGCTCTGGATCGGAGCGGCTCGCAACTGCGAAGCGGCTCCACACATCTGTCGGCTTTGGTTACAGTTCGTGTTCTTTGCATGCGTGGTTTTGGCCGCTTACGGGACCGAGTGCATCATTCAACGCAACGCCAGCACGCTGGAAGTGATTGCTGTGATTGTTGCCACGATCAGTGCCCGATTGGTCATGTTCGAAATTCAACCCATCGATACGACAACCAATCTTTCGATTCCAGTAACCGTGACTGGTGCGTTGCTGATATGTTGGCTGATTTGGCGAAACCATGGATTGAGTTTTCATCGGTCGCCAGCAAGACCCTCTGGCCACGATACGCTTCCGCTAAGAATGACCATTCTCATCATCGCCTTGTGGAACGCATTCTCGGCAATCGAGGAATCTAGGAGCCAAGCAGCTGATACCTTCCTCAGCGACTACTATGATCGCTTGTGTCGAATTCACGACGTTGACAGAATCACGTTGGTGACGCCGCACAGTCCGCCGCCTCAACTGCGGCTGGTCCTACACATTCTCGATCGTGAATCACCCGTGCATCACGAACCTAACTGGAGCCGAGTGGGCGTTGACTTGATCGAAAGCACAGCGAAGCCTCGGCTGTTGATTGGCTGGGGAGTCCGTCCGCAAGAACCTTCGGATGCTCCGTCCGAGTTGTCGATGATCGAAACAGCGTATCCGCCGACATTTTTACAAGATCGTATTCTGAGAACGTATTTGGTTTCGTTTGAATCGCCTTCCGAGACGTCGTTGATCAACCAAACGGACGCTTTGTAAGCGATCAGACGTTGCCAACAAAAAAGGGCTCTGCATCAAGCAGCCCTTGCTATTTCGAGTGGATTGATCAGCGCACACCTGTCCGGATTAGCCGCGTGTCGGCTAACTCATTTCTTTGATGGTTTCCCAGCCCATGTAGCCGATCAAGCCAGCGGAGACGATGAATGTTCCGTCTAGCATCATTTTTCCGGCAAACGGGACTCCAGCGATAATGTCGACAATCGCGCTCAGGCCGACCAGCCCCGAGGCGATCATGGACCCAAGAACCATTTGTTTCAATCCCTTTGACATACTCTCATCTCGACGTTGAAAACTACTGATCTGTTGGCAAGTCGGAAGAATTGCCACCTTCACCCAGTATAGACCGAATGTGTGGCAATGACCAACGATTTGCCACGATGGCCAACTTGGTTTGACGAATTTCACCCTTTGGATGTGTCGGCTTCTGAGCGGCAGAATCTGCCGAAGCTGAAAAACGGCTATGCGTCCGGTTTGTTAGCGGCTACACTCCTGACCCTCTTTCTTCCCACTTTTCGCTAGCTCATTCTGCATCCGATGGTAAGGATTTCTTACGTGACCTCGCGTGGATTTTCCCTTGCGCTGATTGTCTGTTGGAGCTTGCCGCTTTGTGCGGTCGGGCAAACCAACCCTGGCTACAATCCGCGGTTTGAGTCCGCTCCTGCAGCTCGAATGCCGTACATGGATCCAAGCGGCCGGGCGCCGCAAAGCCTTCAATCTCCATCATTGGCTCCGCCACCGAGTGCCATGGGCCGAAATGGTCGTTCGTACGCTGTACCGTCCCCGACTTATGATCATCGGACAACCGTACCAAGATGGAATCCAGCGAATCCTACGTTTCAACGCACTAGTATCAACACAGGCGTTGTTCAACCAATCCAAGATTCCCGGATGTCGCCACCAATCAATTCGCGCGGTCTTCCATCTGGACTTCCAGCACGGCAACCGGCCTTTCAAACTCATCAACCGTTTACACAAGTGCCGCCTGTGAATTCACAGCTTCCTTCAAGTGGGTCGCAAATTCCGAACGGCACTGGCCAATGGCGTCAGCAACAGCAGCCTCTACCGGGTGCGATCGGCGGGCCGCTTGCCGTAAATCCTCAGTTTCCAAACACCAACGATCAGATCGGCGCGGGTTCGACGATGCCTAGTTGGAGTCCACCGCCGATTGTCGGTGACTCTTCGATTTCGACATACATCTCTATGGAAGATGGATACGTCGAGCCGGACTGCGTCGATTGTTGGGCTTGGCACTTATTGCCGAACGACTTGATATACCGATCGTACTTGGCTGGGCCAAGAGAAGCTCGCACCGCTGCGCACTTTCTTTACAACGACTCGACAACCGAATGGGTTTGGGACAGTACAGTTGGTGCTCGCGTCGGCCTGTTTCGGTACGGAACGCACAACGCGATTCCTGCGGAAGGATGGCAACTCGATTTCGAAGCGGCCGTCTTCAGTCGACTCGATATCGATCAAAATTATGATTTACTCTCGGCCGATTATCGTGTTGGGATTCCTTTGACGTATCGCAAACATCAATGGGCCTACAAATTGGCCTTGTACCATTTGCGATCCAACTTGGTCGATGAATTCATCGTGAAGAATCCAAACTTCAACCGAGAAGAGTATCGTCGCGACGCTCTCGCGATTGCCGCCGCCTATCACCCTCAGCGCGACTGGAGAGTTTACTGGGAGGCCGGTTACGCATTTGACACGGACGGCGCGGCGGAACCGTGGGAGCTTCAATTTGGTCTTGAGTACAGCCCTGCTTTTCCGTGCGACGGCTGTTGCAATCCGTTCTTCGCCGTGAACGGCCAGTTGCGCGAGGAAGTTGATTTCGGCGGCGGGTTCAATGTCGAATTCGGCTACCAATGGCAAAATGCCACCAGCGGTCGCACGCTGAGATTGCTGGCCCGCTATTTCAACGGCAAGTCCGCGCATCGATCGTTCTTCGATGAACATGAAGAGCTAATTGGAGTTGGTCTTTCATACGACTTTTAGGCGCTCTTAACGCTCAGCCATCAAGCGGTTCCCACTCTGTAAGTTCGCCCGATTGCTTAGCTTGGCAAAACTGGTTTGCACCGACGTCCAGGCAAGTCAGCGAGCCCTTGCCATAAACCCATGTGTCGATGCAGACCCATCCGGGTGAGAGTGCAGGTCGAGCGGACCGCTGAGAAGTGTGGCCGCAGATGATTCTCTTGCCGGAAACATGCGGGGCAAGAGCGACGTCGTAGCGATTCCAACGCAGGTTCATCACTCTTTGCTTGGACATCGGCACGCGAGGATGCGGGCTCGCGTGGGCGAAGATCTCGGTTTCGGTCTCATGATAGTCAACCGCCGAAAAGAGGAACTCAAGATGATCGGCTGGCAATTCATCGATCGAGCAGTCGTACGCTCGCACGGTGTCCTTTCCACCAAAACCGCGCATCCAATCTTCTAGTGAGTTCCCTGTTTCCAATACGTATTCGAGAGTCTCTTCGTGATTGCCAGAGATCATCACGAATGAAGACTGACTGCGTAGCTCCATCAATCTCTCGATCACTCGATCCGATCGAGGGCCGCGGTCGATCACATCTCCCAGACAGATGACAGTGTCATCGATCGTTGGCTCGACATAATCAAGCATCGTGTCCAATGCCACATCGCAGCCATGGATATCACCAAACGCAAGAACTCTGCCCGTCACTCGTGTCTCCTAGGGTCGATTCGAGTGTATTCGCAAAACTTCACATATGTTATTCGATCACGTCGACAAGCCCAGCGATGCGCATGAAAAAAGTGCGGAGCGAACGATTCGCCTCCGCACTTGTGAGAAGTCGATGAAGAGAGGCCCAGCTTTTGCGAAAAACCGGGCTTCTGGAACTCTCAACCCTCGTCTAACTCGACGTTCCAATAGCTTTCGCTGATGAAACGCGACCAACTTTCGATGCGAACACCTCGAGCTGCATATAGCGGTCGCCATACTGGTCGAACCGGCGTACAACGCAGTGGCAGTCGAGCTTGCTCGGGAGTTCGGTCAGCCTTCTTGGCGTTACAGTCGATGCATGCCAGGACGCAGTTGGTCCAAGTTGACGTTCCACCTTGTGCACGTGGCACAATGTGGTCGATCGTCAACTCCTCGGTACCCGGCTTGGTACCGCAGTACTGACATCGAAAGCGGTCCCGCTTGAAAACGTTCCGTCGGCTGAACGTCACAGAATTCGTCGGCAAGCGATCGTACTTCGTCAACGTGATAACCTCGGGCACTCGAAGTGGAAAGTGTCGAGTTTGAATGACCAACTCACCCTCGGGCGGCTCCAAGCATGCCCAATCTTCCCACGAGTATTGTTGATAGTCAACCGGGTCGACGATTCGTGCCGTACCGTTCCAGACCTTGGTCAATGCCTTGGCAACGGTGGCAACTCCCACGGGCTGCCAGTTGCGATTCAAGACCAGCGTCGGACGCTCCAAAACTGCGGTAACCATCGTTCCACTCACTTTTTCAAAAACACACATTCAGTGTTGAGAGATACTTGTGAGAATAAGAGTGCCCAAAGTAGCCAAAAGTTCGGCGATTTTGCGCCTGTCGTATTGTTTACTGAAAGAAGCCCGGATTTTCGCAAAAAGCCGGGCTTCTGAAAGATCGTTGGCGCCACGATTCGCGCCATACCAACCTCGCGAACCATCAACTCATGATTTGATGGATTGGATTCCCAAAGTCAATTTCGAGGCGCTTGTGGCCTGGCAATTCCATGCGGTGGGAGTCTATGCCCAACTGATGCAATACGGTGGCGTGAAGATCGGTGACGTAATGACGATCTTCGACGGCGTGGAATCCGATTTCGTCGGTCTTGCCGTGGACGACTCCGTGCTTGATGCCGCCGCCGGCGAGCCATACGTTGAAACCGTACGGGTGATGGTCTCGGCCGTCGGATCGCTCAGCACCGGGTGTACGACCGAACTCACTGCCCCATACGACTAGAGTTTCACCGAGTAGGCCACGCTGTTTCAAATCCTTGAGCAATCCGGCGATTGGCTTGTCGACGGCTTTGATGCGTGTCGAGTGATTTGATTTGAGCTTGCTGTGAGCGTCCCAACCGTTGTCGTACAACTGCACAAATCGGACGCCGCGCTCGACAAGTCGTCGGGCGGTTAGACACATCTGTCCGAAATTCTTGGTGGGGCCTTGATCGGTGCCGTACAATTGATGAGTTGCTTGCGTTTCACTGTCCAGCTCCATCACTTCGGGCACGGCCATTTGCATGCGGAAGGCGAGTTCGTAGGACTTGACCCGAGCTCGCAAGGCGGCGTCTTCGGGGTACTCGACGGCGGCCTTTTGATTTAACTTTCGCAAGAGCTCTAGTTGCTGACGTCGCTCGTCGACGTAAACGTCCGAACCTGGCGTTCCAAAGGGCAGCGGATTCTTCGGATCAATCTTCAGCAGGACACCCGCGTGCTCTGGTCCTAAGTAGTCCGCGCCATGAGCACCCACGCCACCACAACAATCTCGTGGCGGAGTCCCCATCGCGATGAATTGTGGGAAGTTCTCGTTGAGCGTACCCAATCCGTAGTGAACCCAAGAGCCGATCGACGGTCGCAAACCATCGAAGATGTGTCGGCCCGTGTGAAACTGAAGTTGGGCAGCGTGATCGTTGTCCGTTGTCCACATCGACCGAACCACAGCGAGATCGTCGACGCAGTTGCCAACATGTTCCCACCAGTCGCTCACTTCAAGGCCGCATTCGCCGCGCTTGCGATAACCGATTTGCATGGGATAAATCTTGGGCATCAAATCGCGCGGAACTCCTGCAAAGTCGCGTACATTCTTACGATAAAACGGGCTGCCCGTGATGGCCTTGCCGTAGGGTGATTCATCAAAGGTCTTGCCAGCATGCACGTTCAATTCGGGTTTGGGATCAAAGCTCTCCATGTGGCTGGTGCCACCGAGCATGAATAGCCAAATGACGCTCTTAACTTTCCCAGGAAAGTGAGAATTGCCATCACTAATGCCAGATGAATCAGCTGCGGCCTCGCGCGCCAGCATCGACGATAACGCAAGCCCCGTCATGCCCATCCCACAATCAGCAAGAAACGTCCGACGACGAACGCGCCCACACTGCGATTGATCCGTAAATGTCATTGGATTCATGATTTCATCCTTCGATCGCTTCGCTCATCACTCTTTAGAGTAAGTCGTTGAACTCATCGACAGTCAAACCAGCCTGCCGAATAATCGCTCTTAGTGTGCCCTTAGCAATTCCTTGTGATCAGGAACTGTCAACCGACGGTGTGGAGATTCTGTTGCCGGAGGATCATGTGACTGCCACGCTGTCTGTCTACTACATATCCGATCTTATCAAGCATCGCTACCTGAAGCGACCGGCAAACAACTCACGGTCTAACCTCCACGACTTCTTCGGTAATCGAAGGTGGCACTGGCTCACCGTGCGATTCGAAACTCTCTAAATATCCCGCAATCGCTTCCTTGATGTTGTCGAGCGCTTCGCTACGAGTCTGCCCTTGTGAAATGCAACCAGGTAGGGCTGGGACTTCGGCACAGAAAGCACCGTCTTCATCTTGTTCGATAGTCACCCGATATCGCACGAAACATTCTCCTGGAACTAGAAGCTATCAACCAAGCTCATCAAAGGCCGTCAATCGAGCAAGCTCGCCGCCACAATACAAGCACTTGAGTTGCTTGGGATTGTTCTCTTTTGAGCAATCGTAGCATCTCTTCGTTGGAGCCCCTTGTTGTTGATCCGTTTCAAGATCTCTGACGGCTGCGATCAAGTCTTCTTCGGATATGTCCAATTTGTCGCGCACGATTTGCCACAGTGCTTGAGTAACGACCTTGAGTCGCCGGACTTGGTTATCAAGTATTGCACCTTCGTCGGATTCGCTTTGTCGGATGTTACCTTGAAGCAATCTGTCTCTTTGATCGGCCATGATGACTCCTCATAGATTATGGGCAAATCACTGTGGCCCCGCGACTCCGTTCGCGGGTTCCTGTGAACGGAGTCGCAGGGCCACAACGCCTTTTGTCAATGCCTAGCGAATTGTTACGAACTCGTTGTGATTGAACAGAACGTGAACCAGACTCTCGCGTGCACGTTGTTGGGGGTTCGTTGATGCCGGGACTCTTGCCTTTGCCGCCGCAGCGGGGAAAGTCTTTAACGCTTTGCCCTCGAGCAACTTCGCGCTGACTTCCAGGAACTCGCGGCAATCAGCGATCTCCTCAGCGGTGGCTTGGCGAGAGAGAATGGTTTCAAAGGCCACTTCAATGAACCGCCCGTCCGAAGTATCCGCGGAGTCAGCGGCCAACTGCGTCGTCAGCTCAGCGGCAAGCGTTCGTGACAGCTCAATGGCCAAGCGTCCGTTCATCAACGCCAACGCTTGTTGCGGGATCACGCTTTCCTGGCGGCGGTAACATTCATCGGGATTGGCTTGGTCGAAAAGTGACAACATCTGCATTTGGTTGTCTGGCGTCGTTCGAAAGTACAAGCTTCGCCGAAAGGACGTCTGCCCTTGCTTTTCATCGATGTCGGGGCCGCCGGTTGTGTGGTCCATCTTCTTGGCAACAGCCAGCAAGCTATCACGGACGACCTCGGCTTCCATCCGCCGCGAGTGAGCACGCCACAAGAAAACATTCTTGGGATCAAGCTTCTCGTTGTTGGCCACATCGTCGCCCTTGCTGGTGAGCCGGTAAACTTGCGACATCACGATCAGCTTGTGGATGTGCTTCATGCTCCAGCCGTTTTCCACCAGTTCCGTGGCGAGCCAATCGAGCAGCTTGGGGTGCGAAGGCTCTTTGCCTGAGAGGCCGAAGTTATCGGTGCTGGTGACAAGTGCCTCGCCGAAATGACGCAACCAAATGTGATTCACGGCCACTCGCGAAGTCCGCGGATGATCGGGGCGAGCCAGCCAGCGAGCCAACGCCAATCGCCGTCCGGTGCTTGTTTGAGGATAGTCGGATTTCAGTTGAGTGTACTTGCCACTGGCACGGTCGACGTAGACGTTGGCATCGATCAAGAGCTTCTGCCGGACGTCGAACTTCTTTCGATTGTCGGGGTTGTCTTGCAACTCAACTTGACGCTCGGCCTTCGCCAGATCGATTTTCGCTTTGATGACGTTGATAAAGAGTTCTGCCTTGTGAGCCACCAACGCGGCCGCCTTGGCATCGCCGTCAGTGACACCCAAACGTGTTCGCTCGGCCGCGATTTGCTTTTGACGGAAATCGTCTTCGGCCTGGGCCTTTTCAATCTCCAAATCCATCAACCGAAGCCGATGCTGCGCGGAGACGATGGCCGCCTTCAGGTCAGGAATTGTTTGAATCAGAGGTCGAATTTCCAGGCGATCGAATTCGGCTGAGCCCGTGTGAACCCACAACGCGAACTTGCCGGGGGCTCGTTCGATGGGCAACGAATACTCCAACTGCACCTTGCCATTCAACTTAATCGTGAGTGCCGATTCGCGCACTTCGAACTGCAAATCCAACCAGTCGCCAACGTTGAAGTCGGCGTACGTGATGCCTGCTTGCGGATAGGTTTGTTTGCCGGCAACTCGATGAAAAGCTTGCACGCCGCCTTTGGGGCGATCGTCGGTTCGCGATGTGTAAACGTCTTGAGAGTCGCGGCCATTGTTTTGATAGTCGTAGCTAAAGCCAACCGATCGGAACCGACCTGGCTTGAGCTTGCGGTAGCGAACCTTGGCCACAAAGTTCCGCGGATGATCTTCCAGCGACACCATCGTGGCGAAACTGGTGACCTGTGATTCGATGAGCTTGCCGTCTTGAACCGACCACTTGCCGTTGATGACCTTCCATCTCTTGGGGTCAAGGCTGTCGAATTCGTCGATGATAAACGGCTTATCGTTGAAGGCAATGTCCGCGTTCTCCATCACCTTGATCTGTTGTTCGAGCCGCTTGATCTCTTCAAGTAGCTCGGTCTTCTTCTTGTTGGCGTCTTTGATCGCCGCGCGGCCATCGGCGACGACTTTGTCCAATGCCTGATCGTTGATGGCAGGCATGTAAGCATCCGCAGGCAACGCCACCCGTTGAATGTCCAAACCTTGGCGGCCCAACGAAAGCGGTACTTGGGGCTTTAGTGGATTTTCCTTGTCGGGACTGCGGTCATCGCCACGTTGGAAGAGGTAGGTTGGGACACCGGGCTCCTTGTCATACGCCCGCGCTAAACCGTCGCTGAGCACTTTGTTCTTGCCGTTATCGATCACCGTCTTGGCGTCCGGGATGATGGGGTCGGTGCGGAAACCGTGCGGCTCGAAAAACGCGCGGAATTGGTAATATTCCTTCTGTGCGATTGGGTCGTATTTGTGATCGTGGCAACGGCAACATTGCATCGTCATTGCCAAGAGTCCGCGGCTGGTTTGCTCGACCGTTTCGAACAGCCACGTGTTCTTGTCGAACTTATACCAATTGCGGCCTAGGAAACCGGTTGCGGCCAAGATGTCGTTGTCGGTTGGTGCCACCTCGTCGCCCGCAAGCATTTCGGTAAGCATGCGGTCGTAACCTTTGTCCTCGTTCATGGAACGAATGATCCACTCGCGCCACCGCCAAATGTGACGTTGGCTGTAACGGATTTCGTTTGAAGGTCGGCGACCGTACCAATCGCTATAGCGCCAAACGTCCATCCAGTGGCGCCCCCACCGCTCGCCGTATTGAGGTCGCGCGAGCAAATCGTTGACGATGGCTTCGTAAGCCGCGTCGCTCGGGTCGGCCACGAATTTGTTAAGCTCCGCGCGAGTCGGTGGGAACCCAACCAAATCAAGATACAGTCGCCTGAGCAACACGTTGGCTTGAGCTGCACCAACGGGCCTTAGCTCGCGAGCTTCTTGCTGCGCCGCGACGAATGAATCGATGTCGTTCCGCAGCCAGCCTTTGTTCTTAGCGGTCGGCGCTGCGGGCCGAGTCAACGGTTGATAGGACCAATACGTCTTCGGATCCGCTTGCGGTTTTTCGTCTTTGGACGCGACGGCTCCGTGCTTGATCCAACGGACAATCATCTTCAATTGGTCTTTGGACGGCGGCGTGCCTTGCCCTTCCGGCGGCATCGTGAAGCCAGCGTCGCCGCGGAGCACTTGAACGATGAGGCTCTCTTCAGGCTTTCCGGCGACGATAGCCTGACCGCTTTCACCCCCAGTGAGCATGCTACGTGCGGTGTCTAACCTCAGCCCGCCGCTTTGCTTGAGTCCACCGTGGCAAGACGCGCAATGCTCGATAAAAATCGGCTTGATATCGCGCGTGTAATCGATGGCCGTGGGCTTCTCATCGCAAAGCGCTATGGACGTCGATGCCAGTAAGGATAAACTGAACGCGGTCAATGAAGCCGTGCGGCGGTTCAACATGCCGACCCCTTACAGGAAAGGATTTCCGAGCACCAAATCATCCTTACAACGATACACGATTTGGCGAGTTTATTCAGGGGCAGGTTTGGGGCGACGGCCGAAATTTGACGGAGGAAACTTGTACCACTCGCCGGCGAAATCGTGATACACGGAAGAACCGTCAACCTTCGGTTGTTTGTTTTGAGGGTTCGGGTTTTGGCGCTGAAGCGTCCAAACGGTTCAGGACATCACGCGGAGCGTGCTCTTTCAGAATTGTGTCCGTTCGGGGGAGAACGACCATGCGATCAATTTATGTGCTTGGCATC
Organism: Planctomycetaceae bacterium; assembly: GCA_002722955.1. GTDB lineage: Bacteria > Planctomycetota > Planctomycetia > Planctomycetales > Planctomycetaceae. The sequence continues at coordinate 30,831 of PBMZ01000156.1, read as the reverse complement.
GGTTTGTTGTTGATTGCCTCACAAAATGTTGTGGCTCAAGTTGACGCCTACAAAAAGCTTCGCGAAATCAATCGCGAGGCTGAAGTCAAGATTTTGAAGAGCTTGCAGAAACGGATCACGATTAAGTTTGATAATCAGCCGCTCTCAAAGGTGATTTCGCGGTTGGCCACCGAGGCCGGCATCTCGATGGTCGTCAGCCGAATTGATTTGGAAGACGACGGCATTGATACGGAATCTCCTATCACGGCTCAGTTCACAGACATTCCTATTGAGCGTGCGCTGAATCGAGTCATCTCGCGGTTCGGTATGACGTGGCTGATTGACAACCAAGTGCTCGTGGTCACCACGGAAATTGCCAATGAAAAACAACTGTTTGCACGCTCGTACGACGTCGAGACGCTGTTAGCGATCGCTCGAAAAGAACACAAGAAAAGCAAGGCCTCGACGTCGACGCCAGAAGCACCTGGTGGCGGCTTCTTTCAAATTGGCGATCAAGCGGGCATGGGCACTGGCGCTGGTCTCGCTGGGGGCAACATTCCCGCGCCGACGCCCGAAGAGTTCTTGATTCAAACGGTGATCAATCACATAGAACGTAGCGTCTGGATCGAGACCGAAGGTACGGGCGGCTCAATGAATTTAACAGACAACGTGCTTGTTGTTTGGCAAACCCACCAATCTCAGCGACTCGTTGCCTCATTGATCGAACAACTGACAAAAGCCTGCGAACGCGGCGCGGAGAAGGCCCCCGTTTTGGTCAAAGAACAGTTCTATCCACACAACGAAGACACGGCGATTATCCAGAAACTCACGTCAGTAAGGTCCGACTTTAGCTACGACAAGCGACCACTAGCCGAGGTTGTTGCTGACATCCGCACGCGTTTGAAATCGGAAGTCATCTTAGATCAAATCGCGCTCGAGGAAGAAGGAATTCAAACCGACGTGCCGGTGACATTTAACGCCAAGCAAGTAACGCTCAGTTCGGTACTTCGGCATGCACTGAAACCACTCGGCATGACCTATCGTATCGATAGTGGGGCGTTGGTGTTGACGACTGAAGTTGTCGAAGAAGAACGTCTTGAAACTTCCATTTACCCGATTCAGTATTACCCGCAGCTCAGCGGATCGGATTTGGTCGATACGATCCTCATAAACACCACAAGACTGTGGGTGGATCTCACGGGCACTGGCGGTACGATCACGAATTTCTTCGGTCGAGCCCTCATCGTTACGAACACGCAAGAGCTTCATCGCGAAGTCAAGCACGTCATTGAAAGTGTCGCGACCAAGCACAAGCCTGCTGGAAAGCCGGCGACCAAGAAGTTTGTCCGCCGAAGCTTTTCGCTGACAGACTTTGCCGCACGGAATCGCCCCAGAAACACTCAGGGAGCATATCGCGATCCGATGATGGAAGCGCGAGCAGCCATCCAATTGACCGTCGAAACGAAATCATGGCAAGGCAACCAGCCTGGCAAGTTGCTCATTGTTGGTGACCTCATCATTGTCGAGAACACGGAAGACGTGCTCAAGAAAGTCGACGAGTTCGTCCGTCGACACTTAAAGGGCATGCCCAACTGATCTCGGCTTGCACTTCGTTTAACGCCCAGCCGGAGGCGCCGGCGACCAAGAAACACTGTATGCCATTGGGTATTCAATGCTTCTTGGTCGCCGGCGCCTCCGGCTGGGCGTTAAACGATGGCAGCTCTAAACCACGAAGAAGATGATCGTGGCGATCCCTGTAGCGACCACGCCCTCGACCCATGCCGCATTCGTGTTCTTGTCGTTGGCGATTTCTTGGCTGATGGTTGTTCCGGGCAAGAACAGGGCATCGGTGACTTTGCGGAGAATCATCAAGAGCACGAATCCAAGAATGACGTCCAACGCGAACCACTCGAGCTTCGTTGTCCAATCGAATAAATCGCCCGCACTGGCCTTCAAGACGATGACTCCCATGGCGACCATGTTGAAGCTCAGATCACTAAAATCATCGCCGCCGCCGTTAAGTTCTACGACATCGCCTCGCTGAGCGTCCGTAACTCGAAGATTCGCAAGGTCTTTCGGCGCGGCCGTTGCTGCAGCCGGAGCCTTGTCTGCTCGAAGATATAAAGCGATCAAAACGGCGAGAACGACCGCCAGAAATCCGAAGAACCACCACACCATGCGCCCGCTCTCCTTCGGCCCAAACTTAGCGGCCGAAAGTAGCCATCACTCTCCGAGTGATGAGCCCTCCGCCAATCGCATCCGAAAACACTTCGATAGTAACCCGACGCGTGAGCGAGGGACGCTCACACGTCTTCGCAAACAATGATTATCGTTAGTGAATACGTGTTGGTATCCCTCGCTCACGCGTCGGGTTACGGCTCATCACTCGGAGCGTGATGGCTACTTTGCGTTTCGTTGGAACAAGTAATGGGACACCCACCACTCTTCTCCGTTTTGATATCCAAACAATTCCGCGACTGCAAGATAAAAAAGCCGCCACCGGATAAACCACATCTTGGCCGCGTCGGCTCCGTAAGTCTGTTCGAACGCGGGCATGATCGAATCGCGTTGCTCATCCATCTTTTCGAGCCACGCGTTGCTGGTGCGTTCATAGTGCCGACCGTTCCAACGCCAGCGGTCAAGGATGCTCATGTGTTGGCCATAATGCAGTAGCAAATCATCGCTGGGCATCGTGCCACCCGAAAAGAAATAACGACCCATCCAATTGCCAGCGCCCTCGGTCTCAAAAACGTACGGCACGTGCTGATGGCAAAAGATGTGAACGAACAAAAGCCCTTCCGGATTAAGCCAACTGCTAATTCTTTCTAAAAGCGATCCATAATTCCGCAGGTGCTCGAACATCTCCACCGACACAACGCGGTCGAAGGTGGCTTCGGTTGAGAAGTCATTCATATCGGAAGTGACGATCGTCAAGTTCTCCAGGCCGCGGTCCTTGGCACGGCCATCGATGAATTCCTTTTGGCTGGATGAGTTCGAGACCGCTGTGATCTGCGACTTCGGATAGTGCTCGGCCATCCACAACGAGAGTGATCCCCATCCGCAGCCCAGCTCAAGGATATCTTGCCCGTCTTCCAAGCGAGCCCGCTTGCAAGTTTGCTTCAGTGCGGCATCTTCAGCGTCGTCCAAAGTCTCGACACCAACGGGCCAATAGCAACAGCTGTATTTGAGCCGATGGCCTAAACACTTAGTAAAGAACTCCGGCGGCAACTCGTAGTGTTGGTCGTTGGCCTCTTGAGTAAACAGTGCAATCGGCTGAGACCGTGTGTGCTCGACAAAGTCCAAAGTCGCCTGCAATCGATGTTCAGCAGCCAACGGTACGGTTTGACGAATCCGTTGATCGCACAACATACGAATGCCCGACCGAGTCGCAAAATCCGGAACGCGACCAAGCTCGACCTGACGAATGATGAGGTTGAGGAGTTTTTCCACAGGTGACTTCTGCACTACATGGTAACCCGATGCGTGAGCGAGGGATTGGTCACACGTACTCGCAAATAAAACGCATCATTTGCTAGCGTGTGTGACCAATCCCTCGCTCACGCATCGGGTTACCATTAAGTCAATTCCGTGCCTCACGGCGTTGTTCGTAAATGGCGCTCAACATGGCCTCGACGTTCTTAAACTTGCGTCCCGAAGCGACGACCTCTTCGATCCGCTGTCGCGCGTCGACTTGAGTGTGGCCGACTGCTAACAACGCTTCGTAAGTTTCGTTGGCCACATCGTCGCGCACACTGATGTCTTCCGGCAAGTCGTGTTCGACCATCAAAGCAAACTTGGCCATCTTGCGACGCAACTTGGCAACAATGCGTTCGGCGACGGCGGGACCAATGCCGGGCAGCGTGCTGAGCTTCTTGATCTCCTGCTCTTCAATCTCTGAAGCAACTTCACGCACTGGCCGCACGATCGCTCGCAGTGCTTTCTTGATACCGACGCCATCGACAGAACAAACCAATTCGAAAAACTCGCGTTCTGCGTCGCTTAGAAAGCCAACCAATCTTGGAGTCAACCGGCCTTTTTGCGGGTTGCCTTCCATGTACTCGATGGTGCGAAGACTGACGTCCTCGCCGATGTTGGATTGGAGTCTTCGCCGAACAAAATCGGGCACGAAGACACCGTATTCGAACGCTCCAATTTCGAGCGTCGCTTCGACGTCCGTCAGGTGAACAAGCTTGCCTGTTATCTTCGTAATCATGGTGTCCGTACCGAAAAAGAACGTAGTGGTGGCTTCCAGCCGCCACCGCTAAAAATGACGTGCTCGAAACGTAGGCCAAGAATATCCACATCAGCGACCGAGTCGCAACGCTAGTACCGAGGAATTGCTGGTGAAGTTTTCCTAACCGTTAAAGTTTACCAGCTTCAATTGCCGATCCAGAACAAACACGCGGAGCGTGCGCTTACTCGGCAATTCAGTATAGGAAAACACCATGAGATCATTGATCCCGTTACTGGCATGTCTAGCAGCGGTCGGATGCACGACAACATCAACTTCCAACACCGCACGCACCAGCGTCGAGCAACTGTTGGTCTCGAACTCGATCGATCAAACGCTGGAACAAATCGACTTTCGAGTCTTCAAGGAACAAAACGTCTTCATCGACGATAAGTTCTTGGACTGCGTCGACAAGAACTACTTGGTCGGTTCGGTTCGACACCGTGCCGCTCGCGGCGGCGCCACTTTGGTCGGCGCTAGGGACAACGCAGACGTCGTCTTAGAACTTCGCAGCGGCGGAGTCGGCACGGACAATTCCGAAGCGTTCGTCGGCGTTCCGGAGATTGTCTTGCCGGGCATGATCACGTTGCCCGAGGTTCGGCTGCTGACACGAACAGCACAACGCGGCGTCGCCAAGATCGGCATGTTTGCCTATGACGCCAAAACCAATAGACCCCTCGGTGATGGTGGCGTATCCGTGGCTGTTGCCAGCGACAACAACTGGTACGTGATGGGAGTCGGCCCGTTCCAAAACGGAACGATTCAAGATGAACTAAGCGACTCGGTCCAACCACCAGTGAACTTTCCACTCAATGATCTACCTTCGCAAATCGCCTTTGGTGCGAAGAAGCCACACACCGTCAGAGAGCCAATTCGACTGACGTCTGGCGTCAAAGAAATATCTGAGCCAGAGTTGATTAAATGACCAATGAAAAAACCCAACGACCAAAGGCAGAGTTTCGATGCTCGTCTTTGGTCATTGGGATTTGGTGCTTGGTCATTAACCCCTAGTGTGGTGGCGGTGGCTCGTTTTGGAAGGCTCGACTGCGGAATAGGAAGTCGATGATGTTGCCTTCGTGTGGCTGTAGCCAGTTGAGTTGCAGCGTCTTGATCTCGCCGATGTTCAGGCGATCGACGTTGGTCGCGTCCAGCAAACTGCGCGAGAATTTCTCGTCTTCGGTCAAGGCCGTACAGACCAACGTGTAACCGCATTTCTTCAGGAATTGGTCTTGCGGGCAGTCGACCACTGAGGCGAATGGGAACATGTACTCGGTGTTTGCCATCGGGTCGTCGACGTCACTGACGTGCAACACGGTTGGTCGCAAGAAATCGCAGCGTTCGTTTTCGACCAATCGATCGCCGTCTCGGTATTTCGCGGTCGCTTCAGTAACAGCCGAGCTCTTTACGCCATCGTCGATTTGACCATTCATGGCCTTCGCCGCGCCAGGAATTGTGAAGGCGGCCAGACCGGAATTCGGGTCGGTCATCGGAAGCGGTGCGATCGGGCCGAGTCGTTGGGCGATGGCGTCGGCGATCTCGGCACCGTGACGCGGTGTCCAGATGCCTGAGCAGCTAATGCAGCTACGACCACTGTTGACGTAGATGCTGTCGATCATCAAATCGAGGTACTTTTCCCAGTCGTCGCACATGTCTTCGCCGAGTACGATTTTCGAGAAGCCCGGGCCGTGCGCTGACACCTTGGGGTTGCCGTGATAGCGTTCGATCGTGGCCAGACCGCCGAAGATTACGGAACGCTCGCACGATTCCAACACGGCGCCGCCGAGTTCCGGACCTTTTTCTTGGCCGCCTGGATACAGCGAGAATGCTTCGCGGGGAATACCGGCTTGAGCGAACGCTTCGTACATACGGTATGGCGTCCACGGCTCTTGCGGTCCCGGTTTCAGCACGAGTCCGATTTGTAGCGGAATCACTGGCAGCCACAGTGTGTGCACACCAGGGCTGTTCGACGGCAACACCCAGCCAGCAGCATCGCAGTTTGCTTGATAGCTGACCATCACTCCGCGGCTTTCCTTGCCATAGCCGTTTGACAGGATGTCCCATGGCAAACCGCGAGTCAGTACGTCAAGGATGTCGCCCATATGCTTCAAGACAAAGGCGTTCTTGCCCATGTTGAAGCGGCACATGTGTTCGGGCAAACCGGTTGTCGCCGATTGCATTGTGCAGAAGTCATCCGGCGTTTGCGTGCCGTTGCCGAGTGGCAGTTCTGCGTTTTCGTAAAGGTCAGCGGCAACCTTGCACTTCTCGACAAGATCTTCGATCGAGAACTCACGCAAGATTTCGCGGGCCTTCTTGGCTTTCTTCATGTCCATCTTGATGATGCCGCCATTCGCTTCGTGGACCTTGGCGAGAACTTCGCCGGTCTCGAAGTGGACGACATCCATCTGTTCCATGCTCTCGTAAGTCTTGCCCCAACGGACGACGGGAATTTCGATCACAGGTGAATCCTTGTGCTTTTTCTATTGGGCTAGTTGCTTGTATTTCGATTTCTCGCGTGGAAAACTGCTTGGTTGCGGGAAAGAATTTGTCATTAGTTATTTGAGATTAGTCATTGGCCATTTTGAAAGAGCCACTCCCTGTCTTCAGCCAATAACAAATGACTAATGACAAATCTCTTCCAAGCTCACCACGCTCTAACGCTCAATAAACGCCCACGGTCGTGGCACTGGCCAAAACGTGGTAGGGCCGCACGCCGCTGACGCCTTCCCACGGGTATTTCTCGTGAGGTAGCTCGCGCTCTCCCTCGTCTCGTTCGAGGAAACCGGGGATGAACAACTCATCGGTGAGCGTGTAAAGTTTGACGCGGCCGGTCGCGCCGTAGTCGACGACTTGGGTGTGATCATCGAAGTCGACCACTTCCACAACCGCGCGAGGTTGTGGGGCGTAGTAAGTGATTTTGTAGTTGTCGGCGGGATCGAAGGGCTTGCCGCAGGCGAGTCCCATCAGGGTGTTGCCGTAAGTCGGCGTAATGTAAACGTTCTCGCCGAGCAACTCTTCGCGAGCGAAACGATACCATTGTGGAGTGAATTCGGTACCACCGCAGAAGATGCCTTTGATGCCCGCTTCTTCGATGCTTGACCCATCGTCGATAAGTCGCATCGCCAGCGCTTCCAAAAGCTTCGGCGTTGTGAACATACACTGTATATTGTGGCCGGCTGACAGGACTGTGATGGCTTGGTCGATGACGTGATCTCGATAGGCTTCCATTTCGGAGATCTTGCCCTTCTTCAAGAGCTTGACGACCCATCGCGGATCCAAGTCCACGCAGAACGAGATGCCGCCGCGATGCTGAGCCAAGTGCTCGACCGCTAAACGCAGCCGGCGTGGACCGGACGGTCCCAACATCAGCCAGTCGCTACCGGGCGGAAACGATTCGTCGGGAAGCGTGTCGCTGAAGACTTCGTAGTCGATACGAAAGTCGTCCGCCACCAAACGCGACTTGGGAATGCCCGTTGTTCCGCCAGTTTCAAATACGTATAGCGGTTTGCCTTCGAGGCCTTTCGGGAGCCAACGACGCATCGGCCCGCCGCGGAGTTCGTCGTCCTCGAACAGCGGGAATTTCTTCAAATCATCAAAGCAATTCACATCGGTCAGCGGATTGAAATCAAACCCTTGAGCCTTTTCGAGCCAGTACGGCGAGCCGGTTTCGGGGCTGAAGTGCCACTGCACCATCTTTTTTGTGTGTTCGTCGAGTTCTTGTTTTGCCTGTGAGATTTGGGCGTCTGTCGCGTCGCTCACGATCTTTTTCCTCTTGGGTGGTGTGCCGATAGGGTGAGGTATGGTATGGCCTGCCCGCCTATCACCGAATGGATCAGGACGCAGGATCTCTGCGCGGAGTGAAACGGTTCATGATAGAGATTCGGTGTTGGTTTTCAACGCTGAGAGGACAAGCCGATTTGGATTTGGCTAGACACCGTTGAGATGTTGAGGATTTCTAATGGAAGATTCTGGACAGGATTGACATGATTTACATGATTCAGTCCCGCCTGTCGGCATCCTGTAGATCATGTTAATCCTGTCGCAATAGAGCTTACCCATTGTGAATGACGAGCTAACCAAACGAGTCATTGGTGCTGCCTTCCAAGTTCACAACACGCTTGGTTCTGGTTTTCTTGAAGCAGTCTACGAGCGAGCGCTTTCGATCGAGCTCAACAAGCTTGGAATACCTCATGAGAGGCAAGCACCACTGAAGGTCACATACGACGGGCATATTGTTGGCGAGTTCGCGGCCGATATCCTGATCGAAGGCGAACTGGTTGTTGAGTTAAAAGCCGTTGCGAAACTGGCGACAGTCCATGAAGTGCAATTGGTCAATTACTTGGCTGCAACCGGAATCAACATCGGTCTTCTCATCAATTTCGGACCGGACAAAGTGGATGTGAAGCGCAAGTATCGAACATACACGGCACACTGAAGATTGGCTTGGAATCATAAAGCTGGACAGGATTTACATGATTAACAATCGATAGTCAGAATTGCACAGAACTCTCTTCCTCATCCTGTTAATCATATCGATCCTGCCCCAATCTCCTGGTCACCGTTTTCGGGTCTCAATGACGTACTTTATCAGGTCGTTAAACTCTTGCCGGTTCTTTAGCAATCTTGTCAGTTGAGCCGGCATCAGCGAGGTGCGCGAGTCAGAAATCAGATCGATGTCGTCTTTCTTGATGACGATTGGCGTCGGCTGGGCAAGATTTCGCAGCGCGATTTCGTCGGCGTTTTCTGAAACGCGAACGCCCGTGTGCTTTTTACCTTCTAAAGTCTGCACGTTCACCTGAGCGAATTCCTTGTCGATTCGTTTCGAGGGGCGAAGGACGGAATCGACTAATTCCTCGGGTTTCAACACAGACTTGATCTTCGTCAAGTCAGGGCCAAGCCGAATTGCGCCAGATGGTGGAGCATGGCAGGCGAAACAGGCGGCTTGTGACTTGAAGAACAACGTTTTGCCGCGTTCGGCGTTGCCCTTTGCGATGGCGACCTTCGCCAATTCAGCAGGCGAGATGCCGAGCAACTCGTCTTCCAACTTCTTGTTGGAGAAGCGATCGGGGTCAATGCCGATGTCTTTCAAGACCAAGGCTGCTTCCAAAGGATGCTCGGCCAGCAAATCGGCCGGGTTCCAGAAAGTCGTGCGAGCAATCGTTTCCGCTCGAACTCGTTTGACGGATGCGGGCGTGATCGTCGATGCGCTGTTACCCCAGGTGTTCCGAACAAATGTGAGCACTGCGGCCAGCTCTTGATCGTTCAGCAAGTTACGGAACGCCGTCATGGGTGGCACGCCGCGGGCTGGATCGTAGGTCTTGCCATGCACAGTGATTTTGCCCCACATGCCGTGCAGAGCCATCTTGATCAGGCGGTCTTCGCTGCCGTTTACCCACGGGCTACGGACGAGCGACGGGTAAACGATCCCGTTGCCTTTGCCCGTTGCCAAGTGGCAAGTGGCGCAGTGAGAGTGTCGCTGGTATACCTTGGCTCCGAGTTCGTAGACCTTCTGGTCCGCTGGGCTGAGGCGTTTTGGTGGATCGAATTTCACAAACTCGATCTCGGCAGGAGCTACGAAACCGTTCGAGCCGCGCGAATCGACGTTGTACCAGAAGTGCTTGACTGTATTGGCAGCGACAACCGCATGTTTGACGGTCGAGGCTAGCAGCTTGTTGAGCAACTCGTCGTTCTTGACGTTGTGTTGTTGATGCAACCAAAGCGCTTCCAACAGATGGTGAGTTTGGATTTCGTCGTTGGGATCGAAGTCGGCCATCCACTCTTTAGTCGCGGCGATGACGGCCTTGGAATCTCGACCGCTTAACTCGACGCGCGTTCGGTGACGGATGCCGTTGACCGGATGCTTGAGATTCTCAAGCAATACTTCGATCGGCTCTCCGTGAATTTTGACCGGTTGTTGCAACGGGCGTCCTTTGACCGTCAAGCGAACGATGCGACCGTGATAGTGATCGCGGTTTGGGTCGCGAATGTTGTGTTGCATGTGGCCGATGATGACGTTGCACCAGTCCGACACATACAACGCGCCATCGGAACCGATGACGGCATCCGTTGGGCGGAAGTTGCGATCCGCGCTATTGATCAGTTCTTTGACCGGAGTCCCCCAGACCTCGCCGAATTTGCGTTTCTTGTCGTCGCCATCGCGATCGAGGTTGTATTGTTTGACTCCCAGGAAGCCGATGGTGTTGCAGATCAAGAAATCGTCTTGCATGTCTTCCGGGAAATGCTCGGACGACAAGATTGCGTTGGCGGCGACAGGGCGGAATTCCTTCGTCAACAGCGTGTGCATCTTGAAGCCCTTGCCCTGAGGGCGCACTTGATAGGAGCGTCCTCCGGTGCCGTCATTGGCGTAGCAATAGCCCCAGTAATCGAAGCTTGTGCCATGGGGGTTCGGCCGGTTTTCGGCATGTGGCGTAATCACAAACGTGCGAGGATCGAAGCGATACATGCCCGACGCGCCGATTTGGAGGTTTTGTTTCCACGGCGTTTCGTGGTTGTGAACCAGAAAGATACCGCTTTGCCAATAGATGCCACCGTCGGGTCCATAAACCAAGTTGTTGGCGGCATGGTGAGTGTCGGACGTTCCAAGCCCTTGAAGAATTGGGTAGCGGATGTCGGCTTTGTCATCACCATCAGTGTCTTTCAGGAACAACAGGTCTGGCCCGGAGGTAACCAAGACACCACCGCCCCAGAACTCGAAGCCCAGCGGATTGTGGACGTGTGCGAAGACCTTTCGGTGGTCGGCAACGCCGTCGTTGTCGGTGTCCTCGAAGATCATGAGGCTGTCGTTCATCTTCTTGAGCGGTTCCCACTTGGGGTAAGTGTTCCAACTGGCGACCCACAAGCGTCCCTTGGAATCCACCTGCATTTGGACCGGATTGGCCAAGTCTGGGAACATCTTTTCTGAGGCGAAGACGTTTAGCTCATAGCCCTCGGGGACGGTCATCTTGGCGATGCTCTCTTCGGGGCTGAGATAATTGGTGCTGCCTTCCTTCTGTTTGTTCGAGCTTTTGCTGCCACCGCCAACATTTGAGATCACCTTAACCGGCGCCGGGACATTGCTATCGTCGGCTTTGACAAGTCGTCCTTCCGCAGCGGCCCAGATGACCTTGTCACGGTTGGCCGTCATGACGTCGAGCATTTTGAGTTCGTGCTTCAAAACGTCAGCGTTGCTTTGACCATCGACAAAGGTCAGTCCCGATCGACCTCCCCAAATGTCGTTGCCGTCGGTGGCGCGGTATCGATTGTGCCAATGCCAATTCTTGTCTTCGATGGCCGAGTACAACTTGTCCATATCGGAGTCGGATGGCGAGGCCTTGTCAATCAGGGAACTTGCGATGATTCCAGCAAGTCGTCGATACCCGTCTGCATTCAAGTGGATTCCGTTGATCGTGAATTGCTCGTCACTGGATGCGAACAACTGGAACGTTTGCGAGTACAGGTCGACAAAGGTTGAGTTCGAGGCTGCGGCGGCTCGTCGAGTCGCTTCTGTGTAAGCGGCGAGATTGGCATTCAGTTGCGTTCCGTCCGGCAAGTTCGGATTGCCTGTATCTTCATAAGCGATCGGACTGAACAAGACGAACCGAGCGTCGACGCCGGCTTCTTTCCGCAATTCTCGATACTTTTCGACTAACTTCTCCAGTTCGCCCGAATGCGCGTCGGCCTTTGCCGGTCCGCCGAACGATTCGTTGTATCCATACATAATGAAGACAACGCTCGGAGCAACGTGCTGCAGGTACTCGGCGTCATTGGTGAATCCCTTGTTGCGAGGCCGCCGGTTCACCATGTCGCCCGAAAAGCTCATATTCCGGAAGCTGACATTCTTTCCGGCCAGTTGGCTCTGTAACACAGTTTCGACCCACGGAGCGTGCTGCATGCGATCGGCAAGCCCATTGCCATAGATGGCAACCACATCACCTTTGTGAAACTCAAAGCGTTCCTCAGCCGAAGCGACTTGAGCAAACAAAGCCGCAACCAGAGTAAGAAACCACTTTTGTGAGACCAGATTCTTCGATAGGAAATTTGGCGAAAACGACATAATTTCAGATCAACCCTTTTACGCGTTCATAATTCGAGATTTCTCGGTGCGAAATCGGAACTAGGCAGTCTAACAAGAACGTTCGCCGCTTTCACCAGACCGGACTGCTTGAGGCTGGCAGTGTGATTGCAGCCCGATTCTCAGGTTGGTGACTCATCCAGGACATCGTTACAATCGAGTGTTTACGAATGCACGTTTCCGTGATGAAAAGAGTCGAGCTATGGGCGAAGACCTTGAGTTCTTGAAACACGTTGTGACTCGGCGTGAATTGTTGCGAGGCGGATCGGCTGGCGTTGGCTCTTTAGCGCTGAATTCGATGCTGGTCCCCGGCGCATTTGCGGAAAAGGTGAAGCGGGCAGGACTGCATTTCGCTCCCCGTGCGAAACGCATCATATTTCTGTTCATGAACGGGGCACCGTCGCAGCAAGACTTATTCGACTACAAACCGGTCGTCAACAAATTCCATGGAAAGGAATTGTTCAAGACCTTCGACGCAAAGTCGGAAAAGTGGAGTGAAGAGGGATTCGTTGAGCGGACTCAGAGGCTAACGGGCATGACGGCTAGCCAGAGGTCGTTTCCCGTGGCCCGGTCGAACTGGAAGTTCCAACAACACGGAGAGAGCCGCGTCTGGATCAGCGAGCTGTTGCCTCACACGGCCAAGAATGCCGATGACTTGTCCTTCGTAAAGTCGATGCACACGGAAGCAATCAACCATGACCCTGGAGTCACTTTTTTTCAGACAGGACATCAACAGCCTGGACGCCCCAGCATGGGAGCTTGGATGAGCTATGGGCTGGGGTCAGCCAACGAGAACTTGCCAACCTTCTGCGTGCTAATTTCTAACGGAACGGGGAGACCTGGCAGTCAGCCCGTGTACACAAAGTTGTGGAGCAGCGGTTTCTTGCCAAGCGTCCATCAGGGCGTTCAATTTCGTGGCGGTAAGACGCCAGTTCTCTATTTAAATAGTCAACCTGGCGAAACCGTTGATGCTCGACGCCGCATGATCAGCAGGATCGAAGCACTCAACAAGCTGCAACTGGATACATTTGGCGATCCTGAAATTGCCACGCGAATTGCTCAGTACGAGATGGCATTTCGCATGCAACTGTCTGTTCCTGAAGCGACAGACATAAGCAACGAGCCCAAACATGTCCTGGACGCGTACGGTCCCGAGTGCCAAACGCCCGGAAAATTCGCGGCCAATTGTCTGCTGGCACGACGGCTGGCGGAGCGAGGCGTTCGGTTTATTCAACTGTATCACCGTGGCTGGGATCAGCATGGCGGGTTGATCACGGCTCTACCCAAACAGTGCAAGGACGTTGATCAACCACAGGCAGCGTTAATCAACGATTTGAAACAACGCGGTCTACTGGAAGACACACTGGTCGTTTGGGGTGGTGAGTTCGGTCGAACAACCTACAGCCAAGGGAAAGCCGGCACCGCCGCCAACGGACGCGACCATCACCCTCGTTGCTTTACGTATTGGATGGCCGGCGGCGGTGTGAAGCCGGGTATGACTTATGGCGAGACCGATGACGTCGGATACAACGTCGCAAAGGATCCCGTCCACGTTCACGATTTTCAGGCAACGGTGATGCACCTAATGGGAATTGATCACGAGCGTCTGACTTTCAAATACCAAGGGCGTCGATTTCGTCTAACCGATGTGCACGGAAAAGTTGTCGAGAAGATTCTGTCGTAACTTTGTGCTCCAAGTTGGACGCCACTTGAAACAAGAGATTACTGAGAATGCGATATCTGTTTTTGACCACCGGGATCGTCATTGCTGCGAGTTACTCAAACGCTGCAGAACCGATCTCGTTCAACAAACACATTCGACCGATACTTTCGGATCGATGTTATATCTGCCACGGTCCCGATTCGGCCGCGAGGGAAGCGGGTTTGCGATTCGATCGTGAAGACAACGCCAAGACATCTCTGGAAAGCGGCACAACTGCGATCGTTGCGGGTAAGCCGGACAAAAGCGAGATGATTGCGAGGCTTACAGAATCCGATCCCGACCTTCGGATGCCACCACCGGATTCCAACCTTTCGGTATCAGCAGAAGAAATTGCACTGATTCGACGTTGGATTGCTGAAGGCGCAAAGTGGGAGCGACACTGGTCACTGATTCCTCCAGTCAAGAACAATCTACCGACCGTCAAAGACAAGACTTGGCCGCGTAACTCACTCGACAATTTCATATTGCGGCGTCTTGAAGACGAGGGCTTGAAGCCGACACCAGCTGCCGATAAGGAGCGTTGGCTGCGTCGAGTCTCGTTCGACTTGACCGGGTTGCCGCCATCGTTGCCGGAAATCGATTCGTTCCTTGCCGATGACACGAAGCAAGCACACGAGAAAGTCGTCAATCGCCTTTTGAATTCACGAGCATTCGGCGAGCGGATGGCGCAAGACTGGCTTGATGTTGCCCGATATGGTGACACGGACGGACTGTTTGAAGATCACCCAAGATCGATTTATCCCTGGCGCGACTGGGTCGTCAACGCATTCAACAAGAACCTGCCTTATAGCGACTTCCTTTCCTGGCAGGTCGCTGGCGACCTGTTCCCAACCGCAACTACTGATCAACGGGTCGCCACTGGGTTTCTCCGCAACAACCCAACCTCCAACGAAGGCGGAATCATCGGTGAAGACTATCGTGTCAAGTATCTCGTCGATCGCGTCAACACAACGGCAACGGCGATGATGGGACTAACGCTCGAATGCGCGCAGTGCCACGATCACAAGTATGATCCAATGACGCAGCGCGAGTACTATCAGTTCGCGGGCTTCTTCAACAGCCTTATCGGCAACGGCAACACAAAGGGTGCCGCGGCGCCGACTTTAAGGCGTTTTAATGACGAGCAAGCCGCGAGACTGCCCGAGATCGCCAACGAACTAACCAGCATCGCGGCGACACTCAAGTCAACACCGCCCGAGCTCAAAGCGGATTTCGAACAATGGGCTCAAGAACTTGAACAACCCGTTGAATGGCAGCGCCTTGATCTCGCCGAAAGTCCGGGCGTCACTGAATCCGATGGATGGCTTGTCGCTGTCAAGGAAACCAAAGCGAAGCCAAAAGAGAATACCCGGCCAAGAATGAAGGGACGTTTCGTTCGCTTGGAAATGCCCAAAACGCACGTGGGCTTTCTGACAATTTCCGAAGTCCAGGTTTTCTCCGGCGGCAAGAACATCGCGCCTACAGGAAAGGCCACGCAGTCAAGCGTCGGCTACGCGTCACCCGCTCAAAAGGCGATCGATGGAAATCACGACGGCAGCTTCGGATCGTGCTCCTGCACGGTTTCAGAACGCAACGCATGGTGGGAAGTTGACTTGGGCGGACAATTCTCAATCGACAGTGTATCTGTCTGGAATCGCACCGACTGTTGTCCCGAACGACTCGACAATCTCTCGATTCAGATTCTCGACGAAAAACGGAAGCCAACAGCACAACGAAGCCTCAAAAAAGCGTCACCACGAAATGCATTGCCAGCGAATGCTGTCGACGAAGAGATCACCAAAGAGTTTTCCATCGACTTAAAGTTGCTCGGCGACGCGAAAGCGAGCCAAATCGCCGCGCTGCAGTTCGAGGGTCGTAATCCCATCGTGATCGAACTCATCGGGCTCGAGCTGAGATCGGAAAGCAAGAAAGCCAAACCAACGCCGGTCAAGTTCGCAGGTAACAAGAGCTTGAAGCTAACCGCGAAACCACACATCGTCGGTCTAGAAGCACCAGTAAAGTTCACTGCCGGACAAACACTTCGTGTCAAGCTGAAGTCCGCCGACTTTGATGGACTTCGAATCAAGACCACAACCAATGTCACCGCCGCGCTTCGTGCTTCTTTGCCAAAGGAATCCGCGAAGCGATTAGATCACTTCCGCGGGCAATGGCCGGGATTCAGCAAAGCACGCCAAAGGCAAAAGCAACTGCTTGACGAAAAGAAGAATATCGAAGAATCCGCAGCGTTGACCATGATCGCCAGCGAGATGCCGCAGCCTCGGATGAACTACCTGCTCCTACGAGGTGAATACGACAAGCGTGGCGAAGTTGTCGAGACAGCGGCACCCGGAAGCATCATGAAGTATGCCGAGGACTTGCCTCGAAATCGTTTAGGTCTGGCCCGTTGGTTAACACATCCAGACCATCCGCTCACGGCACGAGTAGCCGTGAATCGCTTCTGGCAAATGCTGTTTGGGCAAGGGATCGTCAAGACGTCCGAGGACTTCGGGACACAGGGAGATCCGCCCAGCCATCAAGAGTTGCTCGATTACTTAGCTGTCGACTTTGTGCAATCCGGCTGGGATGTCAAACAGTTGCTGCGACAGATTGTTCTCTCGGCAACCTATCGACAAGCCAGCATCCGCTCCGTGAAGTCAGTGAAATTGGATCCGGAAAATCGGTTGCTCTCACGCGGTCCACGTCGTCGTTTGCCTGCCGAGTACGTGCGAGATCACGCGTTGTCCATCAGCGGACTACTGAAGGAAAAACTTGGTGGCCCTGGAGTTCATCCCTATCAACCGGCTGAATTATTCGGTGTCAACGCCATCGGGTCATCTCGAGCCAAGTTCGTGCCGAGCACTGGTGATGACCTGTATCGACGGAGTCTCTATACGTATTGGAAGCGCCAAATCCCCGCAGCGAACATGAGAATCCTTGGCGCCGATGGCCGCACGACCTGTCGTACTCGTCGCGAAAGAACGAACACGCCGTTGCAAGCATTGGTCCTCTTAAATGACCCTCAGTTTGTCGAGGCTGCTCGCGCGCTGGCCGAACGAATCATCCGCGAAGGCGGCAAGTCACCGGCTCAGCGTTTAAGCTATGCGTTCCGATTGGCAACGTCTCGTCATGTCAAACCGGTCGAATTGGAAATCTTGCTGCACGAGTACAAAGATCGATTGAGAGAGTTTCAAGCCAATGTGGACTTGGCCAAGAAGTATTTGGCTGGCGGCGGTCAACATAAACCAGCAGCCTATGCGGACCACGCCGAGTTGGCGGCCTACGCAGCCCTTTGCAGTTTGATCTTTAATCTGGATGAGAGCATTTCATCAAGTTGATAGAATGCTCGCTGAAGCCTTGTAAACAACCTTAGCTGGAATGCTTTCATGTCACGACCGTTGATCGGACGAAGCTTCATCATCGCGTTATTTGTGTTTGCTGCGATGGCAAATCCAGCCGTATCCGATGAATCCGCGCCTGATCGCAAAGGCGTTCGATTCTTCGAGTCCAAAATTCGTCCCGTGCTGGTCAAGAAGTGCTACGCCTGTCACTCGCAAGACGCCGCTAAGACAAAGAAGCTCAAAGGCAAGCTGCTCTTGGATTCCAGGGCTGGACTTCTGGCGGGTGGCGAAACTGGTCCAGCGATCGTCAGGGGAAAACCGGAACAAAGTCTGCTGATCGAGGCACTTCGCCACGAGTCACTCGAAATGCCGCCGGACGAAAAGCTGAGCAAACCCATCATCAACGACTTCATTAAGTGGATCGAGATGGGAGCTCCCGACCCGCGTGACGGGAAAAAGGTCGATCTGCGAGTCGTCGATCTCCAGGCCGGTCGCGAACATTGGGCGTTTCGCCGATTCAACAATTCACCCTTACCCAAGGTGAGCAAAGAGGACTGGATCCGCGCACCGGTTGATCGTTTTATCTTGGCGAAACTTCAGCGAGAAAAGATGACTCCAGCGACTGAGGCTGACAAGCGAACGCTGGTTCGCCGTGTCTACTTCGATCTCATTGGCTTGCCGCCGTCGCCTCAGGAAGTCGAGCAATTCGTGACGGATCGATCCACAACCGCTTACGAAGATTTGATCGACCGATTGCTCAAGAGCCAACATTACGGCGAGCGCTGGGGACGCCATTGGCTGGACGTCGCACGGTACGGTGAAAGCGATGGCTCAGACATCCATGAGAACAAGTTCCGGCCGGACGCCTGGAAGTTTCGCGACGCGGTGATCAAAGCATTCAACCAAGACATGCCGTGGAACGAATTTGTTGCGTATCAGTTGGCCGGCCGTGGTCTTTCCGAGGAATCACCGCTGGCAAGCGAACTAGCCCGGTTTCCGCAGTTGGGAACAACACTGAAAGTCAGCGACAATCCCAACGACAAGATGTGGCACAAACTGGACGACATGGTATCGGCCACAGGCAGCGCCTTCTTAGGGTTAACGATTGGATGTGCTCGTTGTCATGACCACAAGATCGATCCCATCACGGCCGAAGAGTACTACCGACTTACCGCAGTTTTCTTCGAGCAAGTGAAAGTCGCACCGCGCGCCAGTGACAAGGAGATTCCATTAGAGATCCGCGAGCCATACTTGCTCGCCGGTGGCAGTTGGAGACGGCCCGTCCGAAAAGTCACGCCCGGGTTCGTTGAGGTGGCTATGCGAGCGGACAGCACTTCGGACAACTGGTTCAAAGCCGACGCGACGACCACGGACCCTCGCTACGCGCTGGCATTGTGGATGACAGACGTTGACCGCGGCGCCGGCCAGCTCCTCGCACGCGTCATCGTCAATCGAGTTTGGCAGTACCATTTCGGGCGTGGCATTGTTGATTCACCGAACGACTTCGGTTTCCTCGGCGCAAAGCCAACTCACCCCGAGTTGTTGGACTGGCTCGCTGGCGAACTGATTCGCAATGGTTGGCAGTTAAAGCCATTGCACCGATTGATCATGAACAGTGCTGCCTATCGTCAAGCTTCAAGCGAACAATGGGTTCAGCTCGATAGCGACAACCGCTTGATCTGGCAGTATCAAACTCGCCGTCTAGAAGCCGAGATCATCCGTGACAATATCCTTGCCGTGTCCGGCGTGTTGAAGACTCAGATGTACGGAAAGAGCATGTTAATTGGCTCGATCAAAAAGAACGAAGCAGGCCGCGAGAAACCGGAGAGTTGGCGGCGATCCGTGTACTTGCTGTCTCCACGTTTTAACGTGCATCCTGTTTTGGGGGCCTTCGACGCCGTCGACAACGTCTCAAGCGTTGGCACTCGGACTGTCAGCACAACACCCTCGGGCGCGCTGTTCATGTTCAACGCTCCAATGCTCTGGCAACAGGCGGAGTTGATGGCCGAGCGGATCGAGCGAGAAGCAGGTCAAGAGCCCGAGGATCAAGTCAAACACGTATACGAAGTTGCCTTTGCAAGACCGCCGGCTGAGGCGGAACTTACACTGGGAATTCAATTCCTCACGCGCAAACCAGCCAAGAGTGACAACCAGGACATCAGCGTGTTGGTGCACTATTGCCACGCCATCATGGGATTGAACGAGTTCATCTATATCCGTTAGACAGCGTTAACTGCATCCTATCAATTTGGTACGACAATGAACTTTGACCAAGCAACGGCCTGGAAACTAAATCGTCGCGACTGCCTAGGCGGTCTTGGCCTCGGAAGTGTAGCGTTGGCAGGACTACTGGCCGAACAGGATGCGGCGGCTGCGACTTCGCCTCTCAAACCCAAAGAAACTCATCACGCGCCACGAGCTAAGAACGTCATCTTCCTGTTCATGGTCGGCGGCGTTAGCCACATCGAGTCTTTCGACAACAAGCCGCTCTTGAAAAAGTACGCAGGCAAGAACGCAACGGAACTCTTCTCGAAAGAAGAACTTGATGGCCTAAACCCCGAAAAAGATTACTCCAAATCAAAGGTCTTGCAGCCCGTCTTTTCGTTCAAGCAGCACGGCGAATGTGGCATGTGGGTCAGTGAAATCTTCCCGCATCTGACCAATGTCGTTGACGACATCACGATGATCAACTCGATGCGAGCCGCGTCATCCATCCATTCGGTCGGCCAGATATCAATGCACACAGGTTACTTGCGCCCCGGATATCCCAGCATGGGCGCGTGGGTAACGTACGGTCTCGGAAGCGAAAACAGAAACATGCCGGGCTTCGTCGCCTTGAGAGACGGCGTGTCTTCCGCCGGCCCGTTTATGTATCAATCGGGATTTCTTCCCAGCACCTATCAGGCAACGGTGATCGACACCAGCTCCGGAGACTTTCAACTTGATCATCTCAAGCGAGTGAAAGGTGTGTCCGCTCAGCAACAGCGTCGACAACTTGAATTGATGAGCAAGTTGAATTCTCTCCATCGTGAAAAGCACAAGAGTCAGGGCGAATTGGACGCACGCATCAATTCCTTCGAGACGGCTTTTTACATGCAAGGTGCCGCACCAGAACTGTTCGACATCGGCCAAGAGTCGGCAAGCGTTCGCAAACTCTACGGCGACACTCCATTCGGTAAACAATGTCTAACGGCTCGACGACTGGTCGAAAATGGTGTGCGATTTGTCGAGATCTTCAATGGTTCGCAGGGACGAAGATGGGACGCTCACGGAAACCGCGGCGGGCTCATCGACAATCACCGTGGCAACGCCGCCAAGACAGACCAAGGCATCGCGGCTCTCATCATGGATCTCAAATCAAGAGGCCTGCTGGACGAGACGCTCGTGGTATGGGCCACGGAGTTTGGACGCACGCCCTTCGAAGAAGCCAATCGCGAAAAGAGGATCGGCCGCGGCCATCACCACTACGGCTTCTCGATGTGGATGGCCGGTGGCGGAGTCAAACGCGGCCTGACGTACGGTGCCACTGACGACTTCGGCATGCATGCGGTGGATTCTGAAGTCTCGCACCACGATTTTCACGCGACAATCCTGCATCTCTTAGGTCTCGACCACAAACAACTCACGTATCGTCACAACGGTCGCGACTTCAGAATCACCGACGTCCACGGAAACGTTGTTCACGACATCATCGCCTAGAAAGCGGCCTGGGCTTAAGCTGACGCAGCACGAGCTTCTGAATCCTAAATCGCCAATACCGTGCTGGCAATGACACCCCTAATGTAGCCGCAGGGAAGTGAGCAAATGCGTCGTCACCTCACATACACTTTCGTAGCTATCACTATCCTGTTTGTCGCAGCGCTTTCGACAAGTTCGGGTCGAAACCTGCTTTGGGCGGCGTATACGAGAATTCGCGGTCGTTATACGGTTGCTGAACGGATCGAGCAATGTGGTAATGCTGCTCGTGAACGAATTATGCCATACTTCGACCGAACCAAGGTCAATTACCCACCCACCACAGTCACATTTCTTGTGATTAAGGAACAGCGGGTTTTGCAAGTTTATGCTGGCTCGGATAGAGAATCGTTGCAGTTTATTCGCGAGTATCCGATCCAAGGGCTTAGCGGCGATCTTGGACCCAAACTCCGGGAAGGCGATCGGCAAGTTCCTGAGGGATGCTACTCGATTGAATCTCTCAACCCAAACAGTCGCTTTCATCTCGGCTTGAGACTGAACTATCCAAACAGCTTTGACATCGAGATGGGAAACAATGACGGTCGAACTGACCTTGGTTCGGATATCATGATCCATGGTGGTGCGGCATCGATTGGTTGTCTCGCCATGGGCGATCCAGTTGCAGAAGAACTATTCGTCTTGATTGCAGACGTCGGTAAAGAACAAGCCACCGTTATCATGACTCCAGTAGACTTTCGCATTCAACCGAATTGGCGCATTCCTAAGCCGTTGTCCAAGTGGGAGCCCCTGATTTATTCCAACTTAAGGTCACAAGTTGGGGCATTACCAAGCACACCAGCCAATCGCTCACACAGAGTCGCGGTTGGACATGAAGCCAGAGAGTAAATGTTGTTAAGCAATGTGCATGGCGGCGAGCATGCGGGTCGCCATGCATCGCTTTACGAGTTGTTTCCTCATGCTGACGCGACGCATGTTGTGGCTCAAAGCGGTCCTTGGTCCGATCCCGCGACATGGGTTGGCGGCGAGATTCTCGGTGACGGTGCTCGCGTTTTGATCACGGAAGATTGAATTGTCGAATTCGATGTTGTCAGCGACGCGCGGTTGTACTGGGTTCGAGTGGACGGTGTGTTGCGATTCTCGACGGACGCTGATAAGCGGATGACGGTTGATACTTTGGTGACGACTGACAACGCGACACTCGAAATCGGTACGGAAGAGAATCCTGTTCAAGCCGGCGTCACGGCGGAAGTCATCATTGCCGCGGATGGCGAGATCGACACGGACTGGGATGTGCGACAAATCACGCGCGGAATCGTTACCAACGGGCCGGTTCGCATTCATGGCGCTGATAAGCTCGGCCATGTGGCCATCGCCGGTAATGCGATGGCGGGCGACAATCAGTTAACGCTGGCCTTGCCTGACGGAATGACCACGCCGCAAGGTTGGCAAGTTGGCGATACGATTGTCTTGCACGGAACGAACCACAACCAAGATGGATCGGACGAGGACAAGACTCGCTACGAAGACGAAGTGCTGACGATCACCGCCATCAATGGCAACACCGTCGAGTTCACGAACAACGACATCACCAGCGGCGACAACACGGTCTTGCGATTCGATCACACGACGCCGGAAGGCTTTGATGAGTACGACCTGCAAATTCGCGTCGCCAACTTAACGCGTAACGTTCGAGTCGCCAGTGAACTTGGCATCGACACGCCAATCCCACTTCGCGGCCACTTTATGATGATGCACGAGCAAGGTCAGTCGGTTCAGAACGCGGGCTTCTATGGCTTGGGGCGAACTAATAAGAACGAGGTCGCCAACGATGCTCGCGAGATCGATGGAGTGCTGACTGCGGGAACGAACCAACGCGGACGCATCGGATTACTCGACCGTCGTCATCGTCGGCGGTTTGGGGGCCCTCGCGATTGGCTTCGACGTGCCTTATGACTTCGACCAAGATATCTACGACGGCGACCCCGAAACTCGCCAAGCCACGAATGACTTGGTCAACGACTTCCGCGACCAAGGCAAATTCGTAACCGCCATCTGCAATGGCGTCACCGCTCTGTCAACAATGCGAGACCACGACGGCAACAGCCTGCTGGAAGGCCGCACCGTTTCAGCCTTCAGCGAATTCATCCCAAGAGCCAACGGCCAATGGTACACCAGCCGCTCCCTGGTCGAATCCAACGGAGCGACCCATGTACCCTCCGGCTCAGTCGGCGACCCAACAACACGAACCGATGACGTAATCGTCGACGGAATGATCATCACCGCCGAAAACTGGAACGCCGCCTGCCGCTTTGGAGAAGTCATCGCCGAGCAACTCTACCTGCAAGCCGTCGACGAAGCTTTCACCAACAACGACATGTTCGAGTAACACCAGCTTCGGGGCTGTAATTTTCTCGTGGTTCCGCGACGCCGTTCGCGGGACGTCCTGCGAGCGGAGTCGCAGGACCACAAACCGCTTCGGGGAGGCGTGTTGAGAGCACGGCTCGGTGGGAGATAAAATTCCTGCCGAGCCGTTTCTTCGTCTTGTCGATCGATGACTTTTATCGATTCGGTCGCGCGGCGATTAGATGCTGGCGAGTCCAGCGATGAAATCGTTGCTCAAGATTGTTGATGCTCGGAATGTCGTAAGCGTCGGCAAGTGCTGATGTCCAATTTCTTGACGTGTTGCCGGACACTCCAAACTGAAACAGTTTTTGTTGATCGCCTTCGGATAACAAAAACTGAACGAATGCCATCGAAGTCGCGTATTGGCGAGCGTCGCTCAGATCGAATTGCTCGCTCTTCATTAGTTCGCTCAAAGCGACCCAGCGTTTCGTGCGGGCAAGCTTATCGACCATCTGTGACTGGATGCGGCGTCGCACGCCAGCGTCGTACTTAGCTGCCAAGCCTTCATGGATGAAAGTCGGAAGCTTGCCCCGGAATCTTGAGGCGAGCGCACAATGAACCAGCTCGTGCCGCATCGTTGACTCTTCGGGCAATGTATCAATCGTATACAGCCACACGATGTTGGCTTCACGTTTAGATGATCGCAGGACGGACTTGCCGTAATCCTCATCGGATCCCGGTCGCACATAGATGATTGTGCGCGATAGTTCGAATTGCGAGTCCTTGCCAAACAACTCTTGCGAGATTTGTTTGGCAGCGGTCTCGGCGTCTTGCAACACGGCATCGGCAACTGACTGCGTGCTTGCGTACACGCTGAAGTGATCGCCCGCTGCAAGCGCAACATTGTCGCCGCCGAGCAACGACGCAAGTAGAACAACGAATTGCATGGCATCCTTGCCTCAGTAGCCCCGCGATTCCATTCGCGGGACTACACCAACAAATCGACGCGCTTATGCGGCCTTCCTGGCCATTGCGGTCGACTTACGGTTGCTTCCTTGAGACTGCACGCAGGCTTCCAGGAATGTCTCGAAGACTTGCATGTCCAACGCTGATGAGGTTTCGTTTTCTGGATGCCATTGAACTCCAAGGCAGAACCAGTACTCATCGATTGACTCGTACGCTTCGATGACGCCGTCCGGGCAAGTTGCCGAGACGCGGAACAGGTCGGCAAGCTGGTCGATCGCCATGTGGTGTTGGCTGTTGACGCGGATCTCGCCAGGCCCATAGATCGTGTCGACTCTAGTTCCCGGAACGATGTCCAACACGTGTCGCAAGGTTGTCTCGACGGGGTCGCGATGCAACAGCGGTCGTTGGATGTCCTCAGGGATGTGCTGAAACAGCGTGCCGCCGCAGACGACGTTTAAGGTTTGCATGCCGCTGCCGATCGCCAATATCGGCAATCGCATCTCAACGGCCAAGGTTGCGATTCGGCGGTCAAAGTCTTCGCGGCGGATTGGCATGTTTCGAGTCGCCGGGTGACGCTCAAGTCCCAAGCGAATGGGATCCAGGTCGAAGTTGCAACCCGTCAATACCACGCCGTCGAGCATTTCCAGGTATTGTTGCAAGTCGTCGTCATCGGCAAGCGGCGGAATCAACATGGGCAGGCCGCCGGGTTTGGCTGCGGTAATGCAATCGTAGTAACCCGTGTGAAACCAGCTTAGAGGAAACGCGTCTTTCTTGGCTGGTCGAAAATCGCCATTGATTCCGATGCGGGGCTTGTCACTCATCTTAGATTCCTTTCATAGTGACACGTGAAGCAGTACTCGGTCATCAATCGAGGCGTACGATCGACGCACAGAAAACTCGCTTATAGCTGCTTCATGAACGGGGCAGACTGGCATCCTTGCCAGTGGGTTCCAAAAATGTGAACCAAAACGGAAGAGCACCAAAAGAGTGAAGGCGCAAGGGCAGCCAAGGCCATCATTTCCACGCGATAGAACACGCTCAAGCACGAGCTGACACGTGGGAACGGTGAATTGGAATCCTTTCCACTTTCCCCCTTCGAAACCAGTCCATTGGTTCCGTGTCGGCAATTGGATCCTCCAAATCCGACGATGTAACAGTTTGAGCATCACGATAATCGTGATTTTCAAACGGTGCGGGATATTAGGAGAACGAAAACCAGTTGTAAAGCAAATGGAACATTTTGCGGTTGAATTCTTTCAAACCACACTATGTTGATGTGGTCTTATTTACAGGTGCAGGTTGCGGACATCGGTAAGGTGCCGCATGCGGACACTCGAAAGACAAGAATCAGCGATCTACTTCCGCAAGGAATTGCGGACCAGTTTCACAACGTCGTCGCACTCAGCCTTTACTTTTTCGTCAGCAAATTCCGCGCGCCCGGGGACTCGCCGAGTCATCTGAATGGCATAATTGGCTGTTCTGGTCACTTCGTGCGTGAGGTCTTTGGGTAATGACGCTCTTTGGGCAAGAATTCGGTTGTATCTGGACTTGGAGTCGAACTTCAAAAGCAGCTCGAAGTGACGCTTGGAACGTTCGATACCATCGGCGGGGACCGCTTTGGCGGCGCGGAGGGCGTTGGGATCGATCTTTTGCTCTAAGGCCACTTGCTCGGTCCGGCGAACCAGTGCGAACGGGCCGAAGGTGGAAACCGTCCAGCCTTTGGGCAACTTGTCCTCGATGCGTTCGATCAAGCGGTCCGGTGATGTTGACTCGGGGAGCGTTAACTCGCTGACTTTCTTGTCGTCGTCGATCTGTAATGGAGTCGCGTCGTCTGAAATCATCAGGCTACGGAAGTAGACCCATTTGCCCTTGGCCGGCAACACGGACTTTCCGATCAGCTTGATGACGATTCCAGCATTTTGAGCACCTCGTTCGAACGTGATGATCGAATGGTCCCAGCCATCGGCGGTTTTGCCATCAACCTTTGCTGATACGACTTTCCAATCGCCAAGGAGGCGGTTTCTGTCTGAGTGTTCTGGTTCTATCCGCAGCCCACGTTTGGGACTAAGGCGATGACAACGAACCAGTGGGCCTTCAATCGAGTCAGCGAGTCGAGCATGGCGATTTCCTTGTCTGGGGGGCTGTGGCGTACGCTTCCAGCTTGCGTCGGTTACCGTAAGGAGCGACGCTTCAGTGCCCGCAGCCTCCGCGTCCAAGATCGTGGCCCATTGGATCCTAACCACTTTCGATGCTGAATTGCTCGAAAAATTCCCAGAAACGAAGGGTGCGCTCATGGATTCTTGTCAATCTGGGTAGCAGATCGTACCCCGACGCGTCGGCGAGGGACGCTCACGCGTCGGGGTACGATGAACCGCTTGTCGCAACAAAACCAAATCCTTGAGCGTACCCGAATCGACACGGATTCCCGCAAGAGTTGCAGAGTCCAGGGCCAAACGAATACAGTGGCCACTTCGAAAAAATCACCTCAAAACAACCGGGCAACGTCCCACGGTCTGTGTCATGAAAACAAACGAACTTCGCGAAAAATACCTCTCATTCTTCGAGTCAAAAGGCTGCGTCCGCCGTCCCAGTGACGTGCTAATCCCCAAAAACGACGACACCGTCCTGTTCACGCCGGCTGGCATGAATCAGTTCAAGAACCAGTTCCTTGGCATCGGCAAACTCGAGTTCTCGCGGGCCACAACGTGTCAAAAATGTCTACGCACCGGCGACATCGGCAACGTCGGCGTCACCGCATATCACCATACGTTTTTCGAGATGCTCGGAAACTTTTCCTTTGGCGACTACTTCAAGCGTGAAGCCATTCATTGGGCCTGGGAATTCTTGACGCAAAAAGAGTGGCTCGGTCTCGACGCCGACCGTTTGACAGTGACGGTTTATCTGGATGATGACGAGGCCTACAACATCTGGCACGACGAGATCAAACTCTCGGCCGACCGCATCCGTCGCGATAACGAACACGAGAACTTCTGGCCCGCCGGTGCTCCGTCAGACGGCCCGGACGGCGTCTGCGGTCCGTGCAGCGAGATCTTCTACAACCCCGACAGTGGCAAAGAGGTTGAGATTTGGAACCTTGTCTTTACACAATTCAATCGCGTTGGTGATCCCCCGGATAACTTGCGGCCCTTGCCCAAGAAGAACATCGACACCGGCATGGGGCTCGAGCGAACGGCCGCCGTACTGCAAGGCTTCGAAAGCAATTTCGAGATCGACATTCTGAAGCCGTTGTGTCTTGCCGCTGCCGACATCGTTGGGGTCAAGTACGACTTCGACGCTCCGCAAGGACGCCCGCTCCGCCGCATCGCCGACCACGTTCGCGCCATCACCTTCTGCATTCATGAGGGAGTGATGCCGGATAGCGAAAAGGAAAACTACATCGTCCGCCAGTTGCTGCGGCGGGCCTCTTTGGAGGGCTTCCTGTTGGGCAGAACCGACCCGTTCTTACACGAACTGGTTCCAGCCATCGTCGATGTGATGAAAGCCGCCTATCCCGAAATCGCTGACACGGTCGAGTCTGTACAGCAAACCATTCAAGAGGAAGAGTCACAGTTCTTAGACGTCGTCGATCGCGGCCTGTCGCGTTTCAACAAATGTGTTGAGTCCGCCAAATCGAGCGGCTCGAACATGGTCTCCGCCAAAGACGCCTTTAACTTGCATACGCAAGACGGGTTCTTGATCGAGTTGACTGAAGCTATGGCCGCCCGTAACGAGTTGACGGTCGACTTGCCGGGCTTCAAGGTTTTGATCGACAAGCACAAAGAGATCAGCAACAAAGGCGGTTTCGAGGGCGTCATGGCGGCCGGTCCCATCGACATTCTTCGCAACGATCACGGCGACACCGAGTTCCTGGGCTACTTCGACGATGCCGCCGATGGACAGATCGTCGGCATTACCAAAGACGGCGAGTTGGCCGAGTCAGTCGATGCCAGCAGCGGCACGGTCGGCTTAGTGCTAAACCAAACACCTTTCTATGGAGAGGCCGGCGGGCAGGTTGGCGATACGGGCACGATCGCAGGCGACGGTTTCGAGTTCAACGTTGCCGACACGAAGAAGGACGGTCAAATGATCATCCATCTCGGTCATGCAACGTCAGGTTCCGCTGGTGTTGGCACTGCCATCAAGACGTCGATCAACTTGACCAAACGTGCCGGCTTAAGGCGAGCCCACTC
The DNA here is from genome assembly GCA_002722955.1 of Planctomycetaceae bacterium. GTDB lineage: Bacteria > Planctomycetota > Planctomycetia > Planctomycetales > Planctomycetaceae. Next base: position 2,318 of record PBMZ01000156.1, on the reverse strand, counting down.
GGCAACACACATCTTGCATCATGCGTTGCATGAGACCATCGGCGGCAAGGCCACACAGCGCGGATCAAAGGTTGAAGACGATGCCTTGCGATTCGACTTTTCCCACAAGCAAGCTTTGACGCGCGAGGAACTCAACCAAGTCGAAGACATCATCAATCAACGCATTGCCGACGGCGCCGATGTGGCCACCGAGCTGATGGATTTGGAATCCGCCAAGTCCGCCGGTGCCATGGCACTGTTCGGCGAGAAGTACCCAGACCGCGTGCGAGTTGTCCAGATGGCCGACTTCAGCACGGAGCTGTGCGGTGGCACGCATGTGTCCAACACGGGCCAAATCGGTTTCTGCAAGATCATGACCGACGAACCCGTACAGAAAGGCGTTCGCCGAATCACGGCGCTGACGGGACCGAAGGCCTTAGAGAAGATTCGTGAGACCGAGAACTTGCTCAAGGAATTGGTCGTGTTGTTGAAGACCCCGCAACCGGAAGACTTGCCCCGCCGAGTCGCCGCCTTGCAAGACGAGCTGCGCGATGCCAAACGCGATCTGGCCAAACGCAGCACGGAATCAATCGCCGGACAAATCGACGATTTGATCGCCAATGCCGAGGAAGTCGATGGCGTCAAGATCATCACGTTCTTGGCCGAGAATCAAACGCGTGAATCATTGCGTGACTTCATGGATCAATTGCGAGCCAAAACCGACTCAGCCGCCATCTTGGTCGGCGCGTCGATTGAAGGCAAAGTTGCCTTAACCGCTGCGGTTACCAAGAGCCTTGTTGGCCGTGGCATGAACGCTTCGGACTGCATTCGAGCCGCCGCAAAACTCGTCGGTGGCGGTGGCGGCGGACGTCCCGACATGGCGGAAGCCGGCGGCAAGAATCCGGACAAGTTGCCCGAAGCACTGACAGCAGCAGCTGACTGCTACCGTCAACAAATCGGCGGATGATCCCGCTGGTGCTTAACAGTTCCGCTACCTAGAGGCGACGGCGGCACGTTAAACGAAGTAGTGACTGACGAGGACTCACAATGCCGAAGAAAATCAAAGTAGCACTGTTGACGCACGCAGGCGGCGCGCACGTTGCGGCTTACTTGAATGGACTGGCTGCCGCGGACGCTTGTTCAGAAGTCGTGCTGGCCGACCCCGACGGCCGATGGAATGAGCCCGCTAAGAAAGTACTGGGCGACAAGCTGACTCGCACGAGCCGCGATCATCGCCAGCTCTTGGCCGAGGAAAAACCAGCGATGGCTTTGGTCACCTATGAAGCCAAGTTGGCACCGCCGGTCCTTAACGATGCATTGGAAGCGGAATGCCATGTGTTTGCCGAGAAGCCCGGTTGCCTTTCGGCAGCCGACTTCGAGCCGCTGGTCAAGAAAGCTGACAGCAAGCATCGTCACCTGATGTTGGCATTGGCCAACCGACTAAACCCCGAGATCGTGGCGGCGAAGAAGATCATCGGTTCCGGTCAAATCGGCAAGTTGTACGGTTTGGAAATGCACCTCATTGCTGATCAAACACGATTGACCAACGCGAGTTACCGCAAGCAATGGTATGCGCAAAAGTCGCGTGCTGGTGGCGGGCACTTGATTTGGCTGGGCATCCACTGGCTTGATCTGGCCATGTATGTCACCGATACAAACATCGAAAGCGCTGCTGGCTTCACGACGAACATCGGAGGCCAACCTATCGATGTCGAGGACTCCGCCACCGCCGCACTGAAGTTCGACAACGGCATGCTTGGAACGGTGACGTCAGGCTATTACCTCGATCGCGGCTATCACTCGCACATCAAAATCTGGGGATCACACGGCTGGCTGCATCTCGAATCGATGAAAGACGAGCCCTTGCACTGGTACAGTCGAAAGGGAGAGGGCGCCGGTCAAATCCAAACTTTCAAGGGCTCCAAATCCCCACGCGGCTACACCCCATTCGTCAGCCGGGCCGTCAAAGCTTGTGCCGAAATGACCGATCCACCCATCAGTAGTGCTCACAGCCTGCGAGCACTGCAAACTGTCTTCGGGATTTACTCAGCCGCTGAGTCGGGGAAGACCGTTGAAATCGACGGTTAAAGAGACAACCATCGTCGCCATCTTCCGCCTTCTATCCGATTGCGGTGGCAAGATCCCGAGTGCTACACTGGCATTCAAGAAACGCGGAAAACCATCATTCAAGCGCCCATAGCTCAGCCGGATAGAGCGTCGGTTTCCTAAACCGAAGGTCGCAGGTTCGAGTCCTGCTGGGCGTGCTTTTCCAATTCCGCGAACTCAGGCCGACCCGCCAGTTCGCTCACGGCTCTCAAAGCTGGTCATCAGAGAGCCTC
>PBMZ01000155.1 GCA_002722955.1 Planctomycetaceae bacterium | reverse complement strand
TGTGGCCCTATCTAAACAATAGGAGGTGGATCGCTGAGTGCCAGCAACTTCGAGGGGACCTCGGGCTGCAAGCGAAGCTCGGCGATATCGAAGACCGTGTGCATGATGGTTGAGATCAAATTCTCGGGAGTCAAGTTATCAGCCGCGGGCTCGGCTCCGTCTCGGGTGGATTGTCCGATGACTTGGCCTCCTGAAGTTCCGCCGCCATAGATCAACAGAGGTGCCAAACGGCTCCAGTGATCTCGGCCGCCGCGACTGTTGATCCGCGGCGTGCGTCCCATCTCGCCACACGCGACCAACATGATCTCGTCCTGCAAGCCACGGGCTTCGATGTCTTCGATGAACGCGGCAACTGCATGATCAAAGCTGAGCCCCACTGCCTGCATACCATCGACAATGTTCAAGTTGTTGCGATCGGCGTGCATGTCCCAAACGCCAGCGTAGCCAGCGTGCACGGTGACGAATCCGCAACCGGCCTCGCACAAGCGTCGCGCCAGCAGTAACAGCTTGCCAATCGTTTTCGCTTGGCCGGTGTACATGCCAGCACGACCGCGATTGGATTTGTCCCAGTTGTGTGATTTGACGTATGGAAGCGTATCGTAACGCTCGATCGTGGCAGCATCCTCTTGCGTCAAATCCAACGCGCGGCCAATGCCGCCTCCGAGCAAAACACTGTAGGCTTGATCTTGAATCTCGCTAACAGATGCGTAGGTGGTGTCTTGAGCAAGTTGGTTCAAGCGGTCAAGTTGCGATAGCAGTTCGCGGCGATCATCGAACTTCTCGCGAGCCAGCTTCAGCTCCATGTTCTTTTGCAGTTGGCCGCCACCACCCGGCGTGAATGGAGCGTACGCGCTTCCCCAATCACCGGTCGCAGAAAGATTGCCTCGAGCAGAAGGTCGCGCCACATCGGGGGCAACAGCTCGCGGAAACAACACAGCGTTGGTGGGCATGCCTGTCCGCGGACGCGTCGCACCGACAACTCGCGAGTAATGGACACCGATGTTGGCTTCCAACGAGTCCTTGCTGACGATGGGTTGGATGTTGTGTCCGCCGTTGTTCGTTTGGAACGAGCGAACAATAGTCAGGCGATCAGCCAGTTTGGCCAGCTTCGGCATGGCCTCGCCGAAGAGCACGCCGGGAATCGATGTTTGGATGCAATCGGTGACCGTGCGAACGGCCTGTGGTGCATCGATTTTTGGGTCGAAGGTTTCGTGTTGAGTCGGTCCGCCTTGTTGGAAGACGAAGATGACGGACTTGCCGCTAATACCGCTGTCACCATTCGCACCAGCCTGAAGCTTGGCCGAGAGCAGCGACTCCAGCGTCAAGCCACCCAATGCAAGACCGCCTGCCGTCAACAATTCGCGACGACTTCCGCTCGACTGACCATCAAGGATTCTCAACATGGCAATTTTTCCGATCGAATCCACGAATAAACAATTGATTATATTATAAACATATCATGGAGTATCGGGAAATCCTGGTTGCAGAATTCAGGCCAAATGGCGTTCCAGGAAGAGGATGAATTCGGAATAGCCGAATAATCGCGAGATAAAAAGAAGCCCGGTTTTTTCGAAAAGCCGGGCTTCTGACCACATCTAATTCACTGCTGGTGCCACACCTTTTAATTTCGTGTTAGCGGCGAGCCAGAGACGCCAGCTTCTTGCGTCGTAGCCGTAGTCTTCGCCGGTTAGCTTCTTCAGGGCCGCGCGGACTTCGGGGTTCTTGTGTGTGAATCGTACTGTGTAAATCTTTGTGGGCGCGTTTGGCTGGCCTTGATTCAGGACGATGACGCCGTTGGGCAACTGGCCCGTTAAGAGCATCAGTGCGATCTCGGGTGGCACGGGGCTTTGTAGCTGTCCGAAAGAGCCATTTGTGTTGAAGGAATAAGTGGGCGTATCCGATGGACCGCGGACCTTATACTTATGCGTTGACGTCAGCGCCTCGATGAGGAACGGGATGACTTCCGTCGTCCCAATCTGCTCGAGCGCCACGCCAGCTCGACGCACTACGATATTGTGTTCGCTGCCGAGCCCATCGATCAGAAAGGCAGTCGCCGCTTTGAACTGATCCTTCGCGAAGCTCTCCATCGCAAGCTCACGGACTTTCTTGTCCGAGTCTAGCAAGCACGCATTGACCAACGGTTCGACTGGCTTCAGACCCTCAATCTGACTAAGCACCTCGACATACAGACGCCGAACGTTCTTGTTTTTGTCGTCGCCGAAGAAGTTAACCAATGCGCGAACGGCGTGTGGCGAGTCGATCTTCTTGATGTCTTCGTAAGCAGCTCGCGACTTGCGATCATCCCGGCCGATCAATCTTTTGTGCAGTGGTTTCAGCTTTTGAAACCACTCGCGTTCGGCGGCGATCTCGATTTCCGTCTGTTCAAGCAGTAGGAACTCTTCTTCCGTGATATAGCGTCCCTTGTATTTGACGTAGCCTTTGGCTCGCATTTCCGCGTCTTTTTCGGCGGGGGACATCCAAACACCGTTGCGCCGTGTGTGGCCTAAACCGTAACGAGCTTGCTCGTGGTCGGGGCTCAGTTCGATGACGCGCTCCAAGTGGACGGCACGTTGCTTAACTAAGTTGTTACTTCGACACCAAGTGGCCATTTGCCAATGAGCCTCTTCCGTGTCGGGAACAAAGCGTTTGCGAGTTTCGTATTCCTCGATGATCAAGCGGCGTTTGGTCACGAATTGAACATTGGCCTGTTCAACACGAACGACCGCTCCGGAGAGTGTCTGGATGACGACGGGCTTTTCCTTCTCCTTTGGCTGAGACAGGATTTTGCCGCGAAGCTCACCCCCGTTTTGAAGTTTGACGACGTCAGCTTTGGCGAGCGAGAGATTCGCCAAGGCAAGAATCATGAATGTCATGGCAACGCGATTCATGGCGTGCCCCCAAATGCGTGAATGTGAGAGAGTCGCCCAGTCACAGTCCAGCTCTCGCCTGCGATTCGGGCTGTTCGGATTAGAGCAATTCTAACATGCTGATGACGGAAAGGAACCCGGTTGTACAAATCAGGCAAATGCTTCGACTGGCATCGGCTGTCCGATTCGCGGAGCATATGACTGATAGCGATACCTTGATTGATGTCAGTGATGTGCGGCAAGAGCTCTGGGAAATCGCAAATTGCCAGTGCGATTTCAGAGAACTCTGGCTTGTCGTGCGATTCAGTGGGTAGAATTTTCTAATTCAAGGTAAGTCTGTTTCAAGGCAGAGATGTTGCGGGCCAAAGCTTCGGAACAAACTAAGGAATACCGCTTTAGGGTATCGACATGCGTGGATTCATCACCCGAGTAATTCTGACTGTCTGCGTGCTGAGCGTGGTCGCACCGGCATTTGCGCAACGAAATCTGTCGCAAGGTCTCCCGTCGCAGCGCGTGTTGGCTCGATTTGGTCTCGAGCGGGCTTGGTGGAGTCACGCGACGATGAATCCGGCTCGAGAGAAAGTGCGACACATCTCTCTAGACGAAGAGCACCTCTACATGCAATCGTCCGGTGGCGTCACCACCGCCTTCGACAACGAGACGGGCAAGCGGCTCTGGGCCGTACAACTTGGCCGCCGCGACCTTCCCAGCTATCCGGCTGTGTCGAACGGTGATCAAGTGCTGATTGTCAATGGAATTCAAATGTTTGTGCTCGACAAGTTCACGGGCGAGATTCAGTGGGAAATCCGACTTCCTAAACAACCCTCGACAAGCCCGGCCATGGACGACAGAAAGGTCTACGTCGGCATGCTCGATGGCAGTGTGTTCGCCTTCGACATTCGCAAGATCAACGAACTTTACGAAGAGAACATGTTGCCACAGTGGTCTGCTGAATCCGTCCTGTGGAGATTCAAGACGGCGAAAGAGATCGCGGCACCGCCGATCACAACGGGCTTGGTTGTGACTCTTGCCAGTTACGATCGCTCGCTTTACGCGTTGGGCTCGAGTGACCGTAAGTTGCGTTGGCAATTCGAAACGGATCGAAAGATCTCCGCGCCGCTGGGACAAACCAAAGACGCCATCTTTCTGGCTTCGGAAGACTTGTACGTGTATTGCTTGGACATCTCGAATGGTCAAATCCAGTGGGATTTTTTGACCAGTTTTCCCGTTCGTGAAACGCCGCGGGTCATCGGAGAGCAAGTCTTCCTGATTCCTGACCGTGGCGGAATGTTTTGCTTGTCACGATCGTTTGGCGAATTGAAGTGGACTCAGCCAAACATTCGCCGGTTCTTGGGAGCCACTCGCACACGACTCTTCACATCCGATGCTGTCGGCAACATCGTCGTTATGTCTCGAGAAGATGGCAGTTCGCTCGGAGCACTTCCGCTACGCGGGTTCGATGTTCGTCTTGAGAATGACCGCACAAATCGTCTTTACTTGGCCACGAGCAGCGGCTTGGTGGTTTGCCTTCGTGAGATCGGTCAAGAGTTTCCGACTTACCACAAGAACCCCGATCAACAACCGATCCTGCCAATCTTTGCTAGCGAAGATGAAGACGCGGACGACGACGCAGCCGATGATGCTGCTGACGACGCGGCGAGCGACAACTAAAGCTCCCGGCTCGTTCGGCTTCTAGTAACCCGAAGCGTGAGCGAGGGATTGGTCATACGCACCCGCAAACAATCCACATCATTTGCGGGCGCGTATGACCAATCCCTCGCTCACGCTTCGGGTTATTATGTTGAGACATAGCACAGGCTACATGTATGTTGGGGCTGTATGGTTGAGATCGAGGAACTCGAATTTCAATACACGGGCGCAGCTTTCCACTTAAGCGTGCCTGGTCTCAAGATTGACGCTGGCGAGAAGGTTGCGTTGATCGGTCCCAGTGGATGTGGAAAGACGACGCTGCTACATCTCATCGCTGGCGTTCTGTTGCCAAACAACGGAAGCGTCACGGTCGCGGGCAACTCGATCTCGGCAAGCAACGATGCCAATCGGCGACGCTTTCGTATCAACAACGTCGGCTTTGTGTTTCAGGACTTTCGGTTGCTCGAATACCTGAGTGCTGGCGACAACGTTCTGCTGCCATTTCGGCTTCACCCCAGTATGAAGTTGACCGCCGAGCACGATGGCTGGGCGCATCAACTGGCGACTGACATTGGCGTCGACCACATTTGGCACCAACGCATCGATCAGTTGTCTCAAGGCGAAAGACAACGCGTGGCTATTTGTCGCGCGTTAGTGACACGCCCAAAACTTCTCCTTGCCGACGAGCCCACTGGGAATCTCGATCCATCGAATAAACGCGGCGTGCTTGACATGCTGCTAAGTCAAGCCGAGGCGAACGAGGCGGCCTTAATCATGGTCACTCATGACACCGCGCTGCTCGATTCTTTTGATCGGGTGATTGATGTCGGTGACTGCGGTCAGCACTCAGGATCACTTGCCAGTCAGGCGAAAGGAAGTCGCTGATGGGCGGGGCATTCTATCTTTCTTGGCAACACTTGCGGCATCACCGTGGTCGCTCGCTTCTGATTGCTGCTTGTATGGCCTTGACCATGTACTTGCCAATGGGCATGCAAATCGTCAGCCATCGATTCCAAACAACGATGGCGCGACGAGCATCATTGACACCGTTAGTTGTCGGGGCGCAGGGAAGTCAATTCGATCTTGTCTTGCATGCTCTCTACTTTCGAAACCGCGTCGATACAGCCGTCGATATGCAACAAGTGGCTCGGATTCAAGAGTCGGACTTGGCAACGGCCATCCCCTTGTTAATCCGATTTCAAGCTGAAGGCGAACACATCGTTGGCACAACACCCAAGTACTTTGACCTGCGAGCTCTCAAGCCAAGCACTGGAACGTTGCCCAAACGATGGGGCGATTGCGTTCTGGGAGCCAACGTCGCTAAGCGGCTGAAGTTGGGAGTCGGCGACAGTCTACTTTCCGAGCCCGAAAACTTATTCGACTTAGCCGGTCCCTCGCCGTTAAAGATGCGTGTCTCGGGAGTCCTGGAACAACAATTCACTGCAGATGATGACGCGATCTTTGTCGACATCGAAACGACATGGATCATCCAAGGCATCGGCCATGGACACAAACCGACCAAGCCAAAGCCGGAGGGCGGCGACGAGCACATCGTCGATGGTGCTCGTGTGACTGCCTTTGTTGAGGTGACCGATGACAATGTCGGCTCGTTCCACTTCCACGGGAATCGCGACGAGTTCCCCGTAACAGCAATCTTAGCGATTCCTCGCGATGAGAAATCACAGGCAATCTTGGAAGGCCGGTACCTCGAACAGGACGAGACTGCTCAGATACTGCTGCCATCGGAGGTTGTGGACGAGTTGTTCCAAGTTGTCTTTCAAGTCGAGCGATTGATCTATGCAGCAACAGCGTTGCTGGCTCTAACAACACTCGCCCTGATACTACAAGTCATGCTGTTGTCGTTTCGCCTTCGCCGAGAAGAGATGAAGACGATGACTTTGTTGGGCTGCAGTCGTGGAATGATTGCCAAGCTTTACGCATCCGACTTCGCACTGTTGATCTTGATGGCTGCTGTCGGGGCTGGCTGCTTACTGATTCCGACAAGTATTTTCTCGGGCGAGCTGATCAATCAGCTGATGTGAGCCGAGACGCGAAGTTCACAGTTCACCCTCGAAGTCCGACACTTGCTCCAAAACTTCTTGGATGGTCGCGACACGATAGTACCCAGCTTGCAGCGATGCGTCCCAGATCACGTGCCCGATGCTCGAAGGTAGCCGCAATAAGACCTCGGAGATTTCGCGATCCGAGTCGATCGGTACGAGGCAAAGGTTGGCATTGGGATCTTGCCGAGCGGATTGCTCAATGTACCGCTCGGCGTTTTCCTGACTAGTAAATAGCAAGACGCAGTGGTCGAAATCCGGCCGAGCATAGACCGGTAGATTGTCACCGCCAAAACGGACGGTGAAAATGGGGTACTCCCACTGATTGAGTCTTTGAATTCTGCTGATCATACTGGATAAGATCGCTGCTGGGGTCGGGCAGTGAGGATTGCAGGTGAGAATGCTGAGTGCGGAGCAAGTTGAAGGATTCGAGTTTGATTTGGGGCTAATAGGAATTTGAACCCTAAGTCGCCACGAAAACTGCGGGAAACCACAAATCACCTGCACAAAGTACGGAAGATTCACCTAATTACGAAGACAGTAATCAGACTGTGCTGTAGGGCTTGTAACGATTACAAGGAAATCAAATGATTGGCCGGATTCTCAACAACTACATAGCCAGGCACCAAAATCGAGCCAATCAGCTGTTCCACCTCGTTGGGCTTCCCGTGACGTTTGGGCTTCCGGTCTACTTTTTGATTGAGGACCGCTGGCAAGCCGCATTGGCGGCATTCGTCGTGGGATATGTTCTGCAATTCATTGGCCACGCAATCGAAGGAAACGACGCTGGTGAGCTGATCTTGGTCAAGAAGATGCTAGGAAAGCCCTACGTCGAATTCGGCCCAAATTCAAAACAGTCAAAGTGTAACGATTAAATCGCCGATACCACTTGTAACGGTTATACCGCGCACAGCTGGAGTACAGGCTTTAGCCGCCGAATGCGGCTTTTGGCCCTATGAGCCTAAATGGTGGACTCCAACAGCTGCGGATGCGTTCGTTTACCTTGCAAGTGGTCGATTCCATGCCTTCTCTACGATGGCAACACTCAACAATCGCATTACTGCTTTCAATCCTCTTCATGGGGTGCATGGCAGCCGATAAGCAGTTGGAATATGCGTCGGACGCGGAGCTGGCTTACTACAAAGGCGTTGCCCAGGAGATCGATTACCCGCTGGTAGAAGCGGAACTGGACGATCGAGTCGCCAATTCGCTGGCTCCGCGGACGGCCATGAGTCGCGAAAAGGACGAGGTCTGGGAGCTCTCTCTCCAAGATGCAATCCACATTGCCCTTAAGAATAACAGTGTCGTTCGAAGTCGATTTTCGAACGTGCTTCAATCGGGAGATCGCTCGGCATCGATTTACGACCCGGCGATTCAAGAAACGGGCGTCCTGTTCGGAGGCCGCGGCATCGAAGCGGCACTGGCCGATTTTGACGCTCAGTTAAATTCGACCATGGCATGGGGCCGTAACGAAACAGTTCAAAACAACCAATTCTTCGGTGGCGGGTTGGGAACTGGCGGGACATTGGTTCGCGAAACGGCCTTCTTCGACTCAACGTTGTCCAAGCAGTTTGCCAGTGGCGGCCAATTCATCGTGCAGCATCAGTGGCAATACGGCGGAACCAATGTTCCGAATCAATTGTTCAATTCCGCGTATACTGGTTTCCTCCGCACTGGGTATCGGCACCCACTTCTCGCCGGATCCGGTACAGAATACACGCGCATCGCCGGTCCCGTTGCAAGCCGATTCGGTGGCATCACCGGAGTCACTCAAGGCGTGACGATCGCCCGAATCAACAACGACATCTCGATTGTCGATTTCGAGGCGAACATCCACAACCTTCTCAAAGACATCGAAGACTTGTACTGGGATCTATATCTCAACTACCGCATCTACGACACTGCGGTCACCGCCCGAAACAGCGCTTTGCGTACTTGGCGAGAAGCTAAGGCCAAGTTGGACATTGGCGGCATTGCCAACTTCAAATCGGCCGATGAAGCTCAAGCAAGAGACCGTTACTTCGAAACAAAAGCCCAAGCGGCTTCGGCGCTGAATCAAATCTACAATATCGAATCCGAACTGCGCCGCGTGTTGGGTCTCGCCGTCAACGACGGCAAGGTCATTCGCCCATCCGACGACCCGATCTCTGCCAAGTTCACACTAGACTGGGCAGCCTCGTTAGCAGAATCGTTGACCAGACGAGTCGAATTGCGACGGCAGAAGTGGCAGATCAAGAGTCTTGAGTTACAGCTCAAAGCCGCCAACAGTTTGACTCGACCACGACTCGACTTCGTGTCGGGCTACCGAGTCAACGGCTTCGGCGATCGCCTGCTCGGCAGCAACGACAACGACGGGTTTACTCAACAAGGCTTCCACTCAGCCTACGAAACACTCGCCCAAGGCAATCATACCGGTTGGGATCTGGGCTTTGAATTCACCATGCCACTGGGTTTTCGATCAGCGAAAGCTCAAGTAAGAAACATCGAGCTACGGTTAGCAAAGGCCCGCGAGATCCTTTCCGCGCAAGAGTTAGAAGTTAGCCACCAATTGGCCGTCGCGTTTCAGAACGTGGCCGTTCAATACTTAACCGCCAAAGACAATTTCAATCGTCGCCGAGCCGCCTTGCGACGAGTTGAGTTGAACGCTGCCGAAGTTCGGGCGGGAACGAAAACGCTTGATCTCTTGTTGCGAGCACAAGCAAGTCTTGCCGATGCCGAAGTCGCTTACTTCCGGAGTTTGACAGGCTACAACAAAGCTATCAACGAATTGAATTACCGCATGGGCATGCTACTGGAACACAACAACGTCGACCTTGCCGAAGGCGAGTGGACCGACGCCGCCTATCATCAAGCCATCCGCCGAGCGTGGGCTCGCACTCATGCCTTCGACTCGATGAAGCTAAAGACGGCCCCCGAAGATTTCGTCGGCGGCGGCTTCTTCGTCGGTCCTAGCGAAACCGAAGATGTGCCAATGGTTGAAGAATTGCCACCAAATCAATTGGAAGAGCAAGAAGCAAAACCGGTCGTACCACCAGCACCAGCAGCAGCTGAAAGCGACGAGTGAAAGTCGGGCCCACTTGAGGAGTCTTTCGGCCAGGACTCTTTTGAACACTAGTTGGCACTTATCTTCGCTAATTATCCAGTTGTGGAATTCGCCAAGATTCTCGACTTTACGTTTGCCTGCTGAAAATTAGTGGTAATTAGCGTCAATTAGTGTTCCCAATCTTTACCAGAGTCCTCAAGGCCTTCGGGGCAAGAAACACTCACGTTGACGCCTTGTGAGCCAGTCCGCTCAACCGTATTTCTCGAGGATCGACAGACAACCGCTCAGGTAACTGCTGCCGAATAAGTTCAAATGATTCAGCAAATGGTAGAGCTTGTAGATCTCGATCCGTTCGCGAGAACCATCTTCTAAGGGCCACGCTTCGTCGTATCCGTCGTAAAAGTCCGAAGAGAACCCGCCAAAGAGTTCGGTCATGGCCAATTCGGCCTCACGGCGACCGTAATAGACTGCCGGATCGATGATGGCCGCTTTTCCATCGCTGGTGATCATGAAATTCCCGCTCCATAAATCGCCATGAAGCAAGCCCGGCGGTTCGGAAGGATCGGAAAGCCAATCTTCGATGCGGGCAAGAAATCGGTCTCCAGCCGACTGGAGTTGTGGCGTGTTGTTTCCCAGCTCTCTGGCCAAATTCAATTGGTAACCAATCCGTTGGTCTCGCCAAAAATCGCACCAGCTTTCAGTCCACTGGTTGGGTTGCGGCGTGCTGCCTAAATAGTTGTCGTGGTCGAAACCAAACCGATCGGACGTCGCCGTTTTGTGTTGCGATGCCAGTTGACGGCCGAAGTCCCTCATCGTCGTTGGCTTCTTTTGTCCCGACTCGATGAAGCTTGTCAGTAAAAACGCGATCCCGATATCGGTCGTGCCATAACCGATTACCTCGGGCACCTTGATTTCGCTCGCGCCATATAGCGAGTGCAATCCCTGAGCTTCGGACTCGAACATGTCCACTGATATCGATGCGTTACTCTTTAAGAAGAAGCGCCGCTGATCTTCGAGTTCAAGAACGCATGCATTGTTGATGCAACCACCACTTGCAGCGCGGTGGTGCAAGATTCTCACCGCCTCCCTTTCTCGAGGGATCATTTGCTCGACGGCGGCTTTCAATTCAGGCGTCATTGATTTTCAACAGTACTTTGCCGCTGCGACCTTGGGCTTCGGCCAAGGCTACAGCGTCACTGATTTCTTCGAGAGAAAATGTTCTTTCGACATTGGAATCCAATGTGCCGTCTTGAATCAGCTTGGCGATCTGCTTCATCAATCGAATCTTGGCGAGAAGGCTGAGGCTTTGCATCCAGTTCGCCAGCCCGAAGCCCTCGATCGATGCACTCGGCGTTATGATGGTTCGCGGGTGAAACGAGATCGGTGCGTCACTTAGAGTCCCACACAAAAGCATCCGCGCCGCTGGCGCCAAGCAGGAAGCAACAGCCGATCCCGTCTTCCCGCCAATGGGGTCTATCGCAAAGCGGACGCCTTGATTGTTCGTCAGCGTGTTAACCATTTCGACAAGCTTCGACGCCTCTTCCCTATCCGCGTCAAATGCGATCGCCGCCGTTGTCCCAAGCTGCCGCAACTCCTCGGCCTGCTGCTCGCGACGAACGATGCTGATCGTTCGAAATCCGAATCGCTGACCAAGCCGAATGATCATGCGGCCAACAGCGGATCCGGCCGCCGTCTGCAACAACCACTCGTTTGCAGGCACGGCAAGGACTTGACGAGTCATCGCGAATGCAGTTGCTGGGTTGACGAAGAACATAGCCGCTTGCTCGACCGACAACCCCGACGGCAGCGGCACAGCCTGTCGAGCCGGGATGACAGTCTTATCTCGCCAATTCCCCGTTTCTCCATTTAAGACAGCAACTCGCTTCCCTTTTAAGTAACCACCAAACAAACCCGAGCCACTCTCGACAATGCCAACACCTTCAAAGCCAGGCGTCGCAGGCAAACTTGGCAACGTGTTATAACCGCCCCGTATCGTTAAGAGATCCGAAGGGTTAATCGGACTGGCAAGCATCCTCACCAGCACTTGCCCTGCTGCTGGTGAGGGCTCGTCGGTTTCCTGAAGGCCGAGGACCTCGCGGGGCTCGCCAAATTCTTCGAAAACAAGAGATCGCATGGCTACATTTAAGGTGGGTATTCGTTCTTCATACAACTGGCAACAACATAGCGAATCTAGGTAGACGAGTCACTCGCCGGGCTGTGAATGAAGCCAACCCGCTAGCAATGTTGCCCTACACAACGAGGCACAACCGACGTCCGCAGCCCCGCAAAACCAATCCGGCAGACATTGCCGGACTTTAGCGGAACATCAAAATTCGGTCAGAATTCCTGTAAGAAATTGTTCGAGCGGTATTGACCGGTCGCTCGGCTTTGCGGTATTTATCCCGCCCTCTCCTCTCTCCGAGAAGATCACATCTCCATTCCGGCAATTCCGCCGAACATTCCAACTCTGATATTCCCACATTCCATTCCACCGAGTGCAAGGATGCGTTCGGTGCGTGGTGCCGTTGTGCGAAACGCCCCCCCATGCTTTTCGCTCTTGAGTCACCTGCCCCACAGGAGCTCATTGGAATCACGACCCACCTGTAGGAGGGACCTACCTTGCTGAAGGCATTTGGTATCACATTTGTGACAGCTTTATTTGCAGCGGCCTTGTGGTTTGCGTTTCCCGGCGAAACCACTCCGAATCTGTCGGCCGAAACAGACTCGTACAATTCCGGTGGCGGTGAACTGTCCAGTTCCAGTCCCTGGTCTGATAGTGCGGTCTCGGACGCAGGCACGCCGTTTACACCAAACATTCGCGAAGGCGAGTTGATGGCCGACTCGCGTTCCTCGTTTGGATTTCGTCGCTTCGGTCGCTCGGACGAATCAAACTCGTCCAGCAGCATGACGAACGATCCGTATCGAGGCGCCGCGGTGAGCTTGATGCGAGAAGCTCGCAAACTGGAAGCTCGTGGCGACAAGCAAGGCGCCATTCGTCGAGCACTCCAAGCCGAGCGATTTCCCGTTAGTTGGGGGACTAACGAAGAGACACCGTCCGATTTCATCGATCGACTTTCAGGACGGGCTCGCACGCAGCCGTCAGTCAGCGAAAGTTCTCGTTCGCAACAGCCGAATTCGATGCCGCCATCGCCCGATCCCATCAGCAGTGAAGAAGTTCCTCCATTCGCTGAAAATCCCAATTCCACGCGCACTGCTGAGTTCCTCGACAATTCGAACTACGGCTCCGAAATCCAACCAGCCAGTGACGAGACACCGGCGGCCCCAAAAGAATTCAACCCTTTCATCGCTGGCCCCGGAGACAGCCGACTCCAAAAGCTGCGCGATCGCGAAGAGCGTCAAAAGCAAACCCAAGACTTTTTGAAAGCAGCCCAACAAGAGATTGCCGCCGGCAACTCGTCAGCCGCACGACGATTAGTTGAACAAGCTCAAGCGATCGAAGCTGACTACGGTTTATTTGACCTTCGACCAAACAGCGTCTTGGCGGAAATCGAGCGATTCGAAAAGAACAATCCCGTCAACGTCGCGGAAACTCCAACGCGTACTCCGGTTACTCGATTCCCCAGCGACGCTGGTGCCTTGCCAGAATCTCGCGACAAACAGCAAGCTAAGAAACTCCTTGTCGACGCCGAAGCCGCTCTAAAGCGCGGCGACTTCGAAGAAGCTCGGCTACTGGCCCTCAAAGCACAAGAACTCAAAGTTACCTATGGCCTATTTGAACCTCGACCGCAGCATATCTTGAGTCAAGTCGAACGACTCACCAACACAACGACCATCGTTCGCAGCACGCCCGATCAGTTGACTCCAACACCAGCTACGGCGAACCCGCGTGAGAAGGCCAAGCAGTTGCTGGCCGCGGCTCGTGAAGACATGCGTGCGGGAAAATTGGAAGAAGCCAAAGCCAAGGCAACCGCAGCTTCCAAATTGAACGTGGCGTTCAGGCTGTTCGAGGATCGACCTGAACTGATTCTACGCGAAATCGCAACTCAGTCGCCGACGACGAACATTGCCACCACCGAGCCCGAACGAGCCGCACCATTGATTGAGCCGGTGAATCCCATCAAGCCGGAAGCAACCGCCGATGGCTCAGAAGAAAACCTTAAGAAAGCACTGTCATTGTTGGCTGAAGCTCGCGAAGCGATGAAAGCCGGCGATTTCAACAAGGCTCGAGGACTGGCCGATCAAGCCGAGAAACTGAACGTGGCTTATGGCCTCTTCGATGATCGTCCCAATCTGGTCTTCGCGGCCATCAATCGAATGTCCAACAATTCGGTTGCTGGAAAACCAGCACCACTGGCTGCGACTACCGATCCCAATCGCGTTCGTCAATACGCCAACGCGAAGAATCAAGCCGTCGGCTTGATCAAAGGCGCCCGCGGCGACATCCGCATCGGTCAATTGGATTCTGCTCGACGCAAAGCCGAAGAAGCCAAACAACTCAACGTGAAATTCGGTCTATTCGAAGATCGTCCTGAAAACGTCCTTGCCGAGATTCAACGCATCGAGGGTCAGGCCAATATCGCCAAGACCGAAACCGAATCTCAGCGCAAGCAAGCAGACACGTTGCTAAGCCAAGCTCGTACGGATATCGAATCCGGTCGATTTGCTGAAGCTGGCAAGAAGATCAAATCGGTCGAAACCATGAAGTTGGACTTTGGCCCATTTGACTACAGCCCGGCAGTAGCCTGGAGTGACCTGCAACGAACGCAGACACAAATGGCCGCAAGAACCAAGGCTGCGGAACTTGCCGCCGGTCGAGCGTTCCAAGAAGCTCAAACAGCTTTCAAGAACGGCCAACTCGACTTGGCAACAAAGAAGGCCAAGGAAGCTCAACAATTTGATACGGGTGGTGCGCTAGGCAACTTGCCACAACAGTTGATGGCCGAAATCCAAAAGGTCGCCAAGCCGATTCCCAGAGAAAGCGTCTCTCCATTCCGTGAGCCTGACGCCAATCAACCGAACGAAGCCATTGCCAAACGAAACTCGGCATTGGACCTGTTGCGTCGAGCTCGCATCGATATCGAAAACGGTCGCTTGGCCGCCGCAAAGGCAAAAGCACAAGAAGCCAATAAACTGGGTGCAACATACGAACTCTTCGACGATCGCCCCGATCACGTCATGAACGAGATCGCCCGCTTAGAGCAAGTCGGCAAGCCCGCTTTCGAGCCACTCGATCCGGCGCCGAAGCCATCTCCATTCGAGAATCTCAAACATGGTGCCAACATCGCCGACACCAAACCAATGGACGATACCGGCTCGCCAATGCCGATGCCGATGCCCATGGACGATGGCAAGAAACCGGCGGGACCGTTTGACGCGAATCTCATGGAGATTGTCGAGACGACTCCCGCAGTCACCCCGGTTACTTCGGAGACATCGCCCTCACCAAACAACGCCGTACGAAATGCAGTCGAAACAGTCGCCGCTCCCGATCCATCCGAGATCGGTGTTGTCGCTCCGACTGGCCGATCCGCCTTGGACCTCTATCGCCAAGGAACAGAACATCTCCGCCGCGGCGACGAAGAATCCGCTTATCAAGCATTCCTCGAAGCTTGGCAATCAGGCCAACGCTTGGACGCGTTTCGACAACAACAACTGCAAGACTACTTGCGAGAGTTGGCTCCGCGACGTCGACAGATTCGTCAAATCGCCAACCGCGAGCTGGCTCCTGTCGACCCCAAACAGCTGGATCCGAACGCCCCTCAACCTTTGGACGTCGTCCAACAGCGACGAGCATTGCAGTATGACCGCCTTAAGAGTGACACTCTGAACGCGATCTTCCGAGCACAACGGCTTCGCGACGATAAGCCAGAGCAAGCAATCGCTTTGTTGGACAAGATTATGTCCGACTTGGAAAACTCGGAACTTCCAAAGACAACGCTCGCGCCACTCGCCAGTAGTGTGCGGAAAACGAGATTGTCTATCGAGGCCTACAAGACGCAAATGGAGCCGATCTTGGCTCTCAACGATCGTAACCAGGAAGTCTTGGATACGATTCGTCGAGAACAGCAGGCCAAGATTCGCGTCGAGCAAGAATTTGCAAGCTTGGTTGAAGAATACAACAAGCTGATGAAAGAGCGACGCTACGCCGAAGCCGAAGTCGTGGCTAAGCAAGCCAAAGACCTCGACCCGGAAAACCCAGTCGCTGAGACCATGAAGTTCAAAGCTTTGTTGGCTCGACGCATCGACAGCAACAACCAGCTGCGTGAAGAAAAGGAACGCAAGAGCTGGGAAGTTCTCGATGAAGTGGAACAGAGCGGCGTCCCCTTCGCCGGCCGACCAATGCAATTCGGCCCCGATTGGGACCTGATCAACGAAATGCGTCGCGGCAAGTACCGCAACGACAACCGCATTCGTACCGACGAAGAAAAGCGAATCGAAGAGAGCCTTAGCAAGCGAGTTTCTCTGCACTTCGACGATGCTGCCTTGGGCGATGTCGTCAAGCACTTGGCCACGGTTGCTGATGTTAACGTGATGATCGACAACATCGGGCTCGAGGATGAAGGCATCACCACGAACACTCCAGTTCAAATCAGTGTTGATGGCATCATGATGAAGAGTGCCTTGAACTTGTTGCTCGGGCCACTTGGATTGGCTTACACAATCGAAAACGAAGTGCTGAAGATCACCAGCGAGATGCGTCAACAAGGTCGCTTCTACATCACGACCTACCCTGTCGCTGACTTGGTAACACCACTCAGCACGCAAACGACACCCGAAGGTTTCCCGACTTCGTTCAACGGATCGACGCCGGGCGGCATGGCACCGACCGGTGGATTCCAACCGGCTGGACAATTCCAAGTGGGGCCAGGAGCGGATATCACTGGTGCCAACTGGAGCGGAAACGGTCGAGTGGAAGCGGAACTTTCCAGTGGCCAGCAAGCCATGACATTCAATCGTTTGTCCGAACTGATCCAAACGACTGTCGCTCCCGATTCCTGGGAAGAGGTTGGCGGTTCGGGAAGCTTGCAAGGTTTCGAAACAACCTTGAGTTTGGTCATCCGTCAAACTCAGAAGGTCCACGATGAAATCTCTGACTTGCTCGACCAATTGCGCCGACTGCAAGACCTCCAAGTCACGATCGAAGTGCGATTCGTCACAGTGAGCGATCGATTCTTCGAACGGATCGGTATCGACTTTGACTTTAACGTCCAAGACAACGTCGGCGATCCTCAAGTTGATGCAGGCGGCAACCCGTTGCCTAACTTTGGTACGCCGATTCCATTGCTTGGAATGATGATGGGCCAAAACCAGAACGGTCAAGGCGGTATTGGCGGTCGTGGCCAACGGGGCCAGGGTGGTCAAGGCGGTCAACGTGGCCAAGGCGGCGGAATGATGGGAATGATGGGCGGTCAAGGTGGCTTCTTCTTCTCGCCGCCACCGCTTCGAGAATTGACGAACCGCGATAATTACGGCAAGAAGTCGGGCACGATCATCGGTCTTTCGGCACCGGGTCAATTCACGCCTGACTTGGACATTCAATTCCGACAAGGTTCATTCGAAGTCGGTATTCCTGACTTTGGTGGCTTCGAACCGAACTCTGGTATTCAGGTTGGTATGGCAATCCTCAGCGACTTGGAAACGTTCTTCTTCGTCCAAGCCGCTCAAGGTGACCGCCGCGCCAACTTGATGTTTGCTCCGAAAGTAACTTTGTTCAACGGTCAAACAGCCAGCGTATCGAGTTTCGTCAGTCGGCCATTCGTCACCAGTTTGATTCCAACGGTCGGTGACTTCTCGGTCGGATTTACACCTGTCATCACAACTGTTCCGGACGGCATCTTCTTGACCGTTACGGCTGTTATCTCTGCAGACCGTCGTTTCGTGCGGCTCGCAGTCTCGCCTGTCTTCAACACACTGACTGACGTCTTCACCTTCACGGTCTCCGGCGGTGGTGCTGGTGGTGGTGGTTTGGGCGGCGGTGGCCAAGGTGGCGGCGGCTTCGGCGGCGGTGGCCTTGGTGGTGGCGGCGGCTTCGGCGGTGGTGGTGGTGGTCTTGGTGGCGGCGGCGGCTTCGGT
>PBMZ01000154.1 GCA_002722955.1 Planctomycetaceae bacterium | reverse complement strand
GCAACACTGTTTTCCGCAAACAGCTTCGTCATGTATCCATCGACGGCTTACGGCAACAGTATGCGAATCTTGCTGGCGCTTGTTGCCTTCTGGTCATTGGGTCCCGTCGTGATGTACGTCTTCGTGCCTATGTACGCGAAGCTGAATTGTGCGACTGCATACGAGTACCTAGAAAAACGCTTTCATGTCTCGGTGCGATGCCTCGCCAGTGCGCTGTTCATTATTCTGAGAATCGCATGGATGGCCGCCGCGACTTTTGCCGCTTCTGTCGCGATCGCTGGAATTCTAGGTGGGCAGCCGATTGAGCTTCTCGGATTCCAAATACCGATTCAATACGTTGTCACGGTGGGTTTGGGAGTCGTCGCCATCGCGTACACAATGCTTGGCGGTTTGCGAGCCGTTATGTGGACTGACGTCTTGCAGTTCTTCGTCTTCTTCGGAACGATCCTGTTCGCAGCAATTCTGTTGATCGGTCAGTCTGAAGGTGGCGCGTCGCGAATCTACTCGACCTATTTCGAGGGTCGCGGTAACATGCTGTTCGACTTCAGCCTTGATCCCACAGTCCGCTTTGGCACCATTGCCATTCTGATTGGAAGTTTCCTCGAGGGATTGTCGTCTTTCGGTGCCGATCAAGTGGCCGTTCAGCGTTACATCGCCGCCAAGGACGTCAAGACCTCGCAAGTTGGCTTTCTGATTAATCTGATCGGAATGGGAGTCGTCTTGCCTGGGCTGCTGGCCATCGGCATGGGACTGTTCAGTTACTTTCATCATCACCCCGAGGACCTTGCTCCTGTCCTGATTGACAAGATCGTCGCTGGCGAAGCCAAGTCAGAATCTCTAGCCAGATTGAGCGAAGCCGCCGGTAACGCTTGGCCCGATCCGGACCGACGGCAACTTGAGGAGTTCTATGCTGCGAATCCCGGTTACGTTCGCACGGATGTGTTAGCTAACAACCTGCAAGATCAAGCGTTGCCGCGATTCGTAACGCTGAAGTTTCCACCCGGCGTAGTCGGACTTCTAGTCGCTGCGTTAATGTCAGCAACAATGTCGAGCATCGATTCCGGAATTCACTCGATCACAACAGCCGTCATCGTCGACTTTCGCGACCGATTATGGCCCAACCTGCGTCCAAAAACGGACGCTGGTGAGATGCTCGTCGCTCGATGTTTGGTCCTCTTAGTTGGCGCGATGGCCGTGACTCTGGCCTGCTTCGTTGGCGAACTGGGTGATGTCTTCGCCGTCGCGAAAAAAACCGTCGGAGCCTTCGCGGCTCCATTGTTGGCGGTGTTCGCACTGGGATTCTTTGCCCCATGGGCCAGAACGATCGGCGTCTTCATCGGCACATGGAGCGGCGCAGCGATCACGCTGGTGACGATGGCGTACTACCCCGATTGGTTCTCGATGTGGTTCTTCCCATTCGGCTTCTTCGTCAGTGTTGGCCTTTCGCTGATCCTCAGCGTCCCATTCCTCTCAACCAAAGAGGACGGTACTCGATACACCTACTGGAATGTGATTCGATCCAAAGATGACGCTCAGTCAGGAACCTAAACCTAGCGTAGCCTGACTCTCTGAGTCGGGCGCGGACTTGCCCGACTCAGAGAGTCAGGCTACGCAATGATGCGCACTCACGCAAATCACGCCTTACCAACTTCGTGTGAATCATCAGCCGGATCGATCGGCTTGGTGGCATCGATCCCAGCAGCACAGAACCCAGCGAACAGGAACGCTGCCGCGCAGACAAAGAACATCTCTGACCACCCCTGAGTCTCAAAGACCCATGCCAAGAGAATTGGCGAAATCGTTGCTCCGAGGTTGCCCCACATGTTGCCCCAACCGAGTACGGACCCGACATACCGACCGCCGACATCCTGACAAAACGCCCAACCTGACGGCGATCCAAAGTCTGTCGAGAACGCGACCACTGACAAACAAAATGTCACGGCCCACGGCGTGTCCAAAGTGGGGCACAATAAGAAAGCGATCATCGCCACAAAGCGCGAAACCGACCAAGGAATCCGCCGCCCCGACTTCAATCCCACCCGCGGCACTAGCCAATCAGTGAAGCGGCCACCGCTGAGTGATCCGATCCATCCAATAAACAGTGGCACACTGGCCATCGTGCCCCTCTCCAAAATCGGCACGTCGTGTTGTTCCAACAAGAAGCGCGGAAACCACGTCACCAAGAACACCCAACCGATGTTCGTTCCCACTTGAGCAAAGCAGCTGAGCCACATGCTGCGGCTTGTCAGCAGTGCCTTCCATGGAACATTTCCGGGCTTGCCGTGAGGCCCCGGAGCTCCCTCGGGCCGCCCGTCGGAAATGAAGGCTCGCTCTTCTTCGTTGCATCGAGGATGTTGCTCGGGGCGATTCCGAACAATCAACCAAAACATGCCAGCCACGATGATGCCTGCAAAGCCGTAGATAATCATCACCGGACGCCAACCACCAACGTAGACCTTGCCCAATTCTGAAGGAAAGGTTGCCTCGAGCAACAGTCGATGAAACCGCTTCCGCTCATCGTCGGTCAACGAACCACCAGCGTTGACCTGCTTCATGAACTTGATGGCGGCCCGATCCAATTTCTTCATTCGCCCGAAGACGTCCTTGTCATAGAAGTCGCTAGAATCGATCGTCTGATTCAACTGACTGATGACAGCGTCAGAGACTGCGGCAGGCGTCTCAAACTCAAGTGCCGCGGCCTTCTCGAAAACTTCCTGAGCCGCGAAGAAACGGAACTGGCGTTGCAGAATCTTCGCCTCGGCTTCGATTTCGTTTTGTTGCTGTTCGATCGGCCGAAACTCGCGAGCGACAGCGCCAACTTGTTCTTGCAAGTCTTCCCCAAGCCGCTCCCACACATGTTCCGCAGATCGCGACGAAAACGAGCCGTCATCCTTCGGAGCCACCCGACTGCAAAGCCCCGCTGGGTCAAGTAATTCGTTAGCTTCAAACTTGGACGGTTTCGAAACTGGCACCAGCATCACAATCAAGAACGCTGTCAATGCTGGCGCGATCGCTCCACCAAATCGGCCACCCAAAGCCACGATGCTGCTGGCGGCGCCTCGACCAGAAAATGGAATCCACTTGCTGATGATGCTGGCGCTGGTTGGATAAGCGCCAGCTTGGCCTAATCCACAAGCCGCACGCATTGCCAACAACATCGCGAACCCATACGCGACACCGATCAGCCCGCTAAACAGCGACCATGCCAAGATGTACACAACTAGCATGACGCGTGCCCCATAACGGTCGCTCAGCCATCCTGAAGGCACTTGGGCCAATGCGTATGTCAAGAAGAACGCGCTCAGAAACAGCCCCATCTGAAAGCTCGACAGCCCCAAGTCTTGTCGAATATAAGGCTCCGCAAACGACACACAGAACCGATCCAGATACAACAGCACCGCCATCAACATTGCGGCAAAAACAACCCAATAGCGAACTCTCGACGGTTGGCCGTTGCTCATCTGGAATCCCTCGTAATTTCTGAAATAGCTTCGAAAAGGCGACGTGCACCGTCGTCGATCCTTGCTCAAATCAAGCTCAGGTTCGGAAATTCAAGGGTATCGCGCCGTCGATTTGACGTCGAGAAACCCGAATTCCGGTAAGTTTCCGCACATTTCTTGCCGAATTCTGCGGGATGATTGACAGAGGGCATCACGGGTTTTAGTCTCTGTCAAAATGAGCAAGGACGCACATTCTGCGTGTTTATTCGGTTCACTTGTCTGTTGCCCCGCCCGAACCCCGGTTTGGCGACGATAACGCGGCAGTTTGCCAGAATCAACACGCTGGCTGTGCGCAACCTTCGGTTGTTTGTCCTGGTCAATTCGCGTTTTTCGGCGCCGAAACGCCAAAAAATGTTTCAGAACAAACACTCGAAGCGTGCGCGCCGAGCCGAGGCCTATTTTCCTTATTCAATTTCGCATCAAAGCAATGAACTCGTTGGTATTGGCAGCTTCAGGATTACAGAATATCTCGGACAACGATGGGATCGCCATCGCATTGACCGGGATCACCATCGTCTTTGCCGCCTTGATTTTGATCACCGTCTTCATCAGTCTTCTGCCAAAAATCCTGGCAGCCGTCAACGAGGTGTTTCCGGAACCCGTTCCGAAACAAGCAGTCGCCGCGGCCAGTTCGCCTGTGGCTGCTGCGACGAACGATGACGATTTGGTAGCGGCCGCGATCGCCGTCGCCCATCACGCTCATAACAACTCGTGAGCCAGCTTGTAACGCAACTCGCGTCACAGAAATAACTTTCGACAGATTACGCTCATCGAGTAGCAAGCAAACGGAGCATATGAACTGTGGATATCCTCACCGGATTCCTTGAGACCACCGCCTTCGCGAACATGAACTTCAAGTATTTGATCATGATCACGATCGGGATTCTGTTTATTGGTCTCGCGATTAAGAAGCACTACGAGCCTTTGCTGCTCGTTCCGATCGGATTTGGCATCATTGTTGGCAACATTCGGTTGCCATCGAACATGGCGTTGGATGTCTATGACGATCAACAGATTGTAGTCAAGGACGGTGTTGTCCAGACGGAGGAAAATGACCAAGGTGTCGAGGTCGTTCAGAAAACGCTGGGCAGCGTGCTCAGCTTCATTTACTTCGGCGTCAGCCAGGGCATCTTTCCGCCGCTGATTTTCCTGGGAATCGGGGCGATGACGGACTTCTCGACGATGCTGTCGAACCCCAGGTTAGTTTTATTGGGAGCCGCCGCGCAGGTGGGCGTTTTCTTGACCTTTATCGGGGCGTTGGCACTGGGCTTCTCGCCGCAAGACGCGGGCTCGATAGGTATAATTGGAGGCGCGGACGGTCCGACCGCGATTTTCTTATCAACGCAGTTGGCCCCACATTTGTTGGGAGCCATCGCGATCTCGGCCTATTCCTATATGGCATTGGTGCCGGTTATCCAACCGCCCATCATGAAACTGCTTACCACTAGGGAAGAGCGACTGATCCGTATGGCGCCGCCGCGTGAAGTCTCGCGCCGCGAACGGATTATCTTTCCGATCGTTGCGTTCTTGATTTGCACGTTGATCGCACCGGCGTCCATCGTGTTGACCGGCATGCTGTTCTTCGGCAACTTGCTGAAAGAAAGCTGCGTCACCGACCGTTTGGCCGAATCGGCCCGCACAGTGATGATCGACGTGATCACCATTCTGCTGGGGTTCGCTGTCGGAGCAAGCACGAATCAGACCCGATTCTTGACCGCGCAATCGCTGCAAATTTTCTTCTTGGGAGCCCTCGCATTCGGTATCGCAACCGCTGGTGGTGTGCTGTTCGCCAAGGGGATGAACTTGTTCTTGAAAGAAAAAATCAACCCACTCGTTGGCGCGGCCGGCGTCTCCGCTGTTCCGGATTCTGCCCGAGTCGTCCAAATGGTGGGTCAAGAAGAAGACCCTCAGAACTACTTGCTGATGCACGCAATGGCTCCCAACGTAGCTGGCGTCATCGGATCGGCCGTCGCCGCGGGAGTTCTGTGGTCTGTTTTGAGTCAATCGTAAATACGCAATAGTAGCCCGACGCGTGAGCGAGGGACGCTCACACGCGTTCGCTATCGAAAATCATTACTTGCGAACGTGTTTGAGCGTCGCTCGCTCACGCGTCGCGTTACTATCCAAAGCGTGAGTTAGGGGAATCAACGTGTCGACAAAAAAAGTCACCTTTATGTGCACAGCGTTCCGCGATGGATTCCAATCCGTCTATGGCGCCCGTGTTCTCACGAAGGACTTTTTGCCGGCTTTGGAAGCCGCCAGTGATGCTGGAATCGATTACTTCGAGGCTGGCGGCGGTGCTCGCTTCCAATCGCTGTACTTTTATTGCAACGAGTGCGCGTTTGACATGATGGATCAGTTCCGAGCCACCACCGGCCCGGATGCCAATCTGCAAACGCTGGCTCGCGGTGTGAACGTGGTCGGACTGGAATCGCAATCCAGCGACGTCATCGATCTACACGCCAAGATGTTCAAGAAACACGGCATCACCACGATCCGTAACTTCGACGCCCTCAACGACGTCAACAACCTGATCTATAGCGGTCAATGCATCGTCAACGCCGGCTTGAAGCACCAAGTTTGCGTGACCTTGATGGAACTTCCGCCGGGTTGTGAAGGCGCTCACGACGTCGATTTCTATTCGAAGACGCTGCAGCAGATTCTCGACGCGGACATTCCATTCGACTCAGTCTGCTTCAAGGACGCGTCGGGAACAGCCGTTCCGAGCAAAGTCTACGAGACCATCAAGGCAGCCCGAAAGATCCTCCCAGAAGGCACGTTCATTCACTTCCACACACACGAGACCGCTGGAATCTCGGTTCTCGGCAACAAAGCGGCTCTCGACGCAGGTGCCGACGCGATCGATCTTTCGCTGGCTCCCGTCAGCGGCGGAACTTGCCAACCGGACATCCTCGTGATGTGGCACGCCTTGCGAGGTAGCGAGTACACACTGGACGTCGACATCGACAAGATTCGCGAGACGGAAGAAATCTTCAAGGAAGGCATGAAGGAATACTTGTTGCCGCCTGAAGCCACCGCCGTCGAGCCCGTGATCCCGTGGAGCCCGATGCCCGGTGGAGCGTTGACTGCGAACACTCAAATGCTTCGCGACAACGGCATCATGGAAAAGTACCCGGAAATCATTGCCGCGATGAGCGAAGTCGTTCGCCGCGGCGGCTTCGGAACTTCGGTGACGCCCGTCTCGCAATTCTACTTCCAACAAGCCTTTAACAACGTCATGTTGGGCCCGTGGGAAAAGTTCGCCGAGGGATACGGCAAGATGGTGCTTGGCTACTTCGGCAAGACACCTGTCCCGCCCGATCCAGAAATCGTCAAACTTGCCTCTGAAAAGATGGGGCTAGAGCCAACCACTCGCCCACCAATCGAGATCAACGACGAAGACCCCAACAAGGGCGTCGAGCCCGCGAAGAAAAAGTTGGAAGAAGCCGGCCTGCCGACCACCGACGAAAATATCTTCATCGTCGCGGCTTGCAAGGACAAAGGTATGGCGTTCTTGCAAGGCAAGGCTGAAGTCGGCGTGCGTTACGTCGAAAAAGCAAAGCCCGCGGCCGCCGCAAGCAGTGCATCAGGCAGCGGCGACTACACCGTGACAGTCAACGGCAAGAATTACCAAGTCGCCGTCGGCGGCGACACCACGACAGTAAACGGCAAGAGCTACCAAACATCCGTCGCAGCCGGAACGGGTGCTGGTGCAGCGGCCGCTCCCGCAGCAAGCAGCGGGCCAGCCACCGAAGTCACGGCACAAATGCCGGGCAAGGTGATCCGTTTCTTGGCGAACCCCGGCGACGCTGTTGCCAGCGGCCAAGCGATCCTGGTTCTTGAAGCCATGAAGATGGAGATGGAAATCAACGCCACCTCCGACGGCACGCTGCAGTCCTTCACCGTCTCAGAAGGCGATCAAGTCGCTGGCGGCCAAGTGTTGGCAACGATTGGTTAAAGCCTAGCCAACCAAGTTCGCTCAACGTTATGATGAATTGTGGGTACGGCCCTCAATAAATTTGCCGTTTCAGGTACATCAAAGCGGACGTTATGAGCGTTACAGCGACCTACGATGACGTGGAAGTCACGATTCCGGAAACAGCGGGGCACTCGCTCTCCAGTTTCCGGCACTGGGTTCAGTCCGACGTGTTTCCGGACCAAGGTCGATACACCTATTTCCAGCGGGAGCTGTATGCCGACATGTCCCCAGAACGCGCGCGGTCTCACCACAACGTGAAAGCTCGAATCACCGCGACCTTGACCGAATCCGTCGACACTCATGACTTGGGGGAATTGCTACCTGACGGGCAATGGATTACGCACGACGAAGCTGATTTGTCGACCGAACCGGATGAGGCGTTCGCGTCATGGGAGACGCTCGAATCTGGTCGCTTACGCTTGATTAAGAGCATCGACAACGAAGATGGTATCGAGCTGGTTGGAACACCAGACTGGGTTTTAGAAGTCGTCAGCGCCAGTTCATTTAAGAAAGACACGCAGATTCTTCAAGGGGCCTATCACGCGGCCGGCATTCGCGAATACTGGCTTGTCGCTGCAAGAAGCGATGTCATTTCCTTCAAGATTCTTCAGTGGCGCCAAGATGGCTATGCGATTGCCGAAGCGACGGACGGCTGGAGCTACTCGGCGGTCTTTGATCGCGAATTTCAGTTGGAGCGTTTTCGCAATCGCATCGGCGACTGGTCCCACCGGCTCCATCTTCGCAAGCGTGGCGATTCATGAATCCGACGAAACCCATCATTCGTCACGAGGAAACGGCTCTCAAGGAACGCAGCACGTGTGGCTGGCGTCATCTTTTGATCAGTCGGCAAGACACCGATGTCGCCGCGTGGGCTCATGCGGTGGACATCGACGGGGCCAAGCTGCATTATCACAAAGTGGCGACCGAGCTGTATTATGTCTTGGACGGCGAGGGCACTGTTGAGCTGGACGGTGTCGAGCACGAAGTTCACGCAGGCTCGATCGTGCACATTCCACCGGGCGTTGTTCACGGGGCCAAGGGACGCATGCGAGTCCTCGTCGTTGGCATTCCTGACATCGCCGACGATGATCTTTATTTTCCGGACGAGTAAACTCAACGGAAAATCACACCGGGTGGCTGGGGTCGAGTCTTCGATCCCCCAGTTTTGAGCTAAGCTTCTCTGCCTGCTCGAAGACTGGGGGCTCGAAGACTCGACCCCAGCCACCCATGTTCTGACACCAGTATTCAGGGGCACGGGTAGCCTGATGATGAAACTTTCACTGTCGGTGCGGATTGCGGAGGCGGCTTGTAAGACGAAGCTTAACGTTCCGTTTCGCGACCTCTTGCAGCTAGCCGTCGAATTGGATTATCGAGCCGTTTGTATGCGAGCCAGTGCTGGCGGCGTCGACACTCCGAAAGATGATCTAATCGCCATGCGGCGCGAGGTGGAAGACGCTGGCTTAATTGTCTCAATGGTCACGGCAGACTCGGATGTGCCGTTAAACAACGACGATGGCCCAAACAGTTTGCGTGACATTGGCCCAAGCCTGGACGTTGCAGAAGCTCTTGGTTGCGATTTGATTCGCATTTGCCTTAAGAACGAAGGCGATATTGAGCACACACAGCGAGCTTGCGATTTTGCTGCCGAGCGGAACATTCGGTTGGCTCACCAATGCCACACGACGACATTGTTCGAACAAGTCGATCGTTCGTTGGAAGTGATCGGCCAAGTCAACCGCGCCAACTTCGGCCTGATCTACGAACCCGCCAACTTGATGCTTTGCAGCGAGGACTACGGTGTCGAGACGCTTCGTCGGTTTAAGCCGCACTTGATGAATGTCTACGTGCAAAACCATCGTTTAGATGAAGCCGGCCCCGTCGAGCTGGAAACTTGGTGCCTTGGCCCGCGCCGCTTTCACCACATCCCGATTTGGGAAGAGGGCGGTGTCCGCTTCGCCGACGTGATGAGTGGTCTTGACGACATTGGCTATGACGGTTACTTCACCGTTCATCAAGCTTACGCCGAAATCATGGGACCTCGCGAAGCCGCCGTTGATAGCGCCACGTACTTGAGGTCGATCGGCAACTTCGAATAGTCGACACGATGTCACAAACGGACGCCGCCAACTCGGAAGAGAAGCCCAAGAAATCCCGCTGGCGCACGCTCCGCGTGTTTGTTCTGAACACTGGTGGCGCGGTCGGGCGCCGAATCAAACAATGGTCGGGCAAGCAATTCGTTTACGTTGCTGCCGCTCTTTGGGTTATGGGGACGAGTGTCCGCTTCAGTGTTCGAGATTCGTTCACATTGACATCTCCCATCTTTTATGCGACACCCGTCCCGTGTTTGTTGGCTGCCGGAATCTTCGTGGCTTATCGATGGCAAACGCGTCGGTTTTTGCGAGCGACGTTGTTCACGATTCTTGTCGTTCAAGCTGCGCTTTGGTTGCATTCGACATTCTCATTTCTTGAAGAGCCCGATCTCGAAGTAACAAATACAAAACGCATTCTCTTATGGAACACGTACCACGGCGAGCTGGGCTATCAACGCGTCGCGCGAGACATTGCCAGCAGCAATTGTGACTTTGCCGCCATCATCGAAACGGGCGAAACAGGACAAGACATCGATCATTGGAAACGACTCCTTCCCGAATACGAAGCAATCACAGTTGGCGCGACGATGGCATTGTTCGTCAAATCGAAAGGTGAGCGTGTTCAAGCCGAATTGATTCATCAAGACAGCATTTCGGGAGTGTGCCGCTACCGCGTTCTCGAAATTCATGACAGTGGCCAGCTTTGGCGATTGCTCATGATCGACATTCAGTCGAACCCGTTGATGTTCCGCCGTCCCGCATTCAAGCGGCTTGCTGAGTTAGCAGAACAATACTCGGATGCTCCACTGATCATCGCCGGTGACTTCAATACGCCAGTCGATTCGGTACACGCCGATTTGCTTAGAGAGCAAATGACTAACGCTTGGGAGTCGGTCGGGAACGGCTATCGAGAAACGTGGCCCACGTTCTTGCCAATTTTCGTGCTGGACCAACTATGGGGAAACGACAAGATTGATTGGCAGCGTTGTTGGTGCAATGCCAAGTGGTCGTCGGATCATCGGCAAGTCATCGCGGAATTCTCGATAATCGACCGTGAAGGCAAATGACCAGCTCTGCGAAAGACAACAAACGGGTCGATTGGGATCGAAACAGGTAGCCAACCTCGTTACGGTAGATTAGTTCTCAAGAACAAGATACCACGCTGAATTTGCACTTAAGATTGACTGACGCCGATGTTGAAAGAAACGAAGCCCATTCGGACACACTGTCCAAGTTGCAATTCGCTACTGGAAGTTCGTGACCGTCAAACGCTCGAAGAAGGGATTCGGTGTCCCAGTTGCAACGGTCGCTTTGCCATTCTTGGACCTGCTAATTATGTTGGTGCCTATCAGCCGACGGAGTTTTCCGAAGGCATCCATGCTGTTGCCGAGGCGGAAAGGCCGCAGGAGAAACCGCATTGGATTGTTTCATTAGCCAGTAAGCTAACATCGCTGAAAAAGTGACTCGACAACAATTCCCAAATCTTGATCTGGCCGAGAGGCAACTCGCGATCAGTGGTCGAGACATCTTCTTGCAAGTTCCCGGAAAGCCTGATGAGATCTTGGCAGCAGCCGCGAATGACGATGCTTCCAATAATGTTGATCCCTATTGGGGATTGCTTTGGGATGCTGCCATTGCAATGTCCGAATGCTTGCTGTCTCGACAATGGCCCCCCTTGCGAACGCTTGAGTTAGGGTGTGGTTCTGGATTGGTCGGCATCGCGGGTTTACACGCTGGCCTTGATGTCGCATTTACTGACCTAGTGCCGGACGCTGTTCAGCTTGCTACGGCGAACGCCGAACGCAATGGTTTTCCGAGTCCCGTCGGTTTCGCTTTAGACTGGAAACAGCCTTTAGATCAGCGTTACGAATTGCTGATTGCCAGCGACGTGCTTTACGAGGCCAGCAATCATCAGTTCTTGTTGAATGTCGCGGAACGGATGCTTGAAGATGGGCGAGAATTCTGGATCGGGGATCCTGGCCGCACGATTGCCGCGGACTTTATTAAGATGGCGACCGATGCGGGCTGGAAAGTTGAACTGAAAGATGCGGATGGTCGAGAAACGTTGATGCCGGCACGTTTGAAGTTTCAGTTGATTATCTTGCGGCGTTAAGAGTGAGCCTTGAAATCTCGAATCTGGCGTTCAATTCACGGTCAGGCTTCATTCACGGACTTCAAATAGTTTTCTCGCTCGAGCAAACAAGCATCTCCGCCCAAGGCATAATCGCGGCACACTTGAGGCCGCCATTGGTAATGTCGGCAGCGGCGAGAGTCGGTGTCATACCACAAGCAGCGCTCTTGAGGTTCTTGGCCGCGGGCCAGCCCGGAAAAGTGAAAGTTAATCTCGTCAAGCAACTCGGCCGGCAAATCGTCTGGCCGGTATGGGTGAGGCTCGCTATCGTCGCCACGCGAGGCGTAAAGCAAGACGGGGGAACCGATGCCCTCGCAACATAACCCGCAGTCATCGCAAGAGTCGGGGTTGATTGTTTCGAGACACAGCAACATCACTCAGGATTTTCAATGGTCGATTGTCGAATCTCTCGATTCCACTTGTCGATTTCTTTACGGAACGACTTTCGTTTCTTAGCAGCTTCGTAGTGGTAGCGATCGGCATCCGTCTCCAATTCCACAGCCGGCACCTGAGCCGGTCGCCCGTCATCGTCGACGGCTACCATTGTGAAGTAACACGAATTCGTGTGCCGAACAGTTCGCTCTTTGATGTTCTCGGCAATGACTTTGACTCCCACCTCCATCGACGTTCGCCCCGTATAATTCACCTTTGCCAAAAAGGTGACAAGCTCGCCGACGTGGACGGGTTGTTTGAATGTGAGGCCGTCGACACTGATGGTGACAACATATTGACCGCAGAATCTGGACGCACACGCGTAGGCCACTTCGTCGAGCATCTTCATCATGTGGCCGCCGTGGACCTTGCCCGAGAAATTGGCCATGTCCGGCGTCATCAGCAGGGTCATTTCGAGATTTTTTTGGTGGGTGTAATCGTCCGGCATGGTGATTGCTTTTGAAAGAACGACCTGCGGTCATTTGTCCTTCGAGCTTGTCTCCTCTTTCAACAATTCCTTGATCTTTTTCTCGATGTCTTCCGACGTGAATTGCTTCTTGGCAAAGGGATCCATTTCGAACACGTGTCGCAGCTTGCCCTTTTGGTCGTAGAGTTTGTAGTGCGGCAATAAGCCGTTGGGCACTTTGTAAACTTCGTACGACTTGTCTTCGCCGCCGAATTTGCAAATGAAATTCGTAAAAGTGGCTCGATTCACAGTTAAGAATTTCTCGATCGTTGGCTTGGCTTCTGGGTCGTCAAAACTGATCGAAACGGCGGCGAAATCTTCCGATCCAAACTGATGCGTGAACTCGACGGTGTGAGGGAACATCTTGCGGCAAGGGATGCACCAAGTTGCCCAGAAGTCGACAAGTACAACCTTGCCCTTTTTTCGCTCGATCGATCTCTTGAAACCATCAGGATCAACAACAGATACGGCAACCGGTTCGTACTCGATGCCACAACCAAATTGTCGAGTCTCGGTAATTTCGATTTCCTTGCCCGCCAAGAGGGAATCGATCGCGTCTTTGAGATAGTGCTCCTCGACGTCTTCGACGATCATGCTGTCATCGATGGCTCCCATGTAGGCGATCTTGCGTTCCTTGTCTAACAAGAACGCTTGCGGCGTCGCGGTGGCTCCGTAGTTGAAGGACCACTTTTGAGCGGGATCGGCTAGGTAGGCAAAGTTGAATCCGCGTTTCTTGGCCCGTTCTTTCATAGCCTTCAGGCGGTCAGGCTTTAAGTTACTACAACTGATGGCAACAACCGTCACGCCTTTGGATTTGTATTCTTTGGTGAGTTGAATCAGGCGCTCTTCATAAGCTTGCGCGACGGGACAGTGATTGCACGTAAAGACGACGACCACTGCTTTCGATTCTTTCAGATCGCCCAAAGAGTGCAGTTTGCCGTCGACACCATACAGTTTGGACCAATAAGGCGCCTTCTTGCCAATGTCCAAGACACGATTAAACTTCGCCTCGGCAAACCCTGACGTTGGTGACAAGACAGCAACGGTAGCGGCGATCATGATGGAAAATATCAATTGCTTCATGGTTGTCTCCGACAAGCTTGAGCCATGCAGTTTCAGTTTGAGAGCTAGCCGGTATGATAGCGAACAACTGGTCGAATTCGCTACGTCACTGAATTACGGAGCCATGCATTGAACGAACCGAGCAAACTTCCACTGATGACCATCATCGGTCCCGGGTTGGTTGTGGCTGCCACTGGTGTCGGCGCCGGCGATTTGGCAACTGGCGCGTTGGCTGGCAGCAATCTGGGTATCGCCGTTGTATGGGCGGTTGTTGTCGGCGCCATCATGAAGTGGATCTTGACTGAAGGGTTGGCTCGCTGGCAACTAGCGACCAACACAACGTTGCTAGAGGGTGTCGCCAAGCACTTCGGGATCGTGGCGCAACTGCTGTTCTTGGCCTATTTGATCTTGTGGAGCTT
This sequence comes from Planctomycetaceae bacterium, assembly GCA_002722955.1. GTDB lineage: Bacteria > Planctomycetota > Planctomycetia > Planctomycetales > Planctomycetaceae. The sequence goes on along the minus strand of PBMZ01000154.1, from coordinate 5,501 downwards.
CTTTGTTGGTGTCGCCTTAGTCAGTGCATGCGCGGCGACAGCTCGAGCAATCTATTCGTGGCACGAACACGATTTGATCTTTTATGGGGTCGGGCAGGCGGCCATAGCTGTTGGGCTCGTGAAGTTGGGCGGTTATCGGTTGTTTGAAAAGCTGATGAGCGTATGCATCGGCGTTATGTTTGTAACCGTGATCGTCGCTGCTGTTGCCGTTCAACCATCTTGGTCGGATTTGCTGTTTGGTTTTGTGCCGTCGATTCCTCAAGGCGATGGACTTGGATGGACCGTTGCGTTGATCGGCGGAGTCGGCGGAACAGCGACGATCTTATGTTACGGCTACTGGATTCAAGAAAAGGATCGTCACGGTCCGGAATTCGTCCGGATTTGTCGCATCGATCTGGCCGCGGGTTACGCGATGACCGCGTCCTTTGGTATTGGCATGGTCATACTTGGCAGCCGTGTGGATGTTGAGGGCAAGGGAGCTGTGCTGCTTGTCAACTTGGCTCAGGCGTTGCGGGCGGAATTGTCTGATGGTGTCGGTGGATGGGCCGCGTGGTTCTTTCTGATTGGTGCTTGGGGAGCGGTGTTTAGCAGTCTACTGGGTTGTTGTCAGAGCGTCCCTTACATCTTTGCGGATTGCTGGCGTTTGTTGTTTCGATCCAGCGAGTCAAAAGTCGATACGACTTCGAAGCCCTATCAGTTCTACATGTACGCCTTGGCAATCGTGTCATCCTTTGCCTATTGGCTGAAAGAAGTTCAAGGAATCAGCTTCGCTCAAGTTCAAAAAATCTATGCCATCGTGGGTGCCGCGTTCATTCCGATCTTAGCTTTGGCACTTCTGGTGATGAACTGGCGAGTGGATTGGATTGGCGAAAAGCACCGTAGCTCCATCTTCATCCAAATCGTGCTGTTGGCAACGGTGGCGTTCTTTCTGTTTACCGTCGTCTCAACTATCAAGAAGCAGTTCGGATAACATCACAATGACCGGCAACATCGACGTTGAGGCACTTCGCGCGCAATTCCCGGCCCTCGCAAAAACCATGAATGGGGAACCAGTGGTTTATTTCGATGGACCGGCTGGCAGCCAAGTACCCTCGAAAGTCATCGATGCAATCACGAATTACTTGACTTCACACAACGCCAATCATGGCGGCCCGTTCTTAACGAGCAGCGAGACTGACGCTGTGTTGCATGGTGCTCATGAAAAAGTTGCCATGTTTCTGGGCGCGGACACAGGCAATTCGATCGCGTTTGGGGCGAACATGACTTCGTTGACATTGTCACTGAGCCGCGCTTTGGCAAGAACGTGGCAAGCGGGTGACGAGATCATCGTTTCGTGGCTCGATCACGATGCCAACGTCACGCCGTGGGTCTTGGCAGCCCAAGACGCTGGAGTCGAAGTTCATCACATCGAGGTCGATGCAACAGACTGCACGCTGGATTTTGATGACTATCGCGACAAGCTGTGCGCGAAAACAAAGCTGGTTGCCGTGGGACTGGCTTCAAATGCCACCGGGACAATCAACCCAGTGCAATCCATGATTTGCGAGGCACACGCTATCGGTGCGTTGACGTTTATCGACGCCGTCCACTATGCCCCGCACGGATTGATTGATGTTTCCAGCTTGGATTGCGACTTCTTGGCTTGTTCGGCTTACAAATTCTTTGGGCCGCATGTTGGAATTTTGTATGGAAAAGAAGAGCTGCTGACGAATTTGCAGCCTTATAAACTGAGGCCCGCAACGGATGACTTGCCCAGCAAGTGGATGAATGGCACACAAAACCATGAGTGCATCGCGGGAGTTGCTGCCGGCATCGACTACTTGGTCGAGCTGGGACGGTCGTTGACGGACGCCGCGGATGAGCGAGCAGCTCTTAAGGCGTGCTTTGACGCTATTGTTGATTACGAGACCTCGTTGGCTTGGCCACTGATTGAGTGGTTGTCGCAACAAGACGATGTCCGCGTCTGGGGTATCACCGATAGGTCTCGATCCAATGAACGTGTGCCAACGATCTCATTCACGCACACATCAAAGCCGCCGCAACAGATAGCCGAGCGGCTGGCGGAAGCAGGGATTTTTGCATGGCCTGGAAATCATTATGCGTTGCCGTTCACGGAGGCGATGGGGTTAGAGCCTGATGGAACATTGCGTGTGGGCTTATTGCATTACAACACCAAAGCTGAAGTCCAGCGGTTGATTGACGTGTTGGAAACCATCCTTTGAGTGGTAACTATGATCCGTCTTACATTCGCTTTTGCACTTATTTGCTGCCCACTCACACAGCTACGTGCGGATGATCACTCATGGTCGTTCGATTCGAAAGACTTGCCTGGATTGTCGGTGCATGGCAAGGTCTCGCTTGTCGAGGAAACTGATGGCCGCAGTGTTTTGTTCGATGGCACATCTTTGCTCAAGGTCAAAGACTCCGAGAAGCTCGCCAGTGACAAGAACGGTTTCACGCTGACAGTGTGGGTGAACCCTTATCGGCTCGGCGCAGGACAACAGATGGCTACTCGTTGGGGGAGCGCCAGTGGAGCGTGCTGATTGATAAAGACAATCGCTTCCGGCTCTATGTCCGACAGCAAGGTTGGGAGACGGCTGATAGCTTGACCCGACCGAAGCCCGGACATTGGTACTTGATTGGAGTCGTTGTCCGAGACGCTCAGGCCGAATTGTGGGTGAACGGAAAACGAACAGGTCAAATCAAACTGACCCAACCGCTACCACAAACGAAAGCTCCGCTGACATTCGGTGGAGTGGATGACAACGGGCGGATCTGGCAGAACTTCTTCGGAGCACTGGACGAAGTCCGACTCCACGACAAACCGCTCGACGCGGAAAAGATGGCAGCGACATATACACCGGTGACGTCGACTCACAAAGTCCCCAAGCCACCAAAGCCATTCACTTTGTGGACGGGGCCGCCGATTCCAGACAACGTCGAGTTGATCCCGTTTGCAGGCTGAAGCCTTCGTCCTGGACGAGCAAACCGATCGCTGGAACTCGCGCAGCATCGTAATGAAAAACTGCTGGCCGTACGACGAGCCCGTCCGCATGGCCAACGGAAACTTCATCACCGGCGGTCAAGACAAGGATGGTCTGCCGGTTGTCGCCATCAGTCACGACGATGACCTAACGAAGTGGGATTCCGTTCTGATCCCCTATGATCCTCGACTGAGACCAAGTTTCGCCGAAACATCAGTTTGGTCGGAAGGCGATCGCGTAACCGCGATCATCCGCGGCGGTGCCGGAGTCGCTTGGGTGGCAACAAGCAACGATTACGGTCGCAATTCGACAACAGCGAGTGCCAGCAATCTGTCCATGCCACGAGCGAAAGCGTACTTCGGCAAACTCAGCACGGGGCAACTCTACCTTGTCTCCAACCTTCGCAACCGAGACACGCTGGTCGTGTCCGTCAGTCGCCCGAGCGAACAAACATTGAGCCGAATGTGGCGGGTCCGCCATGGCAAGTCCATCCCACCACGATTCTCAGGTGCCGCGAAAGGAAAGCAGTGGTCCTATCCGTATGGCTACGAGAACGACGGCAAGCTCTACATCGTGTACTCGATCGGCAAGGAAGACTGCGGCCTTTCAGTGATCCCCGTTAAATCTTTGAAGCACACCAAAATGCCGTGAGAGTAGCAACAAGAATTTCCGAAACGTCAGTTGGACCTGTCGCTTGATCGGGCACCAGCCTTGCGAAGCAGAGTTGAGATGGTGGTGTGCCCGCGTTGTTCTGCGATCGCCAGAGCTGTTTCTCCCGCATTGTTTTTTATGTATAAATCAGCGTCGTGTTCCACCAGTAACTTTGCGACCCAATAGCTTCCACGCTTTGTAGCTTTGATTAGAGCGGTATCCCCAAGGTTGTCTTCTGCATCTATATCGGCTCCGTGATGAAGCAGGACTTTGGCCAGATACTATTGATTAAATGCGTTTGAGACCGACACCCACATCAAGGCGTTCATCCCATTTTCGTCTTTGGAATTGACGTCGACGCCCTGTTTTATATGGCGATTAATCGTGCCATAATATCCCTTCCTGGCAGCATAGAATATGCTTGGCATATTGATGTAAGCCATCGCCAATGGGCTTATCGCTGCAAGTAGAACAACCAAGATCAATCCCACTGAAATCATGCGATCACTGCCCACGGTCAATTTCTTGGTGTACCACGATACCATCGAAGCGCCAACATCAGCGACGATCAGCGAAAGGACCAAGATTGTCCCGAGTAATCTCACTCCGACGGAAGCACGAGTTTTGGTCGCCTGATCGGCATAGGTGTGACAGAAAAAAAGGCCACAGATCGCGATTGCCAACAGCAGGGCATCGATTCGCCAAGTTCGCGTTCGTTTCAATAAGGCAATGCATCCAATCAGCACACCGACGTAAATCGGAAAAGGCTTAAGGAGGCTGTCTATGTGAAAGATCTTGGTGAATACATTGTAACCATCAATCCACGACAAGAATGACAGACCGAGTAATGCTAACGCAAGAACTACTTGATGAGCATATGGTCGAGACTCGACGGTTTGCCGATGTGACGAAGCCCTGCGACTCTCCGCGATGGCGGCAGTGATCAGCATCAGTACTGACACAATGAGAGCAGTGACAAGCCCATTGCCAATTGGGCGGTCAATTCCGTTCAGACGTAGAAGTTGATTCGTGACGCAAACTCCAAACAGTATGATCGCGCTTACTTGAACGATCATCGAAGAGACCTTTACGTAGCCAAACGTGGGTTCATATCGGAATGGGCGCGTGTAAATCGTAGCGGTCGCTAGTTTCCACCACTGCATAAATCCTGTCGCCGCAACCACCCCAGCAAAGAGAAGGGTGCCAAATCCCCACACAACACTAACGTGCGTTTTCGAGTTTTCGGCTTCCGTTGATTCCAGTGTTCCAGTTTGTTGTACGTGCACGCGGGGTGACTCGACGATTGAGCTAAGATCCGTGTTGATTTCACTGACTTGCTGATAACGTTAACCTGGATCTTTTTCCAACGTCCGCAAGACGACACCGTCCAAACGCTCGTCGACATCGGACTTTTCGGATGGAACGGGAAAACGTCCGATCGGTAGTTCACCTGTTAACAATTCATAGATGACGACGCCAAGCGAATAGATGTCGGCACGATGATCGACTTGATGCGAGCCCTCGAATTGCTCAGGAACCATGTACTTGGGCGTGCCCGTTAGTGTGAAGTAGTTAGCATCCGTGGTGTTAAGCTTGGCCAAGCCGAAATCGGCAATCTTCACTCGGCCTTTGGAATCGACAAGGATGTTTTCTGGTTTGATGTCGCGGTGAACAATGCCCTCATCATGAGCATACTGCAACGCCGCACAGACTTGCGGGACAAGTTGTAAGGCTTGCTGCGAGTCAAGCTCACCGCCATCAATCATCTGCCGCAGATTCACTCCGTCAACGAACTCCATCACGATGTAATAGAACGTCTCGCTCGATTCCGCCGAGGCTTCCAATTCCCCAAAATCATGAACGGTG
>PBMZ01000153.1 GCA_002722955.1 Planctomycetaceae bacterium | reverse complement strand
CGTTGCCTCGGTTGTTGATAGTCAATTTGGGACGCCACATGACTTGGTGGCTTGGCGCCGACTGCCTGTCGAGTTTGGCGAGATTACAGGTAAGGTTGTCTCGTGCGCAGAGGAAGAAGACGGTAGCACTTTTCGTATCACGGTCGAGTTCGATCTTGAGGAAGGAACTGCAGTTCCGGACATCGTTGCGCAAGGCATCGAGTTTACAAGCGGCGAATACAAACAAGGTGCCATTAAGACGGAACTTGCCAAGAACGAGAAGGTGGGCTTGGTTGGTATACATGTGGCCGCGTACGACGCGGAAAACTCACTTCTGACGTTGGCCCAGAAGATGTCGCCGCCGCCATCCGAAGGCGACACGTTTGCTGTCGTCGGTTCGGGATTGCAGGCTGGTCGTCATCTTTACGCCCGACACTGTTTACACTGTCATGGTGTCTCTGGCGATGGCAACGGTCCGACCGCCAAGTACCTCAATCCACTTCCCCGAGATTATCGACTGGGCAAATTCAAGTTTGTCTCGGTGGTGGCGGCGGACAAGGCGACTCGTGAAGACTTGACGCGGATCATCAAGCACGGTGTTCCTGGAACTTACATGCCATCATTCATGCTGATGGATGATGATGAGGTCGCGCATATTGTTGAATATGTTCGCTGGCTGGCCATGCGTGGCGAATTGGAGCGGGCTTACTTTGGTGAATTCGTGAATTTTACCAATGATGCTGTTAAGGCTCGGCTTGAGTCGGCGGAATCGAAGAGCAAAGCGAAAGATGAAATCGCCCAGGACTTGCAAGAGGAAATTAGTTTTCTCGCGCTTGATTCAATCTACAAGCGCATTCTGAGACCTTGGGATCGAGCCGAGCAAGAGGATCGTCCTATCTTTCCGAAGATGGCACGAATCGAAGATTCTGTCGAGTCTCGGATTCGCGGACGGAAAGTCTTCATTGATAATAAGTGTAACAATTGCCATGGCGATGCTGGTCGCGGAAACGGTCCCATGACGGAAAGCTACAATCCTCGGACCGATGGCAAGGGCAATTATGACAAGCCTGGCCTGTTCGATGATTGGGGCGCACCTGTTCGTCCCCGCGACCTGACGACGGGAATCTTTCGCGGTGGTCGACGGCCACTGGATATCTTCCGTCGAATTCGAGCGGGAATCAGCGGGACTCCGATGCCGGCGGCGGACTCTAAAGTGACCGACGAACAGATTTGGGACTTAGTGAATTACATTTACAGCATCCCGTTCGAGAAACGCGGTGAATCTGCTGAAGAGCCAAAACATCACGTGGCGGCAAAGGCAAGATAGCGGGAGTTGATACAGTGCGAGTATTTTGGTGTCTTGTCTTTCTGGCCGTTCCGATCTTGGCGGTGCTTTCTTGCATCTATGCCGAAGACTACGGTCTGTGGTTTCCCGGTGAAGCCGAAACCTTGCTTGGTAAGCAGATCGATGATTTGTTCTATATGATCAACATCATCGTGACTGTGACCTTCATCGGCAGTAACGCCGGCCTTTGCTATGTGATTTGGCGAGCCTCTGGGAAACAAGAAGAGGGCGGCAAGGCTTGGTTTTGTCACGGCGTCCACAGCTTGGAAGTGATCTGGTCGATCGTTCCGGCCTGCATCTTGATGTTTATCTCGCTCTACCAGCTCGATGTGTGGATGCAGTTTCGCGTTCGTACGAATTACCCGACTGAAGCAGCTGCAAAGCCTGTTGCCGAGGTGACCGCGCGACAGTTTGAGTGGCGTATCCGCTACCCCGCTCCCGGCAAAGATCTCCAACTTCAGCCTCAACCAGATGACCTTTATACGGTCAACGATTTGCATGTTCCCGTGAATCAGCCTGTCATGATTCAATTGCGAACAATTGACGTGCAGCATTCGTTCTTCGTTCCCGACTTACGAGTCAAACAAGACGCGATTCCGGGGCAGGTCATTCCGATCTGGTTCAATGTTCTCCACAACGGCGAATACGATTTGACGTGTGCGGAACTCTGCGGATGGGGCCACTATAAAATGAGAGGACGAGTCGTCGCAGAGCCTGTCGAGGACTTTCAAGCGTATCTTGTGAAGCTGCAAGCTGAACAGTCCTACGATGGTGTGGCAAATGAAGACTCTCCTGAATTGGCCCAAAGTGGCGAGGAGTGAGGTGCAACTGTGAGCACTCTAAATCCAGCATTGGAACACGCTCATGATCATGGCCACGGCGATCATCATGAATTGACGTTCGTGCAGAAGTATATCTTCTCGACGGACCATAAGATCATTGGTATTCAGTTCTTGATCACCACCCTGCTGATGTTGTTGGTTGGTGGTGCGTTGGCATTGGGCGTGCGTTGGCAACTGGCCTTCCCATGGCAATCGATGCCGATTCTGGGGCAGTTCTTCTACGGTGCTCAGGGTGGGCAGATTGCGCCCGAAACTTACACCATGCTGTTCACGATGCATGCTACTGTGATGATCTTCTTGGTCATCATTCCCGTGCTTGCCGGAGCCTTCGGAAACTTCCTGATCCCGCTGATGATCGGCGCTGATGATATGGCTTTTCCGACGCTTAACATGTTGAGCTATTGGTTCATGTGGCCGGCGATCTTTTTCTTCTTCTTGAGCTTCGTGTTCGGTGGGGGGCAAGCTGGCTGGACATCTTACCCAGTTTTGTCTGCAGTTGTTGAAGCTGCCCCTGGTTCCGGTCACGCGCAGACTTGTTGGCTGATGGGAGTCACGTTTGTGGGTGTTTCGTCGATGATGGGATCTGTCAACTACATGACGACCATCATCAACATGCGGGCGCCGGGCATGACTTTGTTCCGCATGCCTTTGACGATTTGGGCCATGTTTATCACGGCGATCTTGCAAGCCTTCGCTCTGCCTGTCTTGACGGCCGCCGGATTCATGTTGCTGACAGACCGTACGCTCGGAACAACGTTTTTTGTCCCCTCTGGTTTGGTGATCAACAACTCTGATCCGACCGTTGGTGGTGGGCAACCTCTGCTTTGGCAGCACTTGTTCTGGTTTTATTCTCACCCCGCCGTGTACATCATGTTGCTGCCGGCGATGGGTATGACGTCAGATATGTTGGCTTGCATGAGCCGCAAGCCCATCTTTGGTTACAAGCCGATGGTGTTGTCGATGGCAACCATCGCTGGTCTTGGATTTATCGTGTGGGGTCACCACATGTTTACCAGCGGTATGAATCCCGCGTTGGGCATGACCTTCATGATCTCGACGATGATGATTGCATTGCCGTCCGCCGTCAAAGTGTTCAACTGGATCGGTACGATCTGGGGTGGTCGAATCACGTTCAACACGGTTACGCTCAACTGTGTTGCTTTTGTGTCGATGTTCCTCATCGGCGGCTTGAGCGGAATTTACATGGCTGCCGTGCCGGTCGACATTTATTTTCACGATACCTACATGATCGTGGCTCACTTCCACTACGTCTTGTTCGGCGCCACGTTGTTTGGTGTCTTCGGCGCGATTCAGTTTTGGTATCCGAAAATGTTCGGTCGGTTGATGAGCGAGAAGCTTGGCAAGATTCACTTCTTCCTGACGTTTCTTGGCTTCAACGGAGCGTTCTTCCCAATGCATCTGTTGGGAATGGCTGGCTTCCCTCGACGATACGCTGACCCGTATGTCCACCCGTATCTTGAGCACCTCGTTCCCGTTAATCAATTCATCACCATCTCCGCGATCGTGATGGGTTCGGCTCAGATTCTTCTGCTGTTCAACTTCTGCTACAGCTATTTCTGTGGTGAGAAGATCGGTCGCAACCCGTGGGGTGGCAATGGTCTGGAATGGTTCGCGCCGTCGCCTCCAGGTCACGGCAACTTCGATGTGTTGCCCGTCGTTTACCGAGGACCTTACGAGTACTCGTCACCATTGGTTACTGACCGTGACTACTTGATGCAGACGGATTATCTGCCGCCGCCTGATTCGGAATCGAAAGACGAGACGGACGAGCAGAAAACTTGACGGTCCGTGATCGAGGATTGTCTGGTTACTACAGGTTTCTCGTCCCCAGGCGTCAATTGATAAATATCGAAATGCCGCTTCCTAACAATGGCAAACGAGTCGTACAAACCCTGGCTCCATCGATGGGCGATGCTGACAACACTTGTCGCATTGTTGCCGATTAGCGTAGGCGCTGTGGTCACGACCGTTGATGCCGGTATGGCATTCCCCGATTGGCCAACTTCCGACGGCCACAACATGCTGTTCTATCCGTGGTTCACCTCCGTCGGAGAACAGTTTCTTGAGCATGGGCATCGATTGGCTGGCATGGTTATTGGTGTGTTCTGCATCGTCGTCGCTTGCTTGGTGGCGAAATTGGAGACTCGACGATGGGTCCGCGGTCTGGGTTATTTGATCTTGGCGGGCGTGATTGCTCAGGGTGTTTTGGGCGGGCTGCGAGTTCTCGTTGATGCTCGTGTTTTGGCCCTCGTGCATGGCTTCGCTGCGGCTTTGTTTATCTCGATGGTCGCCGCTCTTGCCGTGATCACCAGTCGCCGTTGGAGCAATACGAGCGACCTGATTCAACAAACACAAAACAGCCGCGTAAATGTTGGCACGCTGAAGAAGCTGATTACTGCGACCGTTGTGTTGCTTTTGATTCAATACGTGCTGGGTGGCATGATCCGCCATTTAGGGCTTGGTCTGCACGGCCACATTGGTGTCGCGATTTTAGCTGGTTTGGCAAGCTTGGTGACGGTGACTGGTGTTTATCGCAGCGGTTTGACCTGGTTGCGGCGTGCAGCACATGGTTTGTTGAGCTTCGTACTGGTTCAAATCGGTCTTGGCATTTCCGCTTGGATTACAAAGTTTGGGCTGGCATCAATTGGCTACGTAGCAATCTACGGATCGCCAACACAGGTCTTTTTCAGAAGTGCTCACCAAGTTTGCGGCGTGCTGCTTGTGACAATGGCTGTCGTCATGTTGGTAAGAGCTTCTCGAATGGCTTGGCTGACCACAGTCGCTACACCGGTTGACGCCGACGCTTCCGCATTTTCATCTACGGCGACAGGAGGTGTGGGATGAGCCAACCTCTTGCGAACGGCACTGCCAAGACGATGTTGCATAAGCAAGTGATCCCCGCTGAGCAATCCACTCACGCGGATACTTGGTCCTCCTATTCGGCGACAGGCGATGCAGTTGTCGCGGCGAAGTCGACGAATTCGATGAGCCATGAAGGCGTGTTGCTTGGCAGGCTGGCGGACTTCATCGAGTTGACGAAGCCACGCATTGCTGTCCTTGCCTTGGCAACAGTTGTCTTTGGATTCACGCTGGGATCGGCGGGGGTTTGGAGTACATCGAACTGTATGCACGCTTTGATCGGAATTGGACTGGTCGCGGCCGCGTCGAGCGCCCTGAATCAGTTTTTCGAGCGAGCCGTTGACGCAAAGATGCCGCGAACGGTGAATCGCCCACTTCCGTCCGGACGAATCTCTGGAAAAGAGGCATTGGCGTTCGGGGTCGGAGCTGCCGCGTTTGGACTTTTGTATCTCGCCATGTTTACCAACGCCACGACGGTTGTGTTGGCGGCGTCCACATTAGTGCTTTATGCATTTGTTTATACCCCGCTCAAACGTGTGACGGCACTTTGCACTGCTGTCGGTGCGATTCCGGGAGCCTTACCCCCAGTGCTTGGTTGGACTGCTGCGGGTGGATCGCTGGATGCTGCAGCGTTCTCGTTGTTTGCACTGATGTTTGTTTGGCAATTCCCGCACTTTACCGCGATCGCTTGGCTTTATCGCCAACAGTACGCAGACGCTGGCTTGAAGATGTTGCCAGCGGGTGCATCAAGCCAATTCGCCGGTTTCGTTGCTGTCGCCTATGCCTTGGTCATGATTCCTGTCAGTTTGTTGCCGGCGGAATGGGCATTAGCGGGCAATGGCTATTTGTTGGCGGCGTTGATTTTGGGGCTAGCCTACTTGGCAAGCTCAATTCGTTTTATGATTCGTCAGTCGGTCGAGACCGCTCAAGGGCTGCTTTGGACTTCACTGATTTACTTGCCCGTACTCTTGTTTGCCTTGGTATGGGATCATTGGACTCTGCTTCAATAATCACGAGCAGATTCGTTGTCGGAATTGATTGAATATGTCTCACGCACAACCTCAAGCTCCTGCCGTCCGAATGGGTTTGGCGATCCCGAACTCAAAACTTTGCATGTGGCTGTTCCTCGGGACAGAAATCATGTTCTTCACGGCCTTCATCGGGTCGTACATTGTTTTGAGGATGGGGTCTCCTGGTTGGCCTGGTGATCCAGCCGTTACGCATATCAACGTATTGTTGGGCGGCACCAACACGTTTGTGCTGATTGTTTCTAGCTACTTTGTTGTTGTGGCCCATGAAGCCGTGACCGAAAAGAACTATGAGCGAGCTCGATTGTTTTTGACTGCGACGTTTGCGTTGGCGTGTTTGTTCTTGGTGATCAAAGGCTTCGAGTATGGTGGCAAAATCTCGCACGATATTTTGCCCGGTCGTATACCTGAGACATCACAACAAGCGATGGAAAAGACGCTTGGGCAGTTTGATGTGGCAACGTCTAACGCTTTAGGAGATTTGATGCCAGATGAGGAGCATGATGGTCTCCGTATCGCAGGGCTTCCGACTGCGATCGCCGATGCCGAGAGTCCCGAAGAGAAGGCGGAACTTGAGAGCCTGCAAGCGTTGATGGCTGAAATTCTAGCGCTTAAGACCGAAGTTCGAGCAGAGACGGGATTGACACTTGACGATTTTGAAGAACGCGTGGACGCGATGGCTGCCAAGGAAAGCTATGCAGGCTTCATGGGACACGTTCACGTTTCGCATCCTATTAAGTATGGTAATCTGTTCGCGTCGACTTACTTTTTGATGACAGGCTTTCACGCAATCCACGTCTTGGTTGGTATGTTGCTGTTTGCCATTCCGCTATGTAAGCCAGCTGCCCAGTTGGCTGAATATACTGATTACATCGAAAACAGTGGCTTGTATTGGCACTTTGTTGACTTGGTATGGATCTTTCTTTTCCCACTGCTCTACATTGTGCAATTCTGAGTTTAGATCATCGTAAGATTGCTACCTCTCTTTTGAGATTATCGGAGTTATCACATGGCTGATGGACATCATCACCATCCCAATTATTTCATGGTCTTCATCGCCCTTTGCGTTTGCACGGCTTTGTCGGTCGGCGCCGACTTGTTGTCTTTAGACAATAAGCTTGTCTTGGCTGCGATCGTGATGGCAATCGCTTCGGCCAAAGCTCTGTTTGTGATGATGTACTTCATGCACTTGAAGTTTGAAGGCAAATGGAAGTTCATCTTGCTGGCACCGACCGTGATCTTAGCGATCGGGTTGCCGCTGGCTCTGTTGCCCGACGTGGGTGTGCACTACTACACCGTGGACGTGCCTCAGGATCCCGCCACTGGATCGGCAGCCGAAACCGACGAGCACGTTGCGGATGGTCACGGCGATTCTCATGGCTCTAGTCAGCCTAAATCACACGAATGAGTGCCACTGCCGTTTGTGTTGAGGGACTCAGTCATCGGTACGGCGACCACCAAGCACTTAGCGGATTCAGCTTGCGCGTTGAGGCAGGTCGTATATTCGGCTTGCTAGGTCCGAACGGCGGCGGCAAGTCAACGCTATTCCGCATTCTTTCGACCTTGTTACCCGTCCAGTCAGGTCGTGTCGAGGTGCTGGGCTTTGATGTCTCCCGTCAACCGGACGCCGTTCGATTCGGCATTGGCGTGACCTTTCAGTCGCCCAGCTTGGATGGAAAGTTGACCGTTGGAGAAAACTTGCTTCACCAAGGTCACCTTTATGGGCTTTCGGGGGGGGGGTTGAAGTCGCGAATTGGTGAGCGACTGGAGCGGCTGGGACTTTCTGACCGAACACATGACCGAGTGGATTCGTTGTCCGGCGGACTTAAGCGACGCGTTGAGATTGCCAAGGGCTTACTTCACGATCCGGCGGTTTTGTTGTTGGACGAACCGAGTACGGGGTTGGACCCGGGAGCACGACACGATCTGTGGCGGTATCTTGACCAGTTGCGGCAGCAACGTGGAGTCACCATTTTGGTAGCCACACACCTCATGGAAGAGGCAGAAAAGTGCGATGTGCTGACAATCCTTGATCAAGGAAAAGCGGTAGCCGAGGGGACTCCCGATGAACTGCGATCATCAATTGGTGGCGATTGCGTGACTCTTCGTGGCGAAAACCTTGAGACCCTCGAGACTCAAATTTCTGAACGGTTTGGGCTCAAGTCGAAGCGTCTTGGAGAGTCCATTCGAGTTGAACGTGAAGACGGGCACGAGTTAATTCGCGAGCTTGTCGACGCGTTCCCCGACGAGATTTCCTCGATCTCATTAGGGAAGCCAACATTGGAAGATGTCTTCATTGACCGGACAGGTCATCAGTTTTGGGAGGAGACATCAGCATGAGCACGGTGACTCAAACGACGTCCGATTCGATGGAGCTGTCGAATTCGACATCTCGTACGAACTCGCGCGCTTTTGTCGTCTTGCCAATCTTGACATTAACGCGTCGCGAGTTGGTGCGCTTCTTTCGGCAACGGACTCGCGTCATTGGCGCGTTAGGGCAACCGTTCCTGTTTTGGATTCTCTTTGGTGCAGGGCTGCATGGTTCGTTTACCGCGCCCGAGTGGGCTCCTGCAGGAATGAGTTATCAAGAGTATTTCTTTCCAGGGATCGCCGTTTTGATTCTGATGTTTTCCGCGATCTTCTCGACGATTTCAATTATTGAAGATAGGCGTGAGGGCTTTCTTCAAGGAGTGCTTGTTGCGCCAGTGGGAAGATTGCCGTTGGTGTTAGGAAAACTCTGTGGCGGTACTCTCTTGGCGTTAATTCAAGCAGTCGCGTTTTTGGTGATCGGTCCGATGTTGTCTTGGATCGGATTGGCACCGGAGATGTCGTTGCAAATCGGATTCGGTGACGCATTGTTAACACTTTGCTTCTTGGCTCTTGTCGGTTTCGCTTTGACGGGATTGGGTTATTTGATCGCTTGGCCAATGGATTCGACTCAGGGATTCCATGCCATCATGAGCATCTTTTTGCTTCCCATGTGGTTGCTGTCGGGAGCCTTTTTCCCCGGCAATGGTTGGTTAGGATGGGTGGTTCGGCTGAATCCGTTATCCTACGGGGTCGCCGGCGTTCGTCGCTTGATGTATCCCAACCAAATCGTCGATGGTGCCGATACGTTGCCTTCGATGATGACGTGTTTGATTGTCACGACGGCGTTCAGTTGTATTTGTGTTAGTATCGCTGTGTGGATGACGGGACGTCGAACGTCAAAGGATGCTCGATAATGTCGGAAACCGAACAACAAGAAGTTAGCCCAAACCCCGATAGCCGGCCGGCTCCGAAGTTTCGGACGCTTAACGGAATTGCCGGGTTAATGTTATGGGCCGGCGTCATCATCGTGCTGATGAAGATGTGGAATGCTGCTGAAAAGGACTCGCAGACCGAGAAACAACCGCCGCCGCCCGCCACATCGCCAGATTCCGAGACGCCTCCGAAGCGAACGGTCATTACGATTCCAAGAAAGCCTGTTCGCGATTTTTCCTTCACTGATAGCAACGGCGAACAAATCACCAATGCCGATTTGCTGGGAAAACAATGGGTGATCTGCTTCATCTTCACACGGTGCGCGGGCCCTTGTCCTCGCGTCTCTTCCAAGATGGCAACTTTGCAAGACGCATTCACAGGGGACGAACTTCAACTGGTCACGTTGACTGTCGATCCGGAGTACGATGATTCTGAAGCACTGACAAAGTACGCGGAATTGTTCCGAGCCGATTTGGCGCGTTGGACATTTCTGACGGGTGACCAGACATCAATCTATTCGTTGATTCGCGACGAGTTCCACATGCCAGTGAAAGAAGTGACGGGCGAGGATCGCAAGCCGGGCTATGAGGTGATTCATACGACTAACGTGATCCATGTCGACGAGAAGGGATTTATTCGCGGCAAATATAACTCGTTGGTCGATGATGACATGGTTCGACTGCGAAAGGCGATTCGTAAACGGCTCGACGAAATCGAATCATCCACCGAGACAGAGTCATCCCAACCCGAAGATGACAGCAGCAAGTAGAGAATTCCGATGGATGTACCCGATTGGGTTTTGAAATTGCCAGCCGTCAATGCCGGGCTCAATAGCTTGGCGACCGTGTTGTTGATCACGGGTTATCGGTTGATCAAGGCCGGCAAACGAGATGCTCACAAGAATGTCATGTTGGCCGCGTTTCTGACATCGATTGCGTTTTTGGGGTGCTATCTGGTCTATCACTTCCAATTGGAAGCATACACAGGGAGCGGATCGAAGCCGTTTCCTGGTACGGGGACGATGCGAATCGTCTATTTGGCCATTTTGGTGACTCACATTCTTCTGGCTTTCTTTGTTCCTTTCCTGGCATTGGGGACGATCGTCAACGCTTGGCTAGCCCGGTGGGAAAAGCACCGCCGACTTGCTAAAATCACTTTTCCGATCTGGGTTTACGTGTCGATAACTGGCGTTATCATTTATTTTATGGTGTATCACTGGCCTAGCTCTTAAGGACTCCGCGTCGTGACAATTGGATTTGTTCAAAAGTCGATGTTGGTTCTCGTTGTCGTACTCTGTACGGTTTGCGTCACCGCCGACGTTGCGCAAGCTTGTCCGATGTGCCAAGCCGCCGTTGAAAGCGAAGCGGACAACAATGTCCCCAAGGCATACATGTACAGCATCTTATTCATGCTGATGGGACCAGCGGCTCTCTTTATTGGCTTTAGCTACGGTATCTACAAATTGTCAAAACGCGAGAATGCCCAGTTGGAAGCAGCCGCCCATTTGATGCAACCAGTCGCCGATGCTGTGCCGGCTGAGGGTTCGGCGTAACAATGCCGGATGACGCTTCAAGTTCAGATCAAGTTGACACTCGCGGTCTTTGTGAGTTGACCCTCACCGAGTTAGTTCAATGGTGTGAGGCACACGGCCAAAAGCGTTTTCGAGCCAAGCAAATCTGG
Source organism: Planctomycetaceae bacterium (assembly GCA_002722955.1). Lineage (GTDB taxonomy): Bacteria > Planctomycetota > Planctomycetia > Planctomycetales > Planctomycetaceae. The sequence continues at coordinate 3,586 of PBMZ01000153.1, read as the reverse complement.
CATTGGCTGTACCACAAACGGGCCACTTCGATCGACGAGATGATCGATTTGCCATCGAGGTTTCGAGAGACGGTAGCATCGGAATTTCAGCTCTTTCGCTCCAAGATTGTCGAGCATAAAGTCGCCTCGGACCGGACCGAAAAGCTCTTGCTTGAACTTAGCGATGGCAGCACTGTTGAGTGCGTACTGATGCGAGAGACCAAACGCCGCACCCTGTGTATCAGCACTCAAGTTGGATGTGCGATGGGCTGTGTGTTCTGCGCAAGTGGCATGTTGGGTTTGAAGCGCAATCTCTCGACTGGTGAAATCCTGGAGCAAGTCTTGCAGCTCGATCGTTTGATCGAAGCTGATCGGCGCATCACCAATGTTGTGGTTATGGGGATTGGCGAACCGCTCCAGAACTTAAAAGCTCTGCTACCGGCATTGGATGCATTGACTGAAGAAGACGGCATGGGACTTGGAGCTCGACGGATTACGGTTTCGACCGTTGGCTTGCCGAAGAGAATTCGTGAGCTTGCCGATTATGGAAAGCAATTCAATTTGGCAGTGTCATTGCACGCACCCAACGATAAGTTGCGAGATGAATTAGTTCCCGTAAACGACAAGATTGGGATTGATGAGATTCTGAATGCGGCGGATTATTTTTTTGAGACAACTGGCAGACGAGTAACCTACGAGTACGTATTGCTTGGCGCCAAGAACGATGATGCTCAACACGCTCACCAGTTGGCGGCACACCTGAAGACTCGCAACGCACACGTGAACCTGATTCCGATGAACGATGTCGAGCAATTGCCATTTCATGCTCCATCGCTTCCGCGGACCGAACAATTCCTTTCGATTCTTGAAGCTGCCGGAGTTCCCGCGACCGTGCGCAAACGCAAGGGAGCCGACATTGATGCCGCTTGCGGGCAGTTGCGTTTGAACAATGAGTTGACGATGCAACCGAAGTAACGATTGCCTGTTGTTCTATGGACTGAGGCGACGCAGCGACTGGTTCGACGCAGCAAAAGTGACCGACGGTAAGAAGTCTGGATCTTGTCGGTTGTCTTCAGCAATGGCATCCATCAGTTGAGGTAAGCGGCGTTTTGCGTACTCGCTGAGTTCCTGAATACTGAGGTAGTCATCGCTGTTTTCGTCGAGGGTTGCGTCTTCGATCTTGATCATTTGACGTTGCTTCCCATCGACCTTCAGTTGCGTTCCCGTCAGAGCTTCCAAGAGTGTTGTCGTGAATACGCCGTGGCCATACCACTGTCCGTTTGAGAATCGCATGTTGTCGTCTTCGTATGAGGACTGTTCGGACTTGCAAGAGACGATGATTTCAGGGCCAATTGCTAACTCGCCCAGATCCCGAAGCTCGCGGGCTTCGATTGTGTTGCCCGAGTGACAAGCGTCAATGAGCAACAGCGTGCTGCAGGGCATCTGCCGAAAGTACTCGTATAGCTGATCGCGGGTGACAGCATTGGACAAATCGCCTTTGGTGTCTTTTGCCGTAAAGAAGAAACCGCTCTCTTCATTGTCACCCTTCTTGCGCGATGGAAAACCATGGCCAGACATGAAGATCACAAGTAAGTCATCAGCCGTCACTTCGCTGGCGAGTGACTTCAAGGAGTCCAAGATATTTACAGCCTTTGGTGGCTTGATTTGATCAGTCGATGGTTTCGTGGCGACGTCTGCTCGGTCGAGCAGATAGTGTAATTGGCCGACCTGACCTTCGATTTTCTCCCATGTCGCTTGTAGAGTTTCACCCAGGTAGAAGGCGTCGTTGGCTGCGTGTTGAAGCGGGGATACCTTGAAGTCGGCAGCGTTCGAAAGACCTGTAACGCCGACTCCCAAGTAATGAAGTTTCCGATTGGGTTTACCGACGACGGTTAGTGTCTTTGATGATTGGCCAAATACTCGAGCAGCACTTTTCTGTGTGTCATCACGGCTTTCAACGACTCCCAGCAAACTATTGTCGCTTCCGTGCCGCAAATACTTTGCGGGAATTTGCAAGTCTTCGATTGGCATATCGCCCGTGAATTCTCGGATGCGGACTCCGTTACACCAGATTGAAGTGCGCTGGATGCTTTCGTTTCCGGTCGTGCTGGCCTGCAAACTGACGAATAAGTCCTCAGGCTTATCGATTTGCTCAAGAATCCTTTCACGGGAACTGTCTGATGTTCGAATTTGTTGAAACTCGATCTGAGACGGAAGTACTTGGTTTCGATTGGGAGCAATTGCCTTCTTACGGTCGATCATGTTTCGAATTGTGCGAGCGTTGTCGTAGCTTGATGCAAACACATCCCCGGAAAAGAATCGTACGCTTGTCTTCTGGTCGCGGTTTAAATTGACGTGCCATCCAAACTTCCTTGTGGCGCGGCTATCCGACTTCGCAAAGTGGCCCGTGGGAGACCAAAGCACCCAATCATTGTCGAGAGTCGGATACAACGTAAAGAGTGGCTCGTGCAATGCGAAGCAATACAGGCTCTCGACTTTGCCGCTTGGGCGTTCGACTTTGACGAGATGTTGAACACCAGGCAAAGTTTCTGTGAGTGCGCTTTGCCATTGATCCTTACCGAGAGTCCACTGAGCTTGGCTAAGGTTGTCTTGAACAACCGCCACAAAACGAATCACATCGCCGGGTGAAAAGCCAGCCGCGCGGCCGGGACTGGCCTCGTCAACATCTTGAACACGGGTTTCGCCGCCTTGCTGGACGACCGTCATGCCAAGTTCTCGTTGATCCGAATTTGTATCCCCCAAACCTGCTAGACTCCAACCACAGATCGTGCCATCGACCGACCCGCTTAACAACCAAGGCGATTCGGCATCTGAAGAGGAAGCGGCGAGACAGGTGACTCGACCTTCGTGGCCATAAAAGCCACGCAGAATAGCGCGAGACTGGGTTTGTCGATCCGCCAGCTTGCTGTTTCTGGCAACGTAATCGGCGTCCCATACAAGGATGCCATTTTCGTAACCGATCGCTACGAGAGACCGCTGTTTCACCTTGAAATACAATGCGCATTGTGGCCGACCGTGCCAGGTAAAGATCGGGAAGTTACCGATCGTTTTTGGACCGCCGTCATCGGCGAGATTCTGGAAAAAGAACTGATTCGAAGTGTTCCGATCCTTACGCACCGACCATGTTCGCTCGTGAGCACTAAACACAGGCTTCAACGATGCAGGGTCTTCGACGTCGATTGCAGGATTCTGATCGAGCAAATCAACAAGACGTGTCAGTGCCGGTTTCTTTCCTGTTAGCTGGACTTGACCGCGAGAGAAAGCAATCTGTTGAGTGAACTCTTCGCTTTCGATAATCGCGACCGAATCGATGGGGCTGCCTTCACGACTCTTGAGTGACTTGGACGGATACCGCGCCAACAGCTTGCCAGACTTTGTCGACCAGACACGAATCGTAGTTTGCCAAACCCGCATTGCTAAGTCCGACGTATCTCTTCCGACGGCGGCGAGCAGTGAGCCATCTTCATTCGTCGCAAGCGAAGTGATCTCGTCATTAAATAGGTTGTCTTCAAGTACCGCATTTTGTGGGAGTGGTGAACCGTGAAACTCGACACGTGAAGCTGATCGCGTTCCGAAAGGCACTCTG
>PBMZ01000152.1 GCA_002722955.1 Planctomycetaceae bacterium | reverse complement strand
GCGTTTTACCCAATTTGGTTTGTGTGTGGTTGTTGCCCTTACACTATTCCAACCACTTGCATGGTCCTCAAATCGAGAGACCCCGGCTGTCACTGCTGTTAAGAAGGCGATGCCCTCGATCGTCAATATTCACAGCGAGAAGACTGCGCGTGACAACGGCACCTTGTTCACCAAAGGTCGCAAGGTGAATGGAATGGGCACCGGCATCGTCGTTGACGAACGTGGCTACATCGTCACCAACTATCACGTTGTGGCGGATGTTGACGTGCTGCGAGTGACCACTTTCAGTGGAGCAACTTACGACGCTCAAGTCGTCTCGTACGATCGCGAACAAGACCTGGCGATTATTCAGATCAATGCAAGCGGCCCATTGGCGACCATGCCCTTGGGAACCTCATCCGATCTGATGTTGGGAGAAAGCGTCCTCGCCATCGGCAACGCATTTGGTTACACCGACAGTGTCACTGGCGGTATGGTCAGTTCGTTGTCGCGCAACGTCGAAGTCAACGAAAAACAAGCTTACAAGAATCTTATTCAAACCGACGCGAGCATCAATCCTGGTAACAGCGGCGGACCCTTGGTCAACCTCGATGGCGAAGTCATCGGCATCAATGTTGCCATTCGCGCTGGAGCTCAACGCATCGGTTTCGCGATCCCCGTCGACAACGCTCGTCGAGTCATCGCACAACTGCTAAGCATCGAGCATCTGTGTTCGACCTACCACGGTCTTATCGGCCGCGATGTCAAACAAGGCTCGCTGCGAGAATTCCGAGTCCAACAAACCAAGAGCGGGAGCCCCGCGTCGGAAGCAGGGTTATTACCCGGCGACGTGATTATCAAAGTCGGAACAATTCCCGTAGTTGATGCCGCCGACTTTGAGCGAGCTTGCTTGGGACAGTTGGCTGGCACCGTGTTGGATGTTGTCATCGAGCGAAAAGGTGTTCCGCAAACGCTGAAGATGGAACTGGCAGCCTTGTCAGGACAACCATCACATTCAATCGCCCGACCCGATCGCCAACCGACTCCGACAACGCTGACATCTCAAGTGCGACCGCTGGAACGCACATGGAAGATGTTTGGCGTGCGGCTCGAGAAGCTCGAAACAGCCGAAGAGCGCCTCGTGGGAACAAAGTACCGCGGTGGGCTGCGAGTTACCCAAGTTCGCCAAGAGTCGCCAGCTCAACGCAACGGTATCAAGAAGGGCGACATTCTGGTTGGTCTACACTTGTGGGAAACTGTCAATCTAGACAACGTCAGCTATGTCTTGGATCACCCGCAGCTTCGCACTTTCAATCCGCTGAAGTTCTACATTCTTCGCGGTGGCGAAACGTTGTACGGCCACGTTCGAATTGCTGCTGCTCAAAAGTAAGTCCGCGTGAATCGCAACGTCGGCAAACGATAAAGGTACGCCATGACGTTTGGTGAGTGGATTGCAAGCCTGCCCGAGGATGACTTCCATCGAGAGGAAGTCGCGGACTGGGAAGCCAGCCAGCACGAGCAGGCGAGTGAGGTGTTTTCGACGCTTCAACGTCTTGGCTGTAAAGAGCCAGGTCCCTTAGTCGTGTCCGAAGTCTCCGAGAAAGTAGCGCAGTCGACGCAATTCGCATTTCTCAAAGGCGTCACCGAGATCTTGAACTGGAATTCGAACATGCCGCTCGATGTCGCACTGGACGAATTCGAAGACAACGAGACACTTGAGCTGGCCATTTCCAAAGTCAACGAATCGTTGTCCGAAGACGAATGCAAAACACTTGTCGCCGCGATCGGCAAGTTCTGCACGAGCCAAGTCATCTATATGCTCGACGAAGGCTACTCATCGAATTTGCCAGAAATCTCCACGGGTTGGTCACTGCAAGAATGCAGCACCGACGGAGAACTGACAGGCCGCTCGCTTTCCGGTTTACACGAAAGCGATGATGGCGATGAAGACGAAGACTTCTTGCCGAAAGCCCTTCGAACGCCAGATGACTAGTCTATTGATCGGGAAACAGCAGTGACTGCGTCTCTGATGCTTCTTTCTCCACCGCTGGCTCCTCGCGACGCTTGGCGTTTGGCTGCGTAGTCGCTTTCGAGTCCACACGGATGATTGGTTGTCGAGGCACTTCTCTTTCGTTGATTTTCCCTGGATCACTGCGTCCAGGTGCGAGCAAAATCGCTGCTGACGTTGGTTCAAGTTCCGCTGCCATTTCGACCATGTGTTGATGGCACGTTAAGAACAGAATCTGCACGTCGCGAGAGAATTCAAGTAACGTTTCCAGCGTGCTGCGAACTCGCTCTTCGTCGAAGTTGACCAACACGTCATCCATCACGATGGGCAAGGGTTCGGATTCGTGGCAGTACTTCGAGACGAACGCCAATCGAATCGCCAAGTAAAGCTGTTCGCGAGTGCCCGTGCTGAGTTCACTCGGTTCTTTAAACGATCCGTCGTGTTGCTCAATCAGCAACGTTCCCACATCGTCCAACTTGCGATGCAGACCAACATACCGGCCAAGCGTCATTTTCTTCAGCAGCCGTGAAACTTCATGCAGCAACTCGGGTTGATGTTCTTGCTCGAACCGCTGCAATGCCCGAGCCATCAGCGCTTGAGTTAGCACAAGCGGTGCCCAACGATCGACGGCGGATCCCAGCTTGGCGTAACTGCTTTCCAGCTGTAACGCGGTCGCAGCAGCTTGCGAATCTCCGTTCATCGATTCGATTCGGTGACGCAATGTGCCCGCTTCGCCGAGGGCTTTCCTGTACTTGTCCTCCAAATCCTTCGACTCCTCCTCCAAGCGAAGTCGCTCCGAGTGAACTCGGTCCGCGTTCATGCTGTCCAATTCGGCAACGAACTCGGCTTCGGACTCATTCCCTCGAATCACGCTGATTTCTCGCTGCAGATTCTCGATCGTTTGGATCAATCCACGATGCTGTTCGACCTCACGAGCCATCCGCAAGAACTCGTCATCAGAGTCGACACCAACCGAACTGAACAATGCGGCGAGCTGTTCCTGACATTGGTCTCGATCACTTTCGACGGCACGATGATCGCGGGCGATGTCGCCGGAACGCTCGGCAATGTGCGCCGCTTCCTTTTCGCCGTCTTTGGCCGATTGCAATCGTTCATCCAAGTCTTCGACGATGTCTGTCACGGGGAACTCGACCAGGTCATTGGCAACAGCGCGGCAAACTTCGAGCACACTGCTTGAGAACTCGTCCACGTCGGTTTGCATCTGCTCGATCGACTCTCGCAACGACTCAGACTCGACGTGCTTCTGCTGAAAGTCCGCGAAGTCATTCAGCATTTTGGTAACCAACTGCGGATCCCAGTGAGTTGGAAATCCCAAGTCACCCAACGCCTGTTCCCAGCGGCTGGACCATTCGCCACGCTGCAGCGTCACTTCGCACAATTGATTGTTAAGCGACTTCAGCCGCGCTTCTAGATCGGGTAGTTCCTTAACGTGTTGCTTGCGTTCATTCTCGTGCTCGCGAAACTCGGCCAACTTCAATTTTGCGGCGGCCATTGCCGAGTCGATATCGAGGTCTTTGGTGGGAAAGGCTCGCAGAAGTTGCTGTTCGAAAGCTTGTGACTTATCAAGGTGGCGAGTCTTCGCATCGACGCACTGTTGTAAGTCTATCGCTTTTTCACGAAACGACTCGTACAAGGCGTGCCAGTCCTGCATCTCTCGAACAGACAGCGGTTCGATGTTGCTGGACGCCCAAATGTCACGCCACGCGGCCCAACAGTCGTCGCGCTTTTGCTGTAATTCAACAACATCACTTTCCAGCCGCGACATTTGCTGCCGAGATTGAACCAAGCGAGCCGTCAATTGTTCTCGGCGAGCCACTTCTTCGGCCAACGCTTGTCGTTGATCGGCGATTTCGTCGGCATCAGCGACCTGGTGTTCGAATGCGCTGGCAGCGTCCTTTGGTTGATGCTGTGCCAATGCATCGCGGTCTCCGTCAACGAACGCGGTCCGAATGTTGTGCCAAGTCGTGTTCCGTAACTCTCGAGCGGCTTCCAGCTCGGATCGGTCGGGAATCGATTGGTCGGACTGCATCTGATCCAGTTGCTGTTGTAATGCATCGATCTCCGTTTGCAGTTGGTCGCGCGATTCGCTCGCTGTGCTTAGTTGCGCTTCGGCCTGATCCAAGCGGTCACGAAATTCGGCGATCGTTGCGGCCAACGGCAAAGGCAATTGGGCCAGTCCCGAAACAAGCTGCGCAAAATCAGTGGTGTCATCTACTGTCGGCTCACCCATAGGAATCTCAAGCGGGCCAGCCAAACGCGGCATCATCGCTTGCAACTGATGTGACAATTCCGTTAATTGGGAATCGCACAAAGACACCTGTTCGCGCTGCTCGAGAAAGCCGTCGGCTTGCTGCATGAACTCTTCGATGGCCGGCATCGTATTGGCTTCGTCGATTTCTCGAAGACGTTGCTGAGCGGCCGCGATTCGCCGTTCTAAGTCCGGACGCTGAGCACTCAACGCAGCTTCGCTTTCGTTCAACGATTGAACTTCTTGGGCAAGTCCGCTGACGACCTCACGCTTGATTCGGCCATCCAAAAATCCCTTCAGTTGATCTGCAGTCCAGTCGCTATTCAACTCTGCGATTTGACGTTGAACTTCTGACGCCAGCCTTGATTGACGCTCTTGTTGTTCTGGAATTCGTTGTAGAAATCCGCGAATCCGGCCGACCTCAGGCAACAACTGACGAATTCTGGCGGCCTCGGCCATGATCGCAGGATCGCTCTTCAGCGTCGTTTGCCGGGCCTCGATCTTATCCAGTTCGCGCTGGTAGTCCGCCAACTTTCGATTTAACTCATCGAGCCGCTCGGTGCATTGCTGAAAAAGCTCGATTCCATTGACCGGAAAATCCTCGTGACTTCCAAGCTGTTGCAGTTGCTCGCGCAGCGCTCGCAATTCCGTCCATTTATCGAGCGCCGTTTCGAGGCGTCCTAATCGTCGCTTCTTGGCCGAGACAGCTTCCACGCGCTCTCGCAAGCGGTCGCCTTCCAACTCTTTCTGCGCGAGCGATCCATTCAGCTGTTCATAGTCTCGCGGTTTGACGGATAACTCGCGGATCTCATTTTTTTGAGTTTGAATCTCCGTCAACAGCTTGTTGATCACGGGTTTGCTGGCCCGTTTCGAGAACAGCTCTTTTTGTTGCTTTTGGATCGTTTGTTGGACGCTTTGAAAGTTCGCCAGTCCGCCAAGCCCACTGCCGAACATGGCTTCGTTCAAGTTGGCGTCTTTCAAACTTTGTTCACCCGATTCCAACTCTTTCAGGGAAAAGCCGAAGACGTGCTTGTACAAATCAGCATTCGCGGCCCCGAGGATGTTTCTCAGGCCGATGTCATCGAACGTGTCGAGCGATCCTTCAAACTCGCCATTGACGGTTCCCGTGCGTCCTTTTTGCCGACGGAACTTGATGACGTTGCCATCTCGCAATTGACAGCGCGCGATCGCGGCGAGTTTGCCCGAATGGTTCTTCAAGTCGTACGGATTCTGATGCGCGAAGCCAAACAACAACTCACGAATAAGTTGCAGCAGCGTCGACTTGCCCGCTTCGTTCGGACCATAGATCACTTGGAAGCCCGAGTCGTTCAATTGAATCGAACGATCCGCGTAGATTCCATAGTTCTCGATTTTTAACTCCAAAAGCTTCATGCTTCTGTACCTTGGGAGCGGTTAGCAGTTAGCGATTAGCTCATGATGATCTTCTTGCTAAACGCTAACAGCTATTCATCTCGAATCATTCCGACTAACAAACGTTCCGAATCACCAAGCCAACGCCGAATGGTCTCAGGATCGCTTAGGTCGATGCCTGCTTGGAGCAAGTCGCCCTGAGCTTTGTCTTGGAGTGGTTTGAGGTGCTCGGATAACTCCAACAGTTGCTCGTTGTCACCAGCCGCAAACTCGTCGATCAAGGCGAGTAGATCGCCCATCAAGTCGTTACCGCTTCGCAGCGCTTCCACATCGACGGGGGCAGACGTGTCGAACTTGATCTTCTCGACCCAAACATCCGAGATCGAATTGGCCATATTACGAATCTCGGTGACAACCTCTTCGCGAATTGATTGAGTCATCAAATCCGAGTGACACCGACACGCCCCACGAATCCAAAGCCTCACGGCAGCAAAGCGTCCGTCAGACTCTTCGCGGCATTGATGCAACTTGTTGGAAACGGAAACGTACAACTGCTCAATTTGATCATCCAACACCATTTCGACGATCGCTTGATGCCAACGGAGTGTGTCCGTGGCTTCAAAATCAACGCGGCTTATGTGACCATCGGAAACGCTAACCAGCACGCATCCCTTAGCGCCGCGCTCATGGATGTGCCGCCCTTGAGTATTCCCCGGAAAGATAATGGTCGGATCGTCGTGAACTGTTCGTCGATTGTGAACGTGTCCCAACGCCCAATAGTCGTATCCACGTAGCTTCAAGACATCTTCGGTGGTCGCAGCATAACTGTCGTGATTGGGGTCGCCCGTCAAACTGGTGTGCAGCACGCCGATGTTGAGCGTGTCGGGGACAGGATCGGGATAATTGGCCGCTAAGTCCTCAAGCACCTCGCGCGTGGTGAAGCCTTGACCGTGTAGTGCAAAACCAGTCTTCGCGTCGATGATGGTTTCCGGCTGTTCGACGCTGAATTCACGGACGTTGTCGGGCCAGCGTACTCGCTGACGCACTTCACTGGCCGCGTCGTGGTTGCCTCGCAGCAGATAAACGGGAATCTCTTCACGCTCGAGACGGCGAAATTGCGCGGCCGTCCAAAGTCCCGTTTGGATGTCTTGCCATTTGCCGTCGAAGAGGTCGCCCGCGATGACAACAAAGGCAACTCGTTCACGAACTGCTAGCGTGATGAGGTTTTCGAAAGATTCGCGCGTGGCGCTGCGAAGCCGCTCGACCGGAGCTCCCTCATAGGCTTCCAATCCGCGCAGCGGGCTATCGATGTGCAAGTCCGCGCAATGCAGAAAACGCAATGATTGATTGGCGTTTGACGTTGGATCGCCCATGTCCCCTCCCGTGAGACGGCGTATGCCGCGCGTCACCCCTGTTGGTCACCATATGATGCCGCGTGGGGGCGGAATTCTCAATCCATATGTGGGAAATGACCAATGACCAAGCATCAATGACCAAGGGCAGACTCCGATTTCGTGTTCATCCTTTGGTCATTGATGCTTGGTCATTGGTCTTTTTCCTCTTCAGCAGCATGAAGAACTCGGGAATCACCAGCCATTTGGCCGCGTAGGCAAAGACGGCGATCGATGCCAGCAGCGGCAAGGCAACTCGTAGCAAACGATGCCAGAACACGGCATCGGCAGCGATCGAGTTTCTGGCAGCGACGCAAACAATGGTCATGATGGTTGTGGCCAACAGCGTCTTGCCGAAAGTCGATCCGATGCTTGGCCAGTCGAAGTCGCCTTCTAGACGGTTTCGGAAGCGCCAGACTGTCAACAGGAATTGGAAGATCGCCGAGACTGCCGTGCTGATGGCGAGCCCCTTGGCCCCGAACGGCCAGGTCAAGACCATGTTCAGAGTCACATTCAACACAACGGCAAGCAGTCCGATGCGCATCGGAGTTTCTCGGTCGTCGACTGCGTAGAACGCGCGTTGAATGATGAGCAAACCGCAATACGCCCAAACACCCAAGCCGTACGCAGCGATCATTGCCGACGTGGCCGCAGTGTCATCGGCGTCGAAGCTCTTGTATTGAAACAGTAATGCCGACAACGGCTCGGCCAGCAGCACCAAGCCGACACTGGCGGGGACACCGATGACTAGGATTAACTTCAGCCCCAACGTGAGATCGTCTCGCAATTGATCCAAGTGCTGGCGATCCGCGTGCATCGCGAATCTTGGAAACAAAACCGTCCCCAATGCGACACCGAAGACTCCCAACGGGAACTGATAAATCCGTTGACCTAAGAACAGCGCCGAAGCAGCACCTGATTGCAACGGATAATCCCAGCGGTCCCATAACCGAGCCTCAGTCAACTTCTCCGGAGCCGAGAATCCCCAAGCGATCAAACTGTCGCAGAGCGTGTTCAACTGAGTGATGGAAAGTCCAAGAAGAATTGGCATCATCGCTTTGCCAATCGAAACGACTTGCCCGCGAGCTGCTCGCCAATCGGGGTGCCAACGAAAGCCATAACTTCGAATCTTCGGCCATGTCAGCGCAAGCTGAATGACGCCTCCGATCACAACGGCGATCGCCACCGTATGAATTTGTTGATTGGCCGATTCCAGAAACGGACAGACTCCCCAGATGGCGGCGATCCAAACAACGTTTAGGGCAACAGGCAAGAGAGCGGGAACAGCAAAGTGCTCGAGCGCATTCAGCACGGCGCTGATTTGTGCCGCTAAGCAAATCAACACCAGATACGGAAGCATGATGGCTGTGAGACTTACCAGCAGTTGTGTCTCATACGAAAGCGACACCGTGGCCAGCACTGCGCCAAGGGCAAGGTCCGCGACCAGAACAACTCCACCCAGCAATGCTGCCAGTGTATACAGCACTGCGGTCGTCAGTTGCCATGCGGCGTCTGGCCCGTTTTGCTGCCTTTCTTTGACAAAGGCGGGCAAGAATGCCGTCGTTAGAGCACCTTCGCCGAACAGCCGGCGAGCCAGATTGGGAATCCGGAACGCTACGGTAAACGCATCAAACAGAGCGCCGCCGCCGAATAGGGTCGCCATCCCAATGTCACGGGCGAGTCCCAAGATTCGGCTTATCAGAGTCCACGCACTGACGGTGCGTAATCCAGAAAACATTCACACGCTCCGCGCGTTTGTTTGTGGCACGAACTACAAATTGGTGAGAAACCAAGGGGCATCGTTATAGTTTTCCGTGGGTGTGCGCGACACCCCAGTTTAAATGGCGAGCTGCTATTGCTCGGCCTGCGCATCTTCAACCGGCGGCCGAATCCCTAACCACAACAGACCACCAGCAGCGGCAATGATGCAGGCGACGATAATCGAGCCCGACCATCCAACACTTGCTGCGATGACGGGGGTCAACACCGGAGAAATCAGACCGCCGGCGTTGCCACCCGTGTTCATAAAGGCACCTGATAAGCCGCGCGACTTGCCACCAATGTCCGTGGCCGTCGTCCAAAACACACCCTCAACCATCCCAGTCGCCGCCATCGCCAGGGCAAAGTACACCGAGATACTGATCAGATTGTCATAGCCGATGGCAATAAACCCGAAGATGGCTCCAAAGCCCATGCCGAAAAAGACGATCGTCCGCCGCCCCCAGACGACTCCGAAGAATCGGCAGATCAAATCCGTGCTGCTGCCACCAATCGCCATCCCGGCCCCTTGAGCCAGCATGATCCAAAATGACGCCCATCGAGCGTCCTCGGCGGGCACGTTCAAAACTTCCTTGAAGTAGTAACCCATCCAATAGAAGAAGAGATACTGAAAGTAACCGTAGGCCGCGTAACTTAAGGTGATCAACCACAGGTTCGGGTCGGTGAGCAAATCCATTCGACTTTTGTCGGTTGATTCCGAGTCCTCGCCATCATCGCTGTTTGGTGTTTCGTGAACGATTGGCGATGCTGTGAAGAACCAAAACACTCCAAAGCATGCCAGCAGAAATCCACTGATCACGAATGCCAAAGGCCAACTGAACGAATCCATGAGCCAACCGAAGCCGGGATAACAACACGCGATCCCCACCAATGCTCCGGCGGTGATGAATCCATTCGCGGTGGCTCGTCGCTGAGGCTGCATGACTCCGGAAACAACATGAGCGGCACCTGGATGAAGGGGCGAATTGCACACACCCGCCATCCCTCGGATGATTAAAAGACCTATCCATAAGTAATATGGATTCTCTGTGATCGAACCAAGCGTCCCAGTCAGCATGACGAAGACGCCCATTGACACTCCATAAAGAGTCAACGTGCGAACAGCGCCGATCCGATCAATCAGCCACCCTCCCGGAAGCATCCCAATCGTGTAAACGATCAAGAACGCCGTGTACACCCACCCCATCCGAGTTTCTTCGATGCCAAACTTCGGAATAAACACTTCATCGCCAGCCACCGTAATCCCAACACGATTAAAGTGCCCCAGCGCGGCGAATAGCATGAGCAAAACAATGACTCGCCATCTATGGTTGGCCATGAGTGTTCTTTCCAGTCAGCAGGCTCAGGGGAACTTGTCATCAAAGTCCGAAGGAAGCGCGCAGAACGTCACTTTGAATGGCACCAAATTGGTGAACGCGTCCGGTGTCGACGTTTTGGAAGACGACTTCAGCCGGGCTAAACAGGTGAGGGTCGATTTTGTAGAAGTCTCGGCCGGCGTCTTCAAATACTTGTAGAAACGGTTGTCCAAAGCACTCCGAGGCAGAAGAGGGAACTTTCGGACCTAGCTCAGCGATCGAGTCGTCGTCACCAGTGACGTACAAGGTAACTCGGCCGCCATAAAGAATTGCGTCATTGGTGCGTCCTATCCCGGCCAAGTCATCGCCGGCAACCGGCGAAAGCGGTGCAACGCCAAGCCCGCTGACGACACGCCGAACGTCAAACCCGACTTCGAACAGCTTGTGGAGGCATGTTTCCAGCGATCGGGCCACCACTTGAAGATTGCCGGCTTGGCTGGATGTCGGGGCGACCGCTAGCAGAATTTGTTCTGCAGCGATTCCGGTTTTCTCGGCCAAGTATTCGAACACATCGCTGCCGGGAAGCTGACCGGTCTCCAACACGCCCACCGTTCGCGCCGCCTGCTCTTGATAGTCCAGCTTTGTAAAAAGCTCCTCGATGCCAGCGGCAGCACGGATCGGGCCAGAGCCCATCGCGAAATACTTCTCCAGAGCAATTTGCCAACCGGCGTATTGGCTGCACAAACAAGCTTCTACGGGTGAGTCTGAATAAACTTGAACCTGAGGCCAACCGACACCGTCGATCGTACCCGGCTGAATGCTGACATCCGCCGAGTCAGCCAAACAAAGCCGAGCCAACATCAGTCCCGCCGACAAGCCGCCAGCGGCCTTGACGCCAAAATCCAAAACCGTGCCGCCGTCCGAGTACACGTCGATTCGAAGTTGCTCAGCGTTCTCGATAACGTGTCTTGCTAAAGTTCCAGCACGATGATTCAGTAGATCAGACATTTAATGCTCGAAGTTTGATGTAAGAATGAATTTATTTGTGTGACATCATAACTTCACAAAAAAACGCCCGCTAGCAAAACTGCCAGCGGGCGTGGTTACTGGATTTCGTTGTCGGAAGACCGAGCTTACGGAATGATGAAGAACAGACCTGTCATCACGCCAGCTTGGTTGATGGCTGCTTCCGTGCTCCAGGGGATTCGGTAAATCTTCTTTGGAGCACATTCGCCGGGACGGTAGTGGCCCAGCGTGTACATGTCCTTCCAGACCGGGTCGATAGTCATTTGGTACGGCGAACCAATCAACTGTGTGCTGAATTTGCCGGCCGAGACGAACGGTTGAACCCACTCGTTGTAAGTGTGGCCGTATCGCTCTAAGCCAACATCTTCAAAGTACAGCGGGTTGTGATGCAAGTCGGAGGCCTTCCATTGGTAGAGGGCCGGTTCGAACTTGCGCGGTGTGTACTCTTCAGTCGACAAGGCGATTTCTTCGGGGCAAGTTTGTGCTTCGCCTTCTCGCTTGCAGATGCCAGCAGGGCATTGATTCAGGCAAGGATCGTCCTTGGCGATTTTGGAATCGGGCTCGTAATCGGGATATGGCAAGATCGCTGAAATCCGTTTCAAGTCCTTCGGATCGTTGGCAATCTTGTATTCCGCGGAGCCTTGCCGTCGACGTAGCGAGGCGACTCGCGGGACGACTGTGCTGGATTGAACCGTTTGCACTTCGCCTTCGTAAGCCTTCTGTTGTGCTGTCCGAACAGGAACTTCGTTGGCTGGAGCAACGGCGATCTCGGTCGTGGCTGACTTCTTCGAGAACGGGTTGAGTTTCGAAAAGTCGAACCTAGGTGCCTTAAAGGCGTCTTGCCAACGCTTCTTAGCACTGCGATTTTTCAGGCCTTCGATTGAATCGGATTCGGCCATGGCTGGAGAAATCAGGGCTGGGCTTGCCAGCAAGACCACTCCCACCGACAACGCCGCACTAACGCGGGTCATCCGGCCGATGCTCGACCGTATAATTTGGAGCTTCCTGAGTGATGGCGATGTCATGGGGATGGTTCTCCCTAACCGTTGCGGGTGAAATTTGGATGAAGCGAGCTTCGGTTCGGAGCTGAGGAATGGTCTGGGTCCCAAGGTATCCCATTCCCGCTCGAAGTCCGCCCATCAATTGATACAAAAAGCTGCCCAAGGGCCCCTTATAAGGCACTCGCCCTTCGACTCCCTCTGGGACGAGTTTCTTCGAGCCGCTTTTGATGTCATCGTCTGTTACACTTTGTCGGTATCGTTCGCTGCTACCTTTAACCATCGCGCCCAACGAACCCATTCCGCGGTAACGTTTGAACGTACGTCCCTGGTATAGAATCCGATCTCCTGGACTTTCGTCAAGGCCCGCAAGCAACCCACCCAGCATGACCGTGTGAGCCCCCGCGGCGATGGCTTTGGTAATGTCTCCGCTGTAACGAATACCTCCATCGGCAATCACCGGAATCTCGGTTCCCTCGGCCGCCTTCGCTGCGGACGACACGGCGGTTAACTGAGGAACTCCGATACCGGAAATGATTCTTGTTGTACAAATCGACCCGGGACCGATGCCCACTTTGACGGCATCAACACCGGCCTTGATTAAATCTTTTGCCCCCTGTTCGGTGGCCACGTTTCCGGCAATGACGTCGATCTCCCACTTCGACTTGATGGCTTTGACTGTTTCCATGACATTCTTGGAATGCCCATGAGCACTGTCGACCACCAAAACGTCGACTCCCTTCTCGATGAGAAACGCCACTCGTTCCAAATCGTGTACGCCGACAGCAGCACCGACGCGCAATCGGCCCCGCGAATCTTTCGACGACAATGGGAATCGGAGATTCTTGTCAATGTCCTTTATCGTGATTAATCCCTTCAATTGGTATTCTTCGTCAACTAGCAACAGTTTCTCGACCTTATTTTCGAGCAATAGTCGCTGAGCCGACTGCAAGTCCGTGTACTCGCTGGCTGTGACGAGATTATCTTTCGTCATGACTTCCTCGATCCGCGTCTCTCGGGATTCGAGGAACTTGAGATCGCGGCGTGTTAAAATCCCCCTAAGTTGCCCATTTTCGGTGATGGGCACGCCGCCGATGTTGCGTTGGTCCATGATCTCCATCGCCTCGCCGACCAACGCATCGGGTGGGAGAGTCACGGGGTCATGAATCACACCGTGTTCGCTGCGTTTGACGGCGTCGACCATCAAGCCTTGCTGCTCGATTGTGATGTTCTTGTGGATGATGCCGATGCCGCCCTCTTGAGCCAACGCGATCGCCATTTCGGCTTCAGTAACCGTGTCCATCGGGCTACTGATGACCGGCACGTGCAAGGGAATATTCCGAGTCAACTTCGAACTGATGTCGACGGTATCCGGCATGACCTCGCTCAACGCAGGCTCAAGCAACACGTCGTCAAACGTCAGGCCTTTGCAACTGATGCGATCTTGCATGATGGTCTCCTAAGAGTCGCGCGATAAAAGTAGCCATCACTCGGAGAGCGATGGCTACTTTGACTCGATCCTCTCGTGAATCTTGTTCGCTAATTCTACCAAAACAGGCACGGCCAATTCCTCAGCACGTGCCCCTTCTTTAATTTTTACCTCCGCAAGCACATCGTCGACGTCGTCCTTGGCAAGCTGCTTGCGATACATGCCAACGATCATTCCTCGCAGCAACTTGCGCCGCTGATGAAACAGCCGCCGCACGAAGTCCAAGAGAAACGCTCGGTCCCGAATCTTGGCCCGCTTCTCCGGAGCCGGTATCAATCGAACGATGGCCGAGTCGACTTTCGGCCGCGGCCAAAACACGGTCGGCGGCACTTTCCGTAAAATCTTGACGTGGCACTGTGACTGCAACCAAACCGACAGCGCCCCATAGTTCGAACGCCGCGGCCGAGCTGCCATGCGCTGCCCCAACTCCCACTGAATCGTAATCACCATCCGCGACCAGTCGAGTTCCGTTGCCACGATGTTCGACACCAATGGCGTGGCAATG
The DNA here is from genome assembly GCA_002722955.1 of Planctomycetaceae bacterium. GTDB lineage: Bacteria > Planctomycetota > Planctomycetia > Planctomycetales > Planctomycetaceae. Next base: position 636 of record PBMZ01000152.1, on the reverse strand, counting down.
CTGTAAGGCAGATTCGCCACAAGCTTCAGCCTTCGACCATCGGTCAGCCGTTCATTGACCAAATCAACCAACTGCGGCGAAAGATGGTTCTTGCTCTTTAACGCATCGCTGTGGATCAAGGCCACGTTGTCGAAACCTTGAACAGCGTGACTGGCAAAGCCGTACATGTTCGAATCAATCTCGAACGAGACAACTTCCGCGGCCTTCAATGCCAGAAAAGTCGTCATGCCACCGGTGCCAGCACCGACTTCCAAAACGACGTCCTTGCGGTTCAGTTCTGCGTTCTTGATGACGAATTCGAGGATGTTCAAATCGATCAAGAAGTTCTGTCCCAGATCAGTTCGCGGATTGAACCCATGCTGTTTGAACAGCTTCATGAGGTGCGAACGAGTTTGTCGGACAGCTTCTTTCACTTGCGAAGTTCCAATGCAACGGTAACCCGACGCGTCAGCGTGGGACGCTCACACGCGTTCGCGCAGGGATCAGTTCGTTGACGAATACGTGTGAGCGTCCCTCGCTCACGCTTCGGGTTACCATCGTTTTCATCACTCATTGCTCATCCCTAATAACTTCTCCGCGTACTTCCCCAGAATGTCCGTCTCAATATTGACGTCATCACCGACAGCCCGGTTCCCT
>PBMZ01000151.1 GCA_002722955.1 Planctomycetaceae bacterium | reverse complement strand
GGGACGAGTCTTGACCCAACTGGGCTCGAAGACTCGCCCCCAGCCACTTCTGTATTCAGTGAAGAACAAGAAAAAAGCCCGGCTGCCAAACAAAGCAACCGAGCTCGAAGTTCTTTGAGATTTTTGTTCGCGCTTAACGAAGAGATACGCGAGCACCTGTGCGAGTTCTTGCGGGCGTCGTCTTTGGCTTTTCAGCCGGTGTGCCATCTTTGCGAGCAGCCTCTTCTTCTGCACGAATCTTAGCAGCCGCAACGAGGTTTTGGCCCCAGAGAATCTGGTTGCGTGTAAAGAACGGCGTCGATGGACGTCCACCCAGATGCGGAACTTGCTTTGTGGCGAGTTGCCGCCAGCCCATCTTGTTGGAAAGGTTCCACGCCGCAGCTTGAGCCGCTTTCGAGTCAACTCGACCGCTACTCAACATCACCAAGACTTGTCGTAAGACGGGGTCTTTGGAAAACGTCTCGACGGGACGAATCTCATACTTCATGTTGGGCATGGGGTCTTTCTTGCCGTGCTCGAGGCAGACGCCCTTGTACGGATACTTGACGGTCTTTTCCGGTGGGATCGAGAAGAAACCTTGGCCGCCACCTTGGCCTAATCCACCACCTTGTTGGCCGCCGCCACCTTGAGTCTGACCGCCACCGCCGCCACCAAGTTGGCCGCCGCCACCCTGAAGGCCGCCGCCACCGAATTGCTTCAAGACATGGACGCCGACGAAGGCATCGGGCACCTTCACGCTGATCGGCTTGTCCGTCTTGTTGGCGATCAGCAAGTTGCCGCCCATGGCATTCTTCGGAATCATCTTGACGTCGATGTTGCCATCTTTGATGGCATCGAAGAATTCTAGCTTTTCGGCCTTTGGATCAAATTTGAGTTTGGTAATCGGCTTGGCCGCGTTTGATTGCGAGGCTCCAAACAACAGTCCCAATGCCAACAGTGCGGAAAAAGCCGCAATAGATCTGCGGGTGGCCATAATTGATTCCCGTCGTTAAGGAATTGTTGAACGCAAAAAACTAACTCTTCGCTATGTTATCGCACTATAAATCACGAATTCAACAAAAAGTCTATATTCTCCGCCCGAAAACCCCAACGCTGATTCCGCTTGCAGCATTCAGAAAAGGCGACTGTTTCGGGTGGCCGGTTGTAGTGGTTGAACCGGTACGCGCAGCAGTTTGATCTCCTCAATTGACTTGGTCAATAATGCACCGTGTTGGTGATGACGAAGAGCTCCTCTCAGGTTGACAACAAATGACTTCCATCCGTGCCGCCGTCGTTCAAGCCAGTCCCTATCCCTTCCAACGCGAATGGACGTTGGAAAAGGTTGACGAGTTGACGAGGGAAGCGGCCAGCGACGGCTCGCAGTTGGTCATCTTTCCCGAAGCGTTCCTGTCCGCCTATCCCTGGGGAGCTTCTTTCGGTGCCACGGTCGGCCAAAGAACCGCTGAGGGCCGTGAAGAGTTTCGCCTCTATTGGGACAGCGCCGTGGATGTGCCAGGACCGACCGTGAACCTCTTGGCAGAAATCGCTGGCGAGAACAACGTCTACTTGGTCATCGGTGTGATCGAACGCGACCAAGGAACGTTGTATTGCACCGTGCTGTTCTTCGCGTCCGATGGCAGTTATCTCGGCAAGCACCGCAAGCTGATGCCCACCGCTTCCGAACGCTTGGTCTGGGGGTTTGGCGACGGCTCGACGTTGCCCGTATTTGATACTCCGCTGGGAAAAATCGGCGCCGTGATTTGCTGGGAGAATTACATGCCATTGCTGCGGATGGCCATGTACTCCAAAGGCATTCAACTCTATTGCGCACCAACGGCCGACAGCCGCGATACTTGGTTGTCATCGATGCAACATGTGGCACTAGAAGGACGCTGCTTTGTCCTGACTGCTTGTCAGTACATTCGCCGCGAAGACTTTCCTGATGATTTCGACAGCAGCTTTGGAAACGAACCAGAGACCGTCCTTAGCCGAGGTGGCAGTTGCATTATCGATCCACTAGGGCAAGTTCTCGCAGGCCCGAACTATGAAGGATCGTGCATCCTCACTGCTGACTTGGATTTGGATGAAGTCGTTCGAGGCAAATACGACTTTGACGTATCAGGCCATTATGCACGCCCCGACGTATTCCGGTTGAGCGTTAACGAAAGCCCGGCGCCGAGTGTCGTGACGCATCGCAATGATGACTTCGAATCAACCTTCGGTAACTAGCCGAGCACTTCCGTAATATCCGCCGTGCTGTCAGCGAATTTCTCGGTTGGTCTGCCGAGTTGGTTGCCGATCGTCACGAACAGGTTGGACAGTGGCACATCCTCGCTGTAGTGCAAGTGTGAGCCGTGACGGAAGCCCATGTTTTGGCCGCCGCTGAGAATGATGGGATAGTTGGTTGCCTTGTGAGTCTTGCTGGTGGCACAGCCGTAGAAGCACAACGTGTTGTCCAGCAGTGTGCCGTTGCCTTCTTGGATTGAGTCCAGCTTCTTGACGAAGTCGGCGTGCATTTCGTTCAAGAACGTGATGTATTTGGCGACGTCGCCGTAGTTCTTCTTCTCGTGAGACAGCTTGTGCGACGAGGCACGCAGGCCGATCGCTGATGGGAACTGATCCGTCGGGCCGGCTTCCTCGCAGGCCGTTTGGAATGTTGCAACGCGCGTTGAATCTGTCTGAAACGCGAGTGCTAGCAGGTTGTACATGACTGTTAGATACTCGCGGGGAGTTTGCGTGTTGGCTTCCAGCTCGAGGTCCTTGGCGTTGACCTTCGGCTTGGGAGTGTTCTGCCAACGTTTAGCTCGCTGAGTCATCCGCTCGACTTCACGAACCGACGCCAAGTACTCATCCATCTTCTTGCGATCGTTGGCGCCTAGGCGACGGTTGAGGTCTTTGGCCTCGCTGAGGATCTCGTCGATGATGCTGCCGCGGCTGGCGAGTGCATCTTTCTCGGACTGAGTGACCTCGCCGAACATTCGACGAAAGATCTCCGCTGGTTTGTTTTGAGCGGGAATCGGTCGTCCGGCGCGATCGAACGAAAGCGTTGACGACCGGTAAGGTCGATTCACGCCACCGAATGATGACAGCACAATCGATTGAAACCGTGTGTCTTGCCCCATCGACTGAGCCAAGTATTGATCGATCGAGATGGATTGCTTGTCGTAGGTTTTGAGAATGTTGGCACCGGTCAAGAAATAATCGGCACCTTTGTGAGCCGACGTGCTACGCATCGACGGGTGAGATAACCCGGACAGAAACGTAATTTTGTCTTGCAAAGGCATGATGCTCTCGTGCATCACGGGAGCTTTGTAGTCCTTGCCCTCACCGACGGGAAACCAACCGTGGGTCAACCGGTCGTCAGCATCATCCGCAGGCATCGGAACGCCATAAGCGAAATATCCGCCAAAGAACCGCTGCTTCGGAGAGTTGGCTTTATCCTCGGCCATGCACTCCAACCAGGGAAGCGCAATCGAAACGCCAACTGATTTAAGAACAGTACGCCGGTTTAAATGCCAGGACTTGTGTGTCATTGGAATCCCACTACCAGTTCTATTTTGTTAAGAAAGGCTCGGAGAGCACAATCTGTTCGATCACTGTCTGAAATGCGTCTTTCTCATTTTCGACAGTTTTGCAGATAGAATCCACCGCAGCTCGGTCTGAAAACTCAAGATAGCGGCCCAAGGCGTAGGCCATGACCTTTCTCACGATGGCTCGGCGAAACTGTGATTTCTTATCCGTCAACATGTACTGCTTCAAATCATCGAGGTCTTTGATCGACGTTCCGTTCTTCAGTTGTGTCGATGGATCGATGTTGACGTCTTGATGTGGCTGGCGGACAAGCGGGTCTTTTGTTCCCTCTCGCCACTGGCCCAAAGCGTTGTAGTTCTCGAAGGCAACTCCCCACGGATCAATCTTGCTATGGCAGTCTCGACAACTGGCGACCTCGGCGTGAGCAACCAGTCGCTCCTTCAATGACAACTTTGATTCGTCGACCGCTTCGGGCTCGGGCAACTCCGGTACATTCGGTGGCGGTGGTGGGGGCGGATCGTCGAGCATTCTTTCGAGCACCCAAACGCCCCGTTTGATGGGATGCGTTTCGGCGCCGGTCGAGTTGCCGAACAACATGCTGGCTTGCGTCATCAAACCGCCGCGATGATGTTTCTTTTCGATTGCTCGAACTTCGAAGCCGCCGCTGATATCGGGGATTCGGTAATGCCGCGCAAGCGTTGGATTCAGGACGGCGAAGTCCGAATCGACGAAGTTTGCGATGCTCAAGTTTTCTTTCAACACATGATGCACGAACCGCGTCGACTCTTCTTCGAATAGGTCTTTGTCCTTTTCCTTAAAGTCGAAGTACTCGGGATTCACGGCCAAGCGTCTGATGCCGGCAAGGTCGAGCCATTGAGCCGTAAAGTTTTGCGAGAAGCCTCGGCACTTGGGATCAGCGATCATGCGTTTTGCTTGAGCTAACAGCACCGCCGGTTCATGCAGTTGCCCTTTGGCAGCGAGGTCGAAGAGCGTTTCGTCGGGCATCGAACTCCAGAGGAAATACGAAAGCCGCGACGCCAACTCGTAGTCGTTCAACGGTCGCCGATCCGCCGCGACAGCAGGTTCGGAAAGCAGCAAGAAATTCGATGAACAAAGCACCGAAGTCAACGTTGAAATGATCGTGGCCTCGAAGGACGCTTCTTGCTCGCGAAGCCGCTTGAACAACGCGAGCTTTCGATCGACTTCACCTGCGGACACTGGTCGGCGGTAGGCTCGCGACATGAATCGGTCGAGCACTTCGCGGACGTAGACGTTTTCGTCCTCTCGATTTTCCGAGTCGAACAGGATGGCTTGCTTCTGCGGCGACGGCCACGATTCGTAGTGATTGCATTTGATCTCGACCCAGTCGATCTTCAGCTTTGGAAGTTCGGCGTAAGTCAACTTGCTGGTGCCGCGTCGAAAATCGTTGAAGATGCGGAAGTAAGACGGACGGCTCGGCTTGTTCGATTGGAACGGAAAGTTGGCTCCTTGAACGACGAACTCATACGTCTTCATTTCCGTCGATCGAATCTCGACGTTGGCGGCTTCCTTCTGGTCCGAGACGTTTGCGCCTCGAAAAGAGCCCAACTCGAAGGACAGCCGCGGATAGGTGTCTCCGGCTCCAGGCACAGCGACACAGTGAATGCGGGCGAGAACCGGAGCCGAGTACGGCACTTCATACATCTCGACCCGGAATTCGGGTTGATAGCCCGAGCGACCGTCGCCCTGTGATCCGCCGACTTTGCGATCAGCGGCGAATGGATCGCCGACTTTGTCGCTTGGTCGATTGCCCGCCAGGATAATCGCATCGCCGTCAAGCTCACCGTGGTCGAGTCGAAACAGCCCGTCACGGGCGTTGTTGCCGGGAGAATAATGCTCGCCCTTCTTGAGCCCGAATCCGACGCCGGTCGGCTTTCGCTTGCGGTTATTCTTCTTGTTCCGTTTGTTGCCGTTAACGTTGGCTGTCTTGAAGCCTAACTCTGGTTCGATGCGTACGAAGTAAGGCGTCGGTTGTTCGTCGGGGGCAAGGATAATCTTCTCCAACGCCGCCCGCGCGATGCGTTCAAAGTATTCGATATGCAGAGCCGACGTGCCAAGCACGCTGCTGTTGTTCTTGAAGCCGTCCTTCGCAACACCTTCCGGCGGCAAGTCCGTCGCGTAACGCAGATCGAGATTAAAGAGGTCTCGCAGCGTGTTGTTGTATTCGTAAGCTGTTAGCCGCCGCAGCACATTGCGTCCGCCCGTGGATCGCTTGGATTCGAGTGCCTCGCGGAACTTCGCGGTGAGTGCATCGACAACAACCTGCCGCTCCGCACGCGTCGGCTGCTTCTTGGCCTTCTTCGGCGGCATCTCGCTGAGGTTGATCAGGTCGAGCACTTCTTGCCACATATCCGCATCGCTTCCGCGAATCAGATCAGGGTCAAGTTTATCGACTCGAAGATCAGCCTTCTGCTGTTTGGCTCCATGACAGCCCACGCAGTATTTGACGAAGAACGGTCGAATCTTCTCGTCATATCCGTCCGCACGTGCAATTGACGGTAGCGTTGCGAGGGCAATCAAGATTGTAAAATACGATTTGAGCATCAGGTCCTCAATGCGAACGATCGGCATTCAAAAACGAATCGCGGCAAACTGGATGAGTTCTCGTAGCCTGACTCTCTGAGTCGGGCAATGTATGTGGGTAAACATAAGCTCGGAGAGTCAGGCTACGGCACGATGCGCCACCAAGATCACACCCTCAAAGCGTCGGTGACCTCGACGAGCCGTCAATACCTAAGGTAAATCAAACAGCCAGATAACCCAACCCTCATCCAGTTCAGCGCGTTGATCGGACAACAAATGTCGCTGATTCTCAACAATTCTGCTATAATCTTTCCATACAAATCGCCGCACAAGACAACTCGCGGCGTCCAACCTACCTCGGGCAATTCCCGCCTGCCCACCACACTCCCACCATTGAATCGCACGCTTCGGACGTCGTTGCGTACGAGAGTAGCTTGATGAACACATTGAGAATCACAATTCTGCTGGCTCTTGGGATCGCTTGCCCGATTTTGGCGGCTGAGATTGACACCGAACCGGTGACGTTGGAAAAGGCGAGAGAAATCGGTCGCACGAAATCTCGCCTGTTGCAGGAATCTCAAACAGCCAAGGAACCATCACACGTTGTTCCTAAAGCCGACGTCGCCTTTTATCAAAAGTCGATTCGTGGCGTTCTGCTTAAGAGCTGTCTTGGCTGTCATGGACCGAAACGTTCCGAGGGGCGATTGCGAGTCGATGAACTCAACCCCGACCTGTTGACCGGGCCAGACGTCAATCGTTGGCGCGAGATCTACAATGCACTGAGTAACTCGGAAATGCCACCCGAGGACGAGTCCAACTACACGCTGGCGGACACGGATCGAGGTCGCATTGTTGATTGGCTCAGCACGGAACTGAACAAAGCGTCGATCGTTCGGCGAGACAGCTCGCAGCGATCCTCCTTCCGTCGCATGACGAAGTACGAGTACAGCTATGCGTTGCAAGATGTACTCGGCATCAAATTCCCACCGCCGAATAATTTGCCTTCTGAAACGCCATCCGAAGACGGATTCAAGAACAGTTCCGAGTTGTTGCAGATGTCCGTCATGCAATTCGAGACCTACCGCGAACTCGCCATGAAAGCACTTCGGCGGGCCATCGTGATCGGTGAGCAGCCGAAGCCCGTCACTTACATCGTCTCGATGCGGGACGAGGTACCCAAGGCGATGGGCAACAAGCGAGCCAAGAAATTCAACAAGAACGAAAAGGAGTACCGCAACAATAACAACCGGCCGCACTTGTTGAACCGCGAGACTGGCGAAGCCGTGCATTTCAACACCGGCAAGATCAATCCAAAGCCCGATGCAGTTGTTGGTGACTCGCCAGAAGTGTCGCCCGTTGTGCTGGCGATGCCGAGGTCGAACGAACTGAAGATGAACTTGGATCGATTCCTGCCCGACGACGGAATCATGCGAGTTCGCATTCGCGCGGGCCGCTCGACCATGAAGCCCAATGAGTACGCAAGTCTACGCTTGATCTTCAGTGCTCACACCAGCAACAACGCCAACTTCATGAATGTCATCAGTCAACGAGACATACCTGTTACCGCGTCTACCGACGATCGCGAGTTCATTCACTTCGACATCCCGCTGAGCGACATCCAACGCAATCCATTCCGACACCTGGAAAGAACATTTCCGCGGCGCGACGAGTTTCTTCACATTCGCAACGTGTCGAATGCCGGCGGCCGTGATGATCCGCTGCACGTTTACGTTGACTACATCGAGATCACCGCACCTTACTATGAACAGTGGCCGCCGCAGTCTCACACCAACATCTTCATCGCCAGCGAGAAGCGAAACGACGAGACAGCCTACGGCCGCGAAGTACTGACAAAGTTTATGAGACGCATCTGGCGGCGTCCGGTGACATCGGCGGAAGTCGACCAGTTGATGGACTTGTTCGTCAAGTATCGACCGCAGTTTGCGACATTCGAAGAAGCCATGATGGAAGTCTTGGCAACGGCACTCGCAACGCCCGAGTTCCTGTACCTAACACAAAAGGTGGCGAGCGACCAAGACGACGAATCCACATTGATCAACGATGTCGAGTTAGCCAGCCGCTTGTCATTCTTTCTATGGTCCAGCGTTCCTGATGACGAGTTGTTGCAACTTGCCGAGCAAGGCAAGCTACGAAGCAACAATGTGGTCCCGCGACTCCGCTCGCGGAACTCTGCGAACGGAGTTGCAGAGCCACAACAGGCAACTCACTTGAAAGCTCAAGTTGATCGCATGCTGGCCGATTCGCGTGCACAGCGTTTCTCGAAGCATTTCGTCGGTCAATGGCTCGGACTGGATGGACTCGACAACGTGGCGCATATCAAGGATGAAGACTTGAAGGCAGCAATGCTCGGCGAGCCCGTTGCTCTATTCGAAGAAATCCTGAAAAACAACGGCAACGTGATGGACTTTATCCACGCTGATTACGTGATGCTCAACGAACGCTTGGCCGGACATTACCGCATCCCGAACGTGTTCGGTCCGCATTTTCGCAAAGTCGCGTTGAAGCCGAACATGAATCGCGGTGGCGTTCTGACGGGGGCCGCTGTGCTGGCGATGAACTCGGACGGCACGGATTCTAACCCGCTGAAACGTGGTGTGTGGATGCTTGAGCGGATCTTACATGACCCGCCGCCTCCGCCACCGCCGAACGTTCCTGAGGTCGACTTGACCGATCCGAAGATTCTCCAGATGACGCTGAAAGAACGCATCGCCGATCATCGAAACAAGCCGGCGTGCATGTCGTGCCACTCGCGAATCGACCCGTGGGGCATCGCGTTCGAGAACTACGGTGCGTTGGGAGATTACCGCACGCAAATCAAGAAGAAGCCAGTCGACGCGAATTCCGAGCTATTCAACAAGCAGAAGCTGAACGGAATGGACGGCCTAAAACGATACTTGCTGACAGAGCGGCAAGACCAATTCGCCCAAGCCATCGTGCACAAAATGACCGCATACGCCCTCGGCCGGTCATTATCCTTTAGCGATCGAGCCGATATCGATAAGTTAACTAAACAGTTCAGAAACAAAGGCGATCGCCTGCGTGATCTGATACACTTGATTGTGATAAGTGAGATTTTCAATTCGAAATAAGTGGCGTAAGCTTCCAACTTGCGGACGTGAGGCATCGCAAGCTGGAAGCTTACGCCACGGACCATTTTTCGTTAAACGAAGTATTCTTGAGCGTACCGACCGGATCGATACATGAATTTCGAAACAGCTTCATTAAACCGCCGAAACTTTCTTTGTGGTACCGGAGTGGCTCTGGCGCTGCCGTGGTTTGAAACATTCGCCGCGGAAACTGCAACTCCCGCCAAGACACCGAAACGTTTCCTCAGCGTGTACCATCCCGATGGTGTCGGCTTGCCGCTGAAGGAAGACCCGGCGTGGAAGGATTGGAGTTGGTTCCCTCGCGGTGGCGAGAAAGACTTCGAGCTGACAAAAGTTCTCGATGTCCTCGAACCGCTGCGCAGTGAGATCACGATTTATTCCGGTCTGTCTCACCCCGCCGTTCGTCGAGTCCACGGGCACTCGAACGCCGACCAATACTTAACCGGAGCCGCGACTGGAGGCCATGGACCTTACAAGAACTCCGTGTCGGTCGACCAAGTAATCGCGGAGCACACGGGCGAGTTCACTCGTCACGCATCGTTGGTGATGTCCACAAACGGCGGCATCGGTGCTCCCCGAGGTTCTCAGACGCAGTCTTACAATCGCGAAGGCCGCCCGATCCCGGCGATGAATAAGCCGAAGCAAATCTTCGACACGCTGTTCGTTACCAGCGGAAAAGACGCCGCCGCCAAGTTGGCTCGAAGCAAGAGTTCTCTGGACTTCCTGATCTCCAACACACGATCGCTTGGCCGTCAACTTTCGAAGCACGACCAACAAACGCTGCAACAATACCTCGACGCCGTCCGAGACACCGAAGTGAAGTTGGCGAAAGCTCAAAAGTGGATCGACACACCGATCCCCGAAGTCGATGCCAGCAACCTGCATCTCGAGGCCGATCCGAAGGAAGCAAGATTGTACTTCGAAACGATGTACGAGCTGATCTATCTCGCGTTTCTTAGCGATTCCACACGCGTGTCAACGTTTCAGTTGGGCCGCGAAAACGGCGAAGGCCCGCACGACCTGCTGTCGAAAGCCGTCGGCTTGGGCGGTGCTCACGGTTTAACGCACGCGGTCAAGAAACCCAACGGCTGGAAGAACCTAGGTACATACAATCGCTACCAAGCCCAAGAGTTCGGCCGCTTCGTCCAGAAGCTAAAAGACACGCCCGAGCCAAACGGTGATGGCAACATGCTGGACAACACATTCGCCATGCACGGTTCCGCATCGAGCAGCTTCCATCTGTCCCGCAACTACCCAATCATTTCCGCCGGCGGCAAGAACCTCGGTTTCCGCAACGGTCGCTATTTGAAGTTTGGATCTGGAAACGAAGACAACCAAGCAGGCGCTGGCATCGTCAGCGACGCCGGTTGGCGAGGCAAAATCGAAGCCGAAGAACTCCCGCTGGCTCAGTTGTTCGTCACGATCCTACAACGCTTCGACGTCGAGACCGACACATTCGCCGGCTACACAGGGCCGCTGGAACGCGTTTAGCGCAGTATGTAGTTTGTAGGTCGGAACAAGCGCAGCTCAGTTCCGGCAGAACACGGTGTGAGCATCGATCGTGGAAGACCACGGCTGTTGCCGGAACTGAGCTGCGCTTGTTCCGGCCTACGTCGCTATCGAACGCTGATCTTCTTCGCTTCTTCGGGAGCGAGCTGCTTCAAGAACTGCAGTGCCAATTGGCGGACGCCGTAATTGCGTTTTTCCTTGGCTCCACCGATCAAACCTTTGACGACAGCGTCGCGAGTCTCCGGCAGGGTGACCATCAACGTCTTAATGGCCCACTGCCTGGTTGGCTCTTGTTCGCCGGAATTCGCGATGACTTTACTCAACGCAGCGATGGCGGGTGTGGCTTTCTTGCCGAAGGCGTGAAGTGCTCGCACCGCGCGAAAGCGGACGTTGCGATCATTATCAGTTAACAACCGTATCAAATCGCTGGTTGCGGCACTTGCCTTTGAGCCCATGTGTTCAATCGCCAGAATTGCGGTCGCGCGCACAGTGGCGTCTTTGTGTGAAAGGACTGGACGCAACAACGGCACAGCCTCGACGTTTGCGTGCGTGAACGCTTCGGCCGAGGTGCGTTGAAGGCTCGATTCTTCGAATGCTTCAACCAAAATCTTGATGCCGGCAGGGCCTAGCTGCGCGAGCGATTCGGCGGCGCGTTTGTGATCTGCTGAGTTGCGTTGAGCGTTGAACAGGACAAGTCGCAGGCTTGCGAAGTCTGCATTGCTCGGCTTATCGAGCCCGAGTTGCTTCGCCTTTTCTGGCACAAGCTTTAAGAGCACGAATGTTGCATCAAAACGAATGGCCTCGTTCGTCAGTGTATCGACAAGCCCGTCGGCCACTTCTGGTCCAATTCGCAACAAGGCCGCGCGCGCGTCAATGCGAACATCATCGTCTGCCAGCAATTTGCTGAGTTCGGCAACTGCGGGTGTCGCGGCCTTTCCCAATTCGCCCAAAGCGATCGCTGCTCGTCTGCGGACTTCAACGGCTTTGTCACCGAGAGCTGACGTCAACGAGGCAACGGATGACTCGTCACCGATCTTTCCCAGTGCTTGAGCTACCGTCGCACGAAGCTCGGCATCGTTGCTCTTCAATGCCGTCGCCAAATCTTTAACTGATGGCCGCGCCGCGGAACCGATCTCGCCCAAAGTGTAAGCCGACCAAATCTGCGTTTCGCTGGATTCACTCTTCAGCGAAATGCGAAGCGCCGGCACAGCCTCCTCTCCCAGCTTCGCTAACGCGATCGCCGCGCCTTGTTGAATGTTTTTGTCGTCAAGTGCATCAACTAAACGTGAGATCTCAGCGGCCGATGCATTCCTGGCAAACAAGACGAATAGCAGAACAGCCAATGGTAACCCGACGCGTGAGCGAGGGACGCTCACACGTATCCCAAACGATTCCGTAATCCTAACGAATGCGTCAGAGCGTCCCTCGCTCACGCTTCGGGTTACCATAGACATACTATCCCCACAACCCTTTAATCGGTTTGCCATTCGCGACGATCATCACGGGGCGGCCGTCGGGTGTGTAGTACTCTTTGTGATGGTCGATGCCGATGGCGCGATAAAAGCTGGCGGCGGCGTCATCGGGTGAGTACGAATCGCCAACGGGTTGGGCTCCGGTTTTGTCTGTCTTGCCAATGACTTGGCCCGGTTTGATTCCGCCGCCGGCGTAAAGCATGCTCATCGCGCGAGGCCAATGGTCGCGGCCGGCGCCTTTGTCGTTGATTGTTGGGGTGCGACCGAACTCGCCGGTGCACCAGACGACGGTGTTCTCCGACAAGCCGCGCTGATCCAAGTCCACCAGTAATGCCGCGAGCCCTTGATCCCATGGCGGCAACAACGTGCTTTTCAGGTCGCGGAAGTTGTACTCGTGAGTGTCCCAGCCGCCGTTGTAAATCGAAACGCAGCGCGTGCCCGCTTCGACAGGCCGCCGAGCCAACAAACACGATTGTCCAAACGTGTGCCGACCGTATTGCTCGCGAATCTTGGCGTCTTCGCTTTCGACATCGAACGCTTTGCGGACCGCCGATGATTGCAGGATGCCGAAGGCCTTTTGATACGACTTGTCCATGCCTTCGACTTCTTGATTGGCGATGTCGACGCTGCGAAATCGATTGTCGACGAGCTTCAGTAATCGCTGCCGAGCCTCGATCTGCGACAGTGTGAGTCCCTCGGGAGTTGCCAGCGCCCGCACGCTATAGTTCGATGCGTTCGGATCGCCCAGTGCTGTGAAAGGTCCCTGGGCAACGCCGAGGTAGCCGGACGAGTAACTGGCTGAGTTGCTGCCGCCACTGGGCAGCAGCACATAGTTCGGTACGCCGCGCGGCGACGCGTGTTCTTTCGAGACCACCGCGCCGTAGTCGGGATACTCGAGCGATGGAATCTTCTGGTTGCCCGTTTGAAGATATCGCTGCCCGGGACTGTGAGCACCTTGGGTGTGCGAAATGTTGCGAATAATCGTGTACTTGTCCGCCACTTTGGCCAGTTGCGGCATGTGCTCGCAGACGCGCAGCGCGGAGTTGTTGGTGGCAATCGAAGTGAACTCGCCCTTCGTGTCGCCGCCGTCTGGCTTCATGTCCCACGAATCTTGGTGAGCTTGCCCGCCAGTCAGGAAGATGAAGATCGCATTCTTGCCGCGAGTAGACGGCTCGGCCGCCTGAAGCTGCAGCAATGTCGAAAGGCTCACTCCAAACGCGCCAGCGGCGCCGACCTTCAATGCGTTGCGTCGATCAAGTTGGAACATGGTTGTCTCGAGATGGCGAGTCTGATGCTAAGCCGACGCGTAAGCGAGGGACTGGTCACACGTGTTCGCAAACGATACGTATGATTTGTAACTACGTGTGAGCAGTCCCTCGCTTACGCGTCGGGTTACCATCTATGGCTAATGCACGAACACAAACTCTCGAACGTTTATAAGTGCCCAGAGCACGTTTTTCATTCCGGCCGCTCGCGACGGCGCGGATTCGACATGCTTTAGGTGTGCTTTGAGTTCTTCTTCTGTTGGTCGCCGCGAGAGTGCCGTGAGGTACAGTTCGGCGATCAACTCGCTGTCAACTGATATCGATTTCATTAGCATTGGCAAGCGGCCGCCTCGATCGTCTAGCTTGTTGAGCACTTCTTGGTCGTTAATCAAGTACAACGCTTGAGCCACCGACGGTTCGTTGGATCGCTCGCAATCGCATGTTTTCTCTCGATCGGGGCGACCGAAGATTTTCATCGTGTAACCGCCGCGAGTTGAACCATATCGCAGAGACGGCATGGCTTGTCCAACGGCTCGTTGCGGGTGATCTTTGGGCAAGCGACCGAAGTAGTTCTCGACGCCGGTGACATCCGAGATGGCGTCGATCAACACTTCCGCGGGCATCCGCCTTAGCTGAGCATGCGAGAAGTTTCGTTTGTCGAGACGGTTCGACTCGTTCGGTTCCCACGACAATTGATAAGTGCGGCTATTCAGGATTAGGCGATGAACGTGCTTGATGTCGAACTTGTGTTCGATGAATTGGTCAGCCAACCAGCTTAGGAGTTGCGGGTTCGATGGCGGGTTGCCTTGATTGAAATCATCGGGCGGATCAACGATGCCCGTGCCGAAGTAATGATGCCACAGTCGATTCACAAATGATGGTGCGAAATATGGATTGTCGGGCGAACGCATCCATTGCCAAAGCTTCTTGCGAATGTCGGGACCGCCTTCGACGAAAGGCACTTCGTCGCCACCGAGCAACTTGGGCGGGACTTGCTTTATAAGTCTCGCATAGCGCGAGCCCACTCCGGGCTCGACGGATTCGGCGCCGTAACCTCGACCACCGCCTTGTCGTTCTTCGCCGGTTTTGGCGACGCAGAATTTGACAGCCATGAAGAACGACTTGAATTGTTCGAAGTCGCGTTGAGTCCAGCGATCGAAGGGATGGTTGTGGCACTGAGCACACTCGAGCCGCAGGCCAAGGAACGAGTTCGCCGTTTGCAGCACCATCGTTTCCGGTTTGCGGCGTTCAACGTTGCTCCAATATAGCTCATTCGTACGACGGCGAGCGTAGAGCTTGTCGTCGTCGTAGTTGTAACGTCCCGACGCCTTGTGCAAGATCGTGTCGACTTCGCTCAGGAACTCTTCCCGCGAGCGGCCCTCTAAACTGGTCGCACAAACGTGTCCGTAAACGATCTCGTCATACGGCATGTTTCGCGACAGCTTGTCTTCGATCCAGTGTTGCCAAAGCCAGTTCGACAGGATGGCTTTGTTGTTGATGTATTTGCTGTTGCCGGTCCAATCGGAAAACTTCATGCCCCAGTAGTGAGCATAGTTGGGATGCTCGAGCAGGCGGTCGATCAACACGGCCCGCTTATCAGGCGATCGATCTTCGAGGAACGTGCGCGTTTCGTCCGCCGAGGGCAACATGCCGATCACGTCGAGATACGCTCGACGAATGAAGTCCGAATCGCTGCTGAGCACGGACGGATGAATGTTGAGCTTGCGAAGCTTCGCGTCGACGAACTCGTCGATCTTGTTGTGCGGAAAGGTGAGCGGATACGGCTTGCCGTTTGATTTGGCGGGGACAAGAACTTGCGTGCTGGTCACACTGCCCGAGTAACGCACAACGATCGACGTGTCGCCAGGGCGAGCAACCTTGATCTCGCCGTCTTCCGAAACCGCGGCGATGCTTTCGTCGTTGCTGGAAAAGACAGTCAGCCCAGTCACGTCCTCGACAGTGTTGTCCGAGAAATACGCGATCGCTCGCAAGGCAACTTTATCGTCGAGACCATCGGCAACGAACTCGCGCGGAAGAACTTCGAAGCGTGTGATCTTCGCTACCTTGCCCGGTTCATACTTCGCGCCGTCCGCAATCCACGCGCGAAACATTCGGTGCTGCCAACTCCCAACAGCCATTCGCTCGCCACCATTGTGTTCATCTTCGTTGGTGGGCTTAAATAGAACGAGACTCTTATCAGGGGCGTCGATATTTAAGCGGACACCATCGTCGTCTTTCTCTAAGAGTTCTTCGAGGTCTTTATCAGGCTCGGATCCAAACAGACTCAACCGAAACCCGCTCTGGCCCTGAAAAGAACCATGGCAAGCCCGATTGTTGCAGCCCAGCCTGGAGAACAACGGAACAATGTGCCGAATGTACTCGGGCGATCCGCCTTTGCCATTTTCCGACCAACGCCGCGCAGCGCTATCGATCGGTTTTGGTTTGGCGGCAAGAGCAACATTGGCAAGAAGACAGCAGCAGAGGATGGCTAAGGGAAAGCTTCGCATTCATCAACCTCGCGTGAAAGCGGCCAACAGAAGAGCAACATAGTATATCGGGCGAAGAATCCGCTGTCGCGTTTGATTACAGGGTTCTCGACAGCGGATGAAAGAGGCAGCGAATTAAGAGCATGAAAGCGCTGGCTCTTTCGCTGTCGAAGCCGTGCAGTCTGATGTTAATCTGGGCTAACACGACGGCTAGAAACAGATGGGCGGCTGGGTGAGAGTTCCCGCTGCGGCCTGCTGAAGCAATTGCTCGAATTCATCGAAACTTTTTGAATCGTTTTTCGAACATTCTCGTGAAAGTGTTTTCGCTTCGTTGACAAAGCTGGCCTTGATTACTACCATTTCCAGCTTTCCACAATTTCGGGTTTCCGTCGAAACTGTATGGCTGACCTACCGCTCTCGCTTCAAAGTGTTGCCACCAAGAAGTTTGCAGCCGGTTGTACAAGTCGATGTGGACACTTCTTTTTATGGGTAGCGGCCTCTGCGGAGGTTGCATCAGAGCGTTCTCTGCTCTGGAAAAACTGAAATCGTTGAACTGAAGGGATCAAATTGGTGGCCGCGCAAGAAAGAATTCGGATCCGGATGGAAGCCTACGATCATTCGGTGCTCGATCAGTCGGCATCGGATATCGTTGATACGGCAAAGCGGACCGGAGCGAGCGTGCACGGTCCAATCCCGCTGCCGACGAGAATTGAGCGATATACGGTGCTGCGAAGCCCGCATATTGACAAGAAGTCTCGCGAACAGTTTGAAATTCGCACCCATAAGAGATTGATTGACATCATTCAGCCAACGGGAAAGACGATTGACGCATTAAATAAGCTTTCATTGCCTGCAGGCGTTGATATTAAGATCAAGGCGAGTGCAGGGGGTAATTAGGCTTTTGTGTCGAGTTGTGGTTAATTCGCGGTTGTGTTCCGTTGGCTTCTGAATTGAGCTGTCGTATTCGGCGGCTTGTCTGCAGCTGGCAGTCTCTGGGCTTAGTTTGCTTTTTGGCGAGGTTCGTCGCAAAGCGTTTTGCTCTAGGGGGTTGGCGTTCCGTGTTATTGAATGGCTGCGAGCCTTTTATGGCTCGTGATTATAAGTATGAGGCGTGCTGAGCCGTTTGGTTCGGTAGGAACTGTGAGGGATGAGCGATGCCTGTTGGGCTTTTAGGTCGCAAAGTTGGAATGACTCAGGTTTACAACGAAGATGGCGAGATCATTCCCGTCACTGTGTTGGAAGCTGGTCCTTGCACTGTTCTGAAATTGCGGACTCAGGGTCAAGACGGCTACGAAGCAGTACAGATTGGCTTTGAGGATAAGCCGCGCCGCTTGGTTTCACGAGCTGACCGTGGTCAGGTGGCAGATCTTGGCAGTAAGCGGCAGAAGGCTCGTCAAGAGGCTGGTGTTGAGCCGGCAGAGCGTCCTGGCTGTGAGCCGAAGCGGTTCGTGCGGGAGTTTCGCACGGATGATGAGTCTCACGGGCTCGAGGTTGGTCAACAGTTGGATGCGAGCGTGTTTGGTGAGTCAAGTCACGTTGATGTGATTGGTATCAGCAAGGGTCGCGGCTTCGCGGGCGTCATGAAGCGTCATAACTTTTCTGGGCAGCGTGCAAGTCACGGTGTTAAGCGGGTTCACCGTCATCCGGGTTCGATTGGTCAGAGTGCTGATCCGGCTCGCGTTTTGCGTGGGACTCGGATGGCTGGTCAGTACGGAGGCGCGCGTGTGACGGTTCGGCATCTGAAGGTTGTGCGGGTCGATGTCGAGAACTCCATGATTCTGGTGAGAGGTGCTGTTCCTGGCCCCAACGGCGGATACGTGGTGATTCGGCACATGAATAAATACTAATTGAATACTGAAGTCCTATGATTTCTCTACCTGTAAAAGATAAAAGCGGTCAAGAAGTCGGAACATACGAGTTCGATCTGGCGGAATTGGCTTCTGAGGTCAACAAGCAGTTGCTGCACGATGTTGTGGTGATGTACGAGGCCAATCGTCGTGTTGGCACCGTAAAAACCAAATCGCGCGGCATGGTGCGTGGTAGCACGAAGAAGTTGTACCGCCAAAAGGGTACAGGTCGTGCTCGAGCCGGTGCTCGTCGAACGCCCGTTCGCCGTGGTGGCGGTCATACCTTTGCGAAGGCGAATCGCGACTTCAGTTACCGGTTGCCTAGGAAGGCTGTTCGCTTGGCGACTCGAATGGCTCTGCTTAGTAAGTTTCAGGATGATGAAGCGACGGTGATCGACTTGTTGTCGATGGAAGCTCCTAAGACCAAAGAAGTTGCCTCGATGCTGAAGGCGTTGGGTGTTGATGGACAGACCGTTTTGCTGGCGATCGAGTCGCACGATCCGGTTGTTTGGAAGTCCTCGCGGAATATCGCGGCCCTTGGTGTTGCTCCGGCTGCCGAGTTGAATGCGTACGACTTGCTGCATCAAAAGCGGCTCGTCATTACGAAGGCGGCGTTGGATCAGCTGCGTGGTGTTGGTGGATCGGAAGAGTCTTAAGTTGAATCAATGCCAGTTCTGCTGGCTTAGTGAATAGGCGACGTGAAGGACATTCGTCATGTCGGAAGAAAAGAAAAAAGGCGTCGACTTTGATGCTTACCAAGTGGTCTATCGGCCGCTGGTGACTGAGAAGGGGACGTTTGCCTCGGAAGCAGATAACGCCTACACCTTTCAGGTGAGTCCGTTGGCGACGAAAACGGATATCAAGCGGGCTGTGGAAGAGCTATGGGATGTGCGAGTGGTGGCTGTGCGAACGCAGAATCGACGGGGCAAGCCGCGTCGGTATCGCATGAGTTATGGTCGTACGAAAGATTGGAAGAAGGCGATCGTGAAGCTTCACGATGATGACCGGATTGCGTTCTTCTAGGAGATAGATTTATGGGAATTCGACATTACAAACCCACGACTCCGGGTCGTCGGAATGCATCGGTCAGCGACTTTGCTGAGATTACCGATCGCAAGAAGAAGCCGGAGAAATCGCTGGTTGTGCGCCGCAAGAAAAAGGGTGGTCGCAACAATCAAGGGCGAATCACGGCGCGTCATCGCGGTGGTGGGCACAAGCAGATGTACCGCGTGATTGATTTCAAGCGGAACAAGGATGGCGTTCCTGCAAAAGTCGCGTTCATCGAATACGATCCATGCCGAACTGCTCGGATTGCTCTGTTGCACTACGCCGACGGTGAGAAGCGATACATCTTGGCTCCCGAAGGTTTGAGTGTTGGCGATACCGTAATGAGCGGTGAGACAGCTGAGCCCAAAGTTGGCAACGCCATGACGCTGGCACAAGTGCCCTTGGGGATGTCGGTTCACAATATCGAAATGCAGCCAGGCAGGGGTGGTCAGCTTTGTCGCAGTGCCGGAGTTGGTGCTGTTGTCAATGCTCGGGACGGCAAGTGGGCTCAGATTACATTGCCCTCGGGTGAAGTTCGACGTTTGCCGTCCAGTTGTCGAGCCACACTGGGTGTGATTGGTAACTCGGAACATTCGAATATTGTCTTGGGTAAAGCCGGTCGGAAGCGATGGATGGGGCGTCGGCCTCATGTTCGTGGTACGGCTATGAACCCTGTTGCTCACCCGATGGGTGGTGGTGAAGGGCGAAATGCTGGTGGACGTCATCCTTGTAGTCCAACTGGTAAGTTGGCCAAAGGTGGCTCGACCCGGAAGCGACGAAAGGCTTCATCGAAAGCGATCGTGCGTCGCCGTAAGTCGCGTCGTTACGGTCAGTTGAAAGTGTGACGCGGTAACGCGTTGTTTTGCGTATTCGAGATTTCAGATCAGAAATCAATTCAGAGTAGGGTGTTGACGGATGTCACGATCACTCAAAAAAGGTCCCTATGTGGACGAGAAGCTGTTGAAGAAAATCGACAAGCTGGATGCCACCAATCGAAAAGAGCCCATTAAGACTTGGGCGCGAAGTTCGACGATCGCTCCGGAGTTTGTTGGTCACACGTTTCTTGTGCATAACGGTCGGACGCACATGAATGTGTACGTCACCGAGGAGATGGTGGGGCATAAGTTGGGTGAGTTCGCTCCGACTCGGACTTTCCGAGGTCACGGGGCTAAGGGTAAGAGATAGTTTCACTGGGCTGTGGGAAACCTTGGCCCGTGATTGTCATAGAAATATTTCGGAGTTCCGATCATGGCGCAAGTCAACGCCTGTCATCGATTTGCTCGGATTTCAGCAACCAAAGTTCGACCGTTCGCGGATTTGATTCGTGGGATGACGGTCGCTGAAGGATTGAACCAATTGCGTTACCGTCCCAATCGGGGCGCTCGTTTTTTGGAAAAAGTGCTCCAAAGCGCCGCAGCAAATGCTGAGGACAAAGGTGCACGAAACGTGGATAACTTGAAAATCGTGGACGCCTATGTCGATGGCGGCCCGATGATCAAACGAATTCAACCGCGAGCACGCGGCATGGCCTTCCTGATTCGGAAGCGAATGTCTCACATTCACATTGCCATTGATGCTCCGGAACTGACATAGGGAATAGTAACCCGAAGCGTGAGCGAGGGGCGATCAAACGCTTGCGGCCCTTGCTCACGCGTCGGGTTGCTTGGAAAACCGACCTGATTGAAAGGTGATTCAATGGGTCAAAAAGTTCGACCTACCGGATACCGAATTGGGATCGTCGAGGATTGGCGAAGCCGCTGGTACGCATCGAAAAAAGAATTCGGCGCGCTGCTGGTCGAGGATCACAAGATCCGCAGCTTCGTTAAGACGAAGTACCAATACGCGGGCATCCCAAAGATCGAGATCGAGCGGACTCGGGACCAAGTTGTGGTCCACTTGTTTACGGCTCGACCGGGAATCATTATCGGCCGCAAAGGTCAAGAAGTAGACCGCTTGAAGGCGGAGCTCGAAGACCTGACTGGTCGCCGAATGGAGCTCAAGATCGTCGAAGTCAACAGCCCGTTTCGAAGTGCGGTGCTGGTGGCGGAAGACATCGCCCAGCAACTAATGAAACGTGGCAGCTTCCGTCGAATCGTCAAGCGGACGCTTGACCAAGTCATGGAAGCGGGTGTTTATGGAATTAAGGTCCAGGTATCAGGACGACTCGGCGGTGCTGAAATGTCGCGGACAGAAAAGGCCATTCGTGGTTCGATTCCGCTGTCGACCTTGCAACGGCACGTTGATTATGGATTTGCCACAGCGAAAACAGCCCAAGGGATCATTGGCGTGAAAGTCTGGATCGACTTGGGTGACTATAAAGACGAGGAGAATGGCGATGGCGCTAATGCCGCGGCGGGTCAAGCACCGCAAAAGCCAAAGAAGACGCATAAAAGGTAACGCGACTCGTGGCAATACCGTCGCTTATGGCGATTGGGGATTGCAGAGCACGGAACCTGGACACGTTCGAGCACAAACGATTGAAGCCTGTCGTATCGCGGCGACTCAGTACGTCCGTGGTATAGGTAAGCTTTACATCCGCATCTTTCCGGACAAATCCGTAACCGCTCGCCCGTTGGAAACTCGGATGGGTAAGGGTAAAGGTGAACCGGATCACTGGGTTGCGGTCGTCAAGCCGGGCACGATTATGTTCGAGTTGGCTGGTGTCTCTCAAGATGCCGCCAAAGAGTGCTTCGCCCGCGTGGCTCATAAGTTGCCCGTGCGTTGCCGGTTGGTCGGACGGACTCCCGGAAGTTGAAATCAGAGAAGAACGAGCTAAGTCATCATGGCCAAAGCAAGTGCATTACGAGAAATGAGCGACGAGCAGTTGCTGCATGAGTTGCGAGAGACTCAGCAGGAGTTGTTCCGTTTACGTTTCCAAGCGGCGACGGAGCGGTTGGACGCTCCCACTAACATTACCAGACTGCGACGCGATATCGCTCGCATCAAGACATTGCAGCGCGAGCGTGAATTGAAAGCGACAGTAGAGGCGGGGAGCTAACAGATGAGGAAACGCGTCACTGGTATCGTAACGAGCGCCAAAGCAGATAAGTCTCTACGTGTTGAGATTGAGCGACGTTACCGTCATGCCAAGTATGGAAAGATCGTCAGCGGTCGAACCGTCTGCCATGTGCATGACGAGAACAACGAAGCCAAGGAAAACGATATCGTCGAAATCGTCGAATGTCGCCCCTTGTCGAAGACAAAGCGTTGGAATCTGATCCGAGTCGTCAAGCAGGCGATTCACGATTAGTGGGATTTGAAGTCAGCGGCTCTTTGGAGTCGTGATTGAAATACGGTGGCTCGGGGAGTCACCATGACGAGAGTTTAGGAAAGCGAACAGACCAATGATCCAGATGCAAACCAAGCTGGACGTGGCCGATAACAGCGGTGCCAAGGTTGTGCGGTGTATCAAGGTGCTCGGCGGGTCCAAGAAGCGAACCGCTGGACTTGGCGACATCATCGTGGTGAGTGTCCAGAAGGCCATTCCCGGCAGTGCGATCAAACCTGGCACGGTGACTCGCGGTGTCATCGTTCGTTGCAGTCAGCCGAGTCGGCGGAGCGACGGCAGTTATGTCAGCTTCGATAAGAACGCAATCGTTCTGATCGACGGTGACGGCGAGCCTCGCGGTACTCGTATTTTTGGCGCTATTGCTCGCGAACTTCGCGAACGCCGCTTCATGAAGATTATCAGCTTGGCGAATGAGGTGGTGTAGTGAAGATTCGACGTGGTGATTTGGTACAAGTGATTGCTGGTTCGGCTGCCATAGATCAAGAACCGAAGCAAGTCGTCGCCGTGCTTGATGGTGGTAAGCAGCTTCGTGTTGAGGGCGTTAACAAAGTCCTGAAGCACGTTCGCCGAGGCCATCCGAAGAGTCCTCAAGGCGGGCGGCTCGAAATGGAATTGCCCATTGATGCATCGAACGTAGCCCTTTATTGCGACAGCTGTGCTCGAGGTGTTCGAGTCGGTCTTCGCTACACGGACGAGGGCGCCAAAGAGCGATTTTGCAAGAAATGTGGCGGCGGCATGGGTGAAGTGAGCCCGGCCAAGGCGAAGTACGCGAAATAAATTGATTTGCGATTTGAGGCTTCAAATTTGAGATTTGAAATCCAAAGCAACAAATTCATAGAGACACAGAATACAAGAACGTAAACCGTTCTCGGAAACTTAGGAAAGAACAGACATGGCCCGGTTGCAAGAGCAATATCGAAGCGAGATCGTTCCGCGACTTGCCGAACAGCTCGGTCGCCAGAATGTCCTTTCGTTGCCGCGATTGGAAAAGATCGTCGTCAGCATGGGGCTCGGCAATGCGATGCAGGATCGCAAGCTGCTGGAAGAGAACATGCAGCACATGGCGAACTTTACCGGTCAGAAGGCCCAAGTCACTCGGGCGCGAAAATCGATCGCCGGCTTCAAACTTCGTGAAGGCATGGAAATTGGTTGCCGCGTCACCTTGCGGGGCAAGCGGATGTTCGAGTTTTTCGATCGACTGGTTTCGATCGCATTGCCTCGTGTTCGCGACTTTCGCGGGTTGAATCCTAAAGCATTCGATGGGCACGGCAATTACAACATGGGCTTGACGGAACAAACCGTGTTTCCCGAAATCAATCCGGATCGCGTCAAAGTGATCCACGGAATGAATATCACTTTCGTGACAACGGCGAAGACGAACGAAGAGGGACTTGTGCTTCTCAAAGAGTTTGGAATGCCGTTCCGCACAGAGTAAGAGATCAAGTGTTTGAAGCGGTCGCGAATTTCAATCGAGACCAAAAGAACAACAAACCTAGAAATCGTTGGTTGAGTTATGGCCAGTAAGGCGAAGATCGAGAAAGCCAATCGCAAGCCGAAGTTTAGCTCTCGGCATGAACGTCGTTGCCAACTTTGTGGTCGCCCGCGTGCGGTGTATCGCAAGTTTCAGATTTGCCGGATTTGTTTCCGCAACATGTGCCTCGACGGACTCATTCCTGGAGCGAAGAAGGCTAGCTGGTAGGCAGCTTGTCACGTAGCGTCAAGAGTTGACGCGGATTGTTCAAGCCTTGCCTGTTGATGACTCAACGTTAATAGAATCGGACTAAAGGACCCACCACTATGATGACGGACCCGATCGCGGACATGCTCACTCGCGTCCGTAACGCATTGCGGATCGAGCGACCGTTCGTGGACATCCCGGCCTCGAAGCTAAAGATCGGTATTGCCGAAGCCTTGCAGCGAGAAGGGTACATCTGGGATTTTGAGGTTGTCGACCAGGCGCCTCAAAACGTTCTCAGAATCAACTTGAAATACGGACCGAACGGCGAACGCGTGATTCAAAAGATTGATCGCGTCAGCAAACCTGGCCGGCGCGTTTACGCGGGACTACGGGATATGCCGACGGTCTTGCATGGTTTGGGCGTCTGCATTTTGTCGACGAACCAAGGGGTTTTGAGTAACCGGGAAGCCACCAAGAAGGGCGTCGGTGGCGAAGTCTTGTGTCAGATTTGGTAATCGCAGCTTTCATCAACGTTTAAGTTGGTAAGCTCATAAATCGTTGGCAACACCAATTACGGGTTGGCAAACATGTCCAGAATTGGAAAGAAACCGGTCCCGATTCCAGATGGGACTGAGATCAAAATACAAGACGGCAGTATCTCTGTGAAAGGCAAAAACGGAGAACTGGCGTTTGAATATCATCCGAACATCAGCGTGGAATTCGACGCGGACGCGAAAGAAGTACGGGTCGTTCGCCCGGACGACGCTCGATTGAATCGTGCCTTGCACGGTTTGACTCGAAGTTTGATCGCTAACATGGTGCAAGGGGTGAATACACATTTCGAAAAACGACTCGAAATCGTGGGTGTCGGATATCAAGCCACGCTGGAAGCCAACTCTAAGTTGCACTTGCAGGTTGGTTTCGCCAACACCGTGACTTTGCCCGTGCCCGATGGCGTCGTTTGCGAACTCCCTGATAACACGCACATCCTTGTCAAGAGTGCCGATAAGCAAGCCGTTGGCCAGTTCGCCGCCGATATTCGTGGTGTTCGTCCGCCGGAACCTTACAAAGGCAAGGGTATTCGTTATCAAGGCGAACACGTACGCCGCAAGGCCGGTAAAGCCTTCGCCGGTCGTTAGTTTACGAGCATAAAATCGTCGCTTGACATCAGAATCTGAAGCCGAGCGAGGAGTGATAAAAATGAAGATTCGAACACGATTAGCCAAACAGCGGAAGCGACGCCAACTTCGAACTCATAATCGAATTCGAAAGGCGCACTTAGCCGGGCGAGTTCGCTTGTCGGTGTTTCGCAGTAATAAACACATTTACGCTCAGCTGATCGACGACTCGACAGGGCAAACGTTGGCAGCAGCCAGCACCAACGAAAAGGACATCGGCGGCAAAGTTGGCGGGAACAAGGAAGCGGCCGCGCTGGTCGGAGCCGCCATCGCCAAACGTGGAGTTGAAAAGGGCGTTAAGCAGGTGGCGTTCGATCGCGGAATGTTTGCCTATCATGGACGCATCGCCGCATTGGCCGACGCCGCTCGAGAAGGTGGTTTGGAGTTCTAAGCCATAACCATCTTAATCTTACTCATGGTCCTTTGAGGCAATTTTCGGGGGATCGAGAGTAAGGTTAAGATCAAGATTTTGATTGGAGAATTGGGACGTGTCGACAGGTGCTGTTAAGCCGGACTCTCCGGAAAAAGTCGTACAAATTCGTCGATGTGCCTGCGTGGTCAAGGGTGGTCGCCGATTTAGCTTCTCCGCTTTGATCGTTGTTGGTAACAACAATGGTCGAGTTGGTTATGGCTATGGCAAGGCTACCGAAGTTCCGGCCGCTGTGGAAAAAGCCGTCAAGAATGCTGACCGGTACATGATCGATGTGCCTGTTGTTAACACGACGATTCCTCACGAAATCGTTGGCCGCTACGGAGCCGCTCGCGTGTTGTTGATGCCGGCTGCTCCTGGTACCGGTATTATTGCTGGCGAATGTGTGCGGTCGGTTGTCGAGTCGGCGGGAATTACGAATATCTTGACGAAGAGTCGTGGGTCCAATAACCCCATCAACTTGGTCAAGGCAACGTTTGATGCACTGCGTCGTTTGCGAACTCGTGATGATGTCGCGCGACTGCGGGGAGTGGAAATCTAATGATTCTTGATGATGTCCATCGCGGAATCCAAAAGAACAAGAAGCGCAAGCGAATCGGTCGTGGTACAGGCTCGGGGCATGGAAAAACTTCCGGTCGCGGTCACAAAGGTTACGGCAGCCGTGCTGGTTCCTCGCGTCGCTTGGGTTTTGAAGGCGGCCAGATGCCGTTGTTCCGCCGCGTGGCCAAAGTTGGCTTCAACAACGCTCAATTTGCAACCAAGGTTGCTATTGTGAACGTGTCAACGTTGGACAACTCGTTCAACGATGGCGATACCGTCACGGTCGACGCTTTGAAGCAAAAGGGCTTGATCAGCGGGCGATTCGACGTTGTCAAGATTCTCGGAAAGGGAGAGATTTCGAAAAAGCTCACGGTGCAAGCTCATCGATTCTCGACATCTGCCAGCGAAAAAATCCAAGCATCGGGCGGTGGCATCGAAACACTTGGACACTAATCCTTGATCAATTTTGAGTTCTCCGCGGAACAGGGAATGGGACGCGGCTTTGACAAGAAACCCACGGATTTTCTACAACTCGTGATCTTATAATGATGTGAGTCACATTTCCGGCAAGTGAAATCACCAGAACGATTGGTTTCTGTGATCATAGATTCGGCGATCTAGCAAGATCGCGGCAGGGGATTCAGGAAGAAGCTCTCTGCTTTTGGTTCGTTTGAAGGACGGAAGTCCCATGTTCGAAAAACTCTTAACGGTCTTTAAGATACCAGAGTTGCGCAGAAAGATTCTGCTGACTTTGGTGTTGCTGGCCGTGTACCGCATGGGTTTTTGGATTCCGTTGCCGTTCATCGACCAGGACCGCATGCAGTACAACATCGAAAAGATGCAGCAAGGCGGCGAGGGCGGTGTCGGCCAAGTCATGCAAATCGTGGCATTGTTCTCGGCTTCTCGGATTGGGAACGCGACGATTTTCGGCTTGGGAATCATGCCGTACATTTCGGCATCCATCATTTTTCAGCTTCTGGGTAGCGTTTACGCTCCTTTGCAGCGATTGCAGAAGGAGGGTGAAGCGGGACGCCGCAAGCTGAATGAATATACGCGCTATGCGACTGTGCTCATATGCCTGGGTCAGAGTTACATGTGGATCAAGGGTCTCTCGTCCGGTGCTGTGGCGGGTAGCGGCTTGATCTTAGAGGACTATGACTTCTTCGCATGGCACATCGTTGGCACTGTGACAATGACTGCTGGTACGATCCTACTAATGTGGATCGGCGAGCAGATTGATGCATACGGAATCGGTAACGGAATCAGCTTGCTGATCATGGCGGGAATCTTGGCTCAAATGCCGATCGCCGGAAGTCAGTTGTTGGGACCAGCCTTTGTCGAAGGTGTGCCGATCGGCTCGGAAGCGGGGATCGAAAAGCTCTTGCTTCTAGCGGGGCTGTTCGTATTCGTCATTGTTTGGGTGATTGCGATCACTCAAGGCCAACGTCGAATTCCGATTCAAAGTGCAAAGCACGTCCGCGGTCGTCGAGTACATGGTGGCCAACGGCAATCCTTGCCTTTGAAAGTGAACCAAGCAGGCGTGATGCCGATCATCTTCGCATCCAGCTTGCTGATGTTCCCATACTTTTTGTTCCATCAATTGAGTGCCATTTGGCCGGAAAACCGTGTTTTGGCGGCCTTGGATGCGGCGTTCATTGGACGCGGCTACATCTATAACTTGTGCTACGTCGGCCTGATCTACTTCTTCTGCTACTTCTGGACGGCGATCACATTCAATCCGAGTGACATTGCCAACAACTTGAAGGACTACGGAAGTTTTATCCCCGGTTATCGACCTGGAGCCCGGACGGCTCAGTATTTGGAACAAGTCATGTCGCGGATTACTTATGTCGGCGCTGCGTTCCTTGCATTGATCGCCGTAATCCCGACAATTGTAGCTACGTCGATGGGCATCAATTACTTGATCGCCAGCTTCTATGGCGGCACGGGGCTATTGATTGTGGTTTCCGTGGCGCTTGACTTAGTCAACAAAATCGACAGCCACCTGTTGATGAGAAACTATCCTGGCCTGTTGGAGGCTGAAAAGAAATGAAAGTTCGAGCAAGCATTAAGCGGATTTGTGAAAGCTGCAAGATCGTTCGCCGCAAAGGCAAGATCTACGTGGTCTGTCCTGCCAATCCTCGACACAAACAACGACAAGGTTAAAGCAAGCTCGGTTGTATTCGAGTTGAACCTTTAAGAAATAGTTTTTACGGAGCTAACCGATGCCTCGTGTTCTCGGTGTTGACATTCCGAACGATAAGCCGACGTATATCTCGCTGACGTACCTGTTTGGTGTTGGGCAGACAACGGCAATCGAAGTTTGCCGTACGTTGGGAATTGATACTCAGTTGAAGGCCCGCGAGCTTTCTGAAGATGACATCGCGCGGATCAACAACTATTTGGATAAAGAACTCGTCATGGAAGGTCAGTTGCGACGTCAGACGCAACAGGACATCGCCCGGTTGCGTGACATTAAATGTTACCGCGGGACGCGACATCGACGGGGTTTGCCTGTCCGCGGACAACGAACCCGAACCAACGCCCGAACCCGCAAAGGTGTGAAGAAGACCGTTGCTGGTAAGAAGGGCGTGAAAGACATGAAACATTAATCGCGGCTTCTGCGATATCAAGAGATTGAGGAGAATTTGGCGTGGCCAAATCCAAACGAAAAAAAGTGCGTCGTCACGTAACGCGAGCCGTCGCGCACATCAAAGCAACTTTCAACAACACAATCGTGACGATTGCCGATGTTAATGGCGATGTCCTGTGTTGGGCGACTGCCGGAACGTCCGGTTTCAAAGGAAGTCGGAAGAGCACGCCGTTCGCAGCTCAACGTGCCGCCGAGATTTGCTCGGAACGCGCGGCGAAATTTGGCGTCAAAGAAATGGAAGTCAAAGTCAAGGGCCCGGGATCGGGACGTGAAAGTGCGATTACGGGTTTGCAAACCAGTGGCATTTCGATCAAGGCTATCGAGGATGTGACGCCGTTGCCCCACAACGGGTGTCGGCCCCCGAAAAAGCGTCGTGTCTGATTTCGGTCCAACGATTTCAGCCCCAAAGCGATTCCCCCTTACATAGTCATGTTCGTTAATTGAACGGAGATTCCCATGCGAATTCGATGGCGTGGACTGGAACTTCCAAGCCGAGTTACTCCCGAGACCGAAGGACTGACCGATTCCTTTGGTACGTTCACGGTTGAGCCGTTTGAACGTGGTTTCGGTGCAACGATCGGTAATAGTCTGCGAAGAATTCTTCTATCCAGTCTTGAGGGTAGCGCCGTTACGCGCCTCAAGATTCAAGGTGTGCAACACGAATTCACCACCATCCCCGGTGTCGTCGAAGACGTGACTGATATCTGCCTGAATATTAAATCCCTGGTCGTCAAAAACCACAGTGCTTCGGCTAAGGTCTTGCGGATTGAACGCCACGAACGCGGCGTTGTCACTGGTGCTGACATCATCACCGATGATCAAGTCGAGGTGTACAACAAGGACCTCGTCATCGCCACCATGACTGACGATGTGCCTTTGAATATCGAACTACACGTCGAGAACGGTCGCGGTTACGTGCCGGTTGCCGAACACTACGGCGGCGACCCCGAAGTTGGCGTGATTCCACTCGATGCGACCTTTTCACCAGTTGTCCGCGTGCGTCACAAGACCGAGGAAACTCGTGTTGGTCAGCGTACGAACTATGACAAGCTGATTCTCGACATCTGGACAAACGGAACGATCAAGCCGCAGATGGCTTTGGTCGAGGCCGCGAAGATTCTGCGAAAGCACCTCAACCCGTTCATCACTTACCGAGAGCCGGGACCAGAGGTTGCTGCCGACGGTGCCTTGAAGGGCATGATGGAAGCGACTGGATACGCTCCGGTGGATTTGGAATTGGAAGAGAAGCTGAACCAAAGTTTGGCCGAGTTGAATTTATCCGTCCGAGCAACCAACTGCTTGGAATCGGAAGGTATCAACACGGTCCGCGACTTGGTCGTTCGCACGGAAGACCAATTGTTGCAAGTCCGCAACTTTGGAGAGACGACGCTTGTCGAAGTTCGCGAGCGTCTGGGAGCCATCGGCTTGCGATTGGGAATGAAAGTTCCGCAATCGATGGCAGCACCATAATTAATCGAAATCGATATACATATCCTCAGTAGAAGCCATTGGCTTCGAATGATTGGTCGCTGATAGACCTACTTCAATGTCTGCATCAGCGCGGAGTTGTTGGAACAATGAGACACCGAGTTCGCGGCCGCAAGCTTGGCCGAAATGCATCGCATCGTAAAGCCATGTTTCGAAATATGGCTTGCAGCTTGATTCGATCCGTTCGCGAGTACCCCGAATTGGGCGACGACGAGCGACTCGATTCTGGTTTGGGTTACAAAGCCAAAGTTGCTGGGCGAATTGTGACAACCGTTCCCAAGGCCAAAGAGCTCCGTCCCTACGTCGAAAAGCTGGTGACACTGGCCAAGAAAGCGGCTGTGCTGGATGAAGCAGCACAGACACTTTATACATCGGCGGAAAAAGGCACGGACGAATACAAACAATGGCGCCAGTCAGCCGACTGGAACAAATGGAATCAAGCCAAAGCCCCTGTCGTCACGCTACGACGCAAGGCATTCTCGATCCTCCGTGACCGTGAAGCCGTCGACATCCTCTTCGACGAGCTGGCCGAACGCTTTGCCGAGCGTCCCGGCGGATACACTCGAGTTGTCAAACTTACAGAAAGACGACTGGGCGATGCTGGCGAACAGGCACTGATCGAGTTCGTTGGTGAGCGAGACCGCGTGAAAAAGGAACGCTCTGCACCAGTCGTCAGTGAAGAGGAAGCTGCGGACAGCTCAGAAGAGGCCGCGGAAGATCCCGCTGCTGAAGAGTCCGCTGAAGCCAGCGGTGATGCCGAAGCGACCGGCGATGCTGAAGAGAGTGCTGAGGGTGACGAGGAAAAGGCGGAAGAATAACCGCCTTCCTTTCTTACTCGTCGTAATGAATCGTTAGCCAGATTGTTGGCTAATTTGTGCCCGTTGATGTCACACGATCTCTTTTGTGTCCCCGTACGTTCGTCTGCGTCTCGACTAAACTCACTGGGCAAAATAAAACGGCTCCTGCGCAAACAGGAGCCGTCTTTGTTTGGTCACGTTGTGGGAGAGCTTACTCGCTCTGTGCTGCTTCCCGGAAGGAGAAGCTAGCAACCGGTTGAAGGGCGAGCGGAGATTGTTGGACGCGTGTAAAATTCCTGTAAGGAATCGCGTAGCAGGCCACTTTACCCGACGACAGCTCGCTTATGTACAAGCAACTGGGGGCAAATTGGAACCCGTTGCGACCTCGAATCGCGGACGCTCCCGAGACGATCGAATACGTTGGTGTCAAATTGGGATCCGAGAGGAAATCTTCGGACAGGTTACGATAATAGTACGCAACGAATTGTGTCCCTTGTCGATCCAACACGGCACCGGTAAGCCGACCTGTCAGAAAGTCGAGAATGAAGACGGCCTCGGTATCGTTCGCGGCCGGAACGGTCACCATGGCAAACTTTTGACTGCGGTCGGTCGAGATCGCCATCGCCTCTTCATGCGGCCAGTAATTGGCAGCGGCGATTCCGATCAAGATTCCGGCCGCAAGCCAGACTTTTCGGTTTTCAAAGAATTGAGATCTCATCAATTGTCCTCCAGAAAGGAGCCGGGGAAATGGGGGAATACAAACCGGCTTTCACGGCCAGCCCGCCCCGGGAAGATGGTATACCCATAATCTAACGTCTTCCTGTTAATGCTGCTAGGTTGAAGACTGGTTCGCGGTATCGAGCCTGAGTTTGTTAATCTAAACGAGCCCGCGTGGACGAGGGTTCTCATTCCGAGTGCCGAACGCCAAAAAGCTTGTCAGGGAACACTTTCATGCAGCGATGGTTGAGGTTCACATGCGGAATTGTCTTCCTATCAGCCGCTTTGTCGCGACTGTGCGCGCAAGCTCCTAATGAACCCGTCGAG
Organism: Planctomycetaceae bacterium; assembly: GCA_002722955.1. Lineage (GTDB taxonomy): Bacteria > Planctomycetota > Planctomycetia > Planctomycetales > Planctomycetaceae. Next base: position 19,902 of record PBMZ01000151.1, on the reverse strand, counting down.
ATTGAAGCCGGTGTCCTCAATTCTTTGTTGACGATTGGTTGGTCGACAATCGATACGCGCTGAAATACAAAACTAACGCCGTTGTGCATGCGGTCCGGCCGCCCGTCAAGCACGCGGCAAATCCGCTTTATCGTGGCGATTCTGGCTACGTCAATGTGGCTCGGAATTCCGATACCGGAAAGTTCCAACTCTGGACTCAGATCCATCGCTTTGTGGAAACAGCGGGTGAACGTAAGAGTCGCTATGCAATCGCCAATGCGGAGTCGGATGACGGTTTGAATTGGAACGCGCCAAACCTCGGCTTGTTCGAGTGGAATGGTTCAACACAGAACAATGTCGTGATCCGCGGTCCCAAGAATGCTCGGGCAAGCGGCCCGCAGTTGTTACTCACCCTGCCGGAAGATCAAAAACGCGGCTATCGCTACATCATGACGTATCGCACTGGCGGAGCGGGCAAAGAGAGCGACGGCATCCGATTGATTGGCTCACAGGATGGCATTCACTGGGACGCCAACAGCGATACTCAGCTAAAGCATATTCACTCGGACACGCTCAACAGCATCGTTTACGATCCTCGACGGAAGCGATTCTTCATGACATGCCGAGCCAAGGATCGCTATCGGCGCTTCAAAGGCTCGCTCCTCGACACCGGAGCATCTCGGCGAGTCTCGTACCTGACCAACGACAACTTGTGGACAAAGTGGGAAGGTAGCCCAACCGCCCTGTTGACTCCCGACGAAATCGATGCCAAACAGCACTACAATTTCTTCTATGGGATGCCCGTGCATTATCACGCAGGCATCTATTGGGGGGTTCTTGTGGGCCTTTCGCATGAACGATCCGATCCACACAGAATTGGTCACCAGCCGCGACGGGATCCACTGGAAACGAGCCCCCAATCGAACGCCGTTGATTCCGCTTGGCCCAGAAAGTTCCTGGGATGACGGCATGACGTTCGGTGGCCCACATTGGGTCGAGGTCGGCGACGAATGGTGGTTCTATTACGCGGGCCACGACGGCGGCCACAACACGAAAGGTCGCAAGGCCGCAATCGATCTGGCAACGACGAAGAAAGAGCGTCTCATTGGTCTCCACGGACCCGCTAAGGGTGGCGGAGTCGTCATTACCCGCCTCCTGAAGTGGCCCGGCGGTGACTTGTTCGTCAACGCGGCGTCTCGAGGTGACGGTCCGGCAGAACTGTCTGTTCGAGTCAGCAATGCGATCCGCGATCCGATCAAGGGCTACGGTCATTCGGATTGTACGGATTTTCCTGGCGACGCATTGCGGCACAAGGTCACTTGGGAGGGCAACGCGTCGATGAACGCCTTCACCGGAAAGCTCGTACGGTTAGAATTCTTTCTTCAGAACGTCGACCTGTTCAGTTTTGTCGCAGGCCCGTCATCTTGACTTCTAATTCAACCTAGGATCAAATTGAACCGATGCATCAATAGCAAGGCTTCCCTGCTGTTCTGCACAACTGTTGGAGTACAGGCTTTAGCCGCCATATGCAGCTTCGGCCCACCTTAGCGCCTAAAGGCTGGACTCCAACACCAAATCTAAGCGGAGAAATCGCGTGCTTGAGTTTCTAACGAATCAACATCGACTCTGCGATGGAATTTCTAGACGGAACTTTCTTCGAGTCGGCGGTCTTGGTACGGGGATGGTGACGCTTGCGAATCTCTTGCGACGCCAAGCAGAAGCGGCATCTGGCGAGTATCGAAAGTCACCGGGTGCGAAGTCGGTCATCTTGCTTTGGCAACAAGGCGGTCCCAGCCACTTGGAGACGTACGACCTGAAGCCTCAAGCAGATCGGGACATCCGTGGCCCGTTTCATCCGATCGAGACTAACGTTCCTGGGATGGATATCTGCGAGCTGCTGCCGATGCACGCCAAGATCGCGGACAAGTTCACGCTAATCCGATCGTGCTCGCACAATTGGTCGGGCCACAACGATGGTATTCCGATGATGGTCAGTGGTTATCCTGGCTGGGATGAATCACGCCATGAATCCACGAATCCCGAATTGGGAGCCGTCGTCAGCCGAGTTTTCGGGCAATGCCACGACGGGATGCCAGTGGCTTGCGGTATGGGTGCCCGGCACTATAGCTATGTGCCAACGACGGCAACCGGATATTGGAGCGATGTGTTCCGTCCACCGACAGTGGACGAAAAAGGACTCAAGAACGCAAAGGCAACAATCGACGGCTTGCGCCTTGATGATCGCCGATCACTGCTCAGAAGCGTTGATCGATTGCGCGGCGACTTGGACCACGGCGTCATGGAAACTCTGGATGAGTTCCAACGTCAGGCCTTCGAAATCATGACTGGTGATCGCGCCCGGGCGGCATTCGACCTATCGCTTGAAGACGAGAAAACTCACGAGCGTTATGGCAAGGGGTGGGGCCAACAGGCCCTGCTGGCGCGGCGGCTGGTCGAGGCTGGTGTCAAGTTCGTCACCGTGGGTGTTCCCGGAGATAGCGAAGTCTACAACTGGGACGATCACGCTGTGAACGGAGACTTGCCGACGGCCATGCGACAACGCTTGCCAAACTACGACCGGGCCGTCACGGCGTTGATCGAAGACATCTACAATCGTGGCTTGGATGAAGACGTGTTGCTGGTCGTGACGGGAGAGTTCGGCCGAACACCTCGAGGAAATACTCGGCCTGGAAGCCGAGACGGCAAGCCGAACTGGGGACGCGACCATTGGGCTAACGCCATGTCGATCCTAGTTTCCGGCGGCGGCAACACGATGGGGCAAGTGATCGGTGCCACAAACTCGAAAGGCGAGCATCCCGTTCAGCGCGAGCTAACACCGCAAGATGTCCACGCCACGATCTACCGGCATTTGGGAATTGATCATCACCGCACTTTCAACGACACTTCAGGTCGTCCCATCCACATCGCGTATGGAGAGCCAATCACGGAACTTTCGTGATTGAAGCGAATTCGCACTGCGCTCTTTTTTACGGGTGGCTGCGGTCGAGTCTTCGTGCCCCCAGCATGGAACACCCTGGGGGCACGAAGACTCGACCGCAGCCACCCTTGAATCAAGTGCCGTAAGTGTCCTCGTTTTCTTGCCAAAGGATTTAGGCATGAGAGCCATTGGTATCATTCCGGCTCGATTGCAGTCATCACGGCTGCCTCGCAAGTTGCTGCTTGACGAGACTGGCTTGCCGTTGATTCAGTACGCTTGGCAACAGGCCTCGAAAGCCAGCATGCTGAGCGAAATCATCGTGGCCACCGACAGCCCAGAGATCGCCGAATGCGTGACTCGGTTTGGCGGTCGAGCAGAGATGACCGGCGAGCATCCCAGTGGAACGGACCGAATTGCCGAAGTCGTTCGTCGCTGCGGAGACTCAGCAGAGATCATCGTCAACATTCAAGGCGACGAGCCCGATATCGATCCCGCGAGCTTGGATCAACTGGTCGAGTTACTTGCCAGCAACCCGTCCTCTCAAATGGCGACTTTGGCCTCGCCCATCACCACTCGGGAAGAGTGGGAAGACAACTCCTGCACGAAGGTCGTGTTTGCGGGCGGGGGGCAGAGTTCGAGTGGTCGCGCCTTGTACTTCAGCCGGCATCCGATACCATTCGCCAGAGACCGCAATGTTGACGACTTATTGGCCGATCCAGCGGGCTCGCCGTGGCATCTTCATATCGGAGTTTACGCATATCGGCGCGACTTTTTGCTGGAATTGACGAATTTGCCGCCGTCGCGGTTAGAACGATTGGAGAAACTGGAGCAATTAAGAGCCCTCGAAGCCGGTGCAGAAATCCAAGTGTGCGCGGTCGAGCATCGTTCAGTTGGCATCGACACGCCAGATGATTATGCTCAGTTTGTTGCTCGACAAAGAGGGGCTGCTTAGTAACCCGAGGTCTGAGCGAGGGGATGCTCACACGTGTGCGACACAAAGTCTATCCCTCGCTCACGCCTCGGGTTGCCAACCGGCTCACTCACTCGCCGAATATTTAGTCGTATTCCGGTTCATGACGAACCAAGTACAAGTTCAAGAAGAACCATGACCAAACACATTTTCGTTACGGGGGGGGTCGTTAGTTCTCTGGGCAAGGGGCTGACGTCGGCTTCCATTGGCTTACTGCTCGAACAGCGCGGGCTCAGCGTACGCATGCAGAAGCTCGACCCATACATCAACGTCGATCCGGGCACGATGAGTCCCTACCAACACGGCGAGGTGTATGTCCTCGATGATGGTTCGGAAACGGACCTCGACTTGGGCCACTACGAGCGATTCACAAACAGCCCGTTGACAAAGCACTCGAACTATACAACGGGAAAGATTTATCAGAGCGTCATCGCTAAAGAGCGTCGCGGTGAGTATCTGGGCAAGACCGTGCAGGTCATCCCTCACATCACCAACGAAATCAAACACGCCATTCGCAGCCTCGCATCGAAAGATGTTGACGTTGTCATCACCGAGTTAGGCGGCACAGTTGGCGACATCGAAGGGCAACCATTCCTAGAAGCCATCCGTCAAATTCCCCTCGACGTTGGCAAAGAGGATTGCCTGTTCATCCATCTGACGCTCGTGCCTTATTTAAAGGCCGCACGCGAATTGAAGACGAAGCCATCTCAACACAGCGTTGGGTTGCTGCGGCAAATTGGTATTCAACCAGACATTTTGATCGTCCGTACAGAAAGATCGCTCGGCCAAGACAACATCGAAAAGATCGCGCTATTCTGCAATGTCGAAACGAAAGCCGTCATCGAAGAAGTCGACAAGGAATTCTCGATCTACGAAGTTCCCGAAGGACTGGTAGAGCACAACTTGGATCAATTGATTGTCGACAAGTTAAACATCGACGCCGACCCGTTGGACATGTCCGATTGGTCAGCCACAATGCAGCGGCTTCGCAATCCTCAGCATGAAGTCATCATTGCCGTTGTTGGCAAGTACATCGAACATCGCGACGCCTATAAGTCGATTTACGAAGCCTTGGACCATGCTGGCATTTCCAACTCGACCCGAGTTGTCTTCCGCCGCATCGAAGCTGAAGAGCTGGAACAGCAAGGGCCGGAAATCATGCTCAGTGGAGTCGATGGCGTGTTGGTGCCCGGCGGCTTTGGCATGCGAGGCATCGAGGGCAAAGTGCAGGCCATCGAATACGCTCGCCAGTGTGAGATTCCTTTCTTCGGAATCTGTCTGGGAATGCAATGCGCCGTGATCGAGTTTGCTCGCAATGTTCTTGGCTTGGAAGATGCCAACAGCTCCGAATTCAACGCGGACACTCAGAACCCGGTGATTTGCTTGCTTGAGGAGCAAAAGGAAGTCACGAACATGGGAGCTTCCATGCGACTTGGGGCACAACCATGTATGCTGGAACCGGGTTCACGAGCCGATGCTTCTTACGGCGTCAGTGACGTCTCCGAGCGACATCGACATCGCTACGAATTCAATCCCGAGTATCGCGATCAGCTTGCAGATGCTGGCATGGTTGCGACCGGAACTAGCCCTGATGGCCAGTTGGTTGAGATTGTCGAGGTGCCCGGGCATCCGTGGTTCTTGGCCGTTCAATTCCATCCCGAATTCAAATCAAAGCCTTCAGCCGCTCACCCACTGTTCCAATCGTTTGTTGAGGCTGCATTGCAACACCGCAAACAACGCGTGCAAATGCCCGTCAGATAGGTTGTGATCTGTGAGCCGCTCGGTAGTCATCGTTGGTGGCGGACTGGCTGGATTGTCGGCAGCGGTGGCGTTGGCTGAACGCGATTTTCGGGTTACCTTGCTCGATTCGCGACCTCGTTTGGGTGGTCGAGCTAGCTCGTTTGTTGATCAGTCCACCGGCGAATTGATCGACAATTGCCAACACGTCTCCATGGGTTGTTGCACCAACTTTGATTGGTTCTGCCGCACGGTTGGCATCGACGAATTCTTTCAGACCGAAGAGCAACTGGAATTCATCGAGCCACCTGATTTGACAAGCGGCTCGGAAACAATGACGCCTCCCAGATCGTTTCCTCTCCACAATGGCCCACTGCCAGCACCGCTTCACTTGGCAAACGCTTTGCGAAAGCACCACTACTTGTCTTTCAGTGACCAGCTTCGAATTGCCACCACATTGCGAACGCTGGCACGATTGCAGTCGCGCCCGTCGGTTTCCTTCGCGCAATGGCTTGTCGAGAAAGGCCAAAACGCAGTTGCGATGGATCGATTTTGGGACGTTGTGCTGGTCAGCGCGTTGAGCGAAACGCTGGATCGGATTGACGTTTGGTCGGCTCGTAAAGTCTTCATTGATGGATTCATGGCGAATCGCGACGGTTGGAAAGTCAAAGTCCCCACCGTGCCACTGGATCAATTGTATGGTTCTGTATTGAGCGAGTGGCTAGATAGCCACCGTGTTGATTGGAGACTCAAGACACAGGTTGCTCAGATCGACGTTACTGACAAAGTACAATCTGCGCGGCTGCGGAATGGAGAAGACATTCAGGGATCCGACTTCATTCTGGCCGTTCCATTTCATCGTCTGCGAGAACTGGTTCCGGACGGCGTGATCAAAGACGACTGGCTTCGCAACGTGGATCAATTCGAGTCGGCGCCGATTGCGAGTGCTCACTTGTGGTTTGATCGTCCTTTTACTGAAAAGCGGCATGCCGTTCTGATTGGACGCTTCAGTCAATGGATGTTTCACCGCTCAGCGATTTCGCGAACGGAGTCCAAGGGGGCGTACTATCAAGTTGTCATCAGTGCCGCGCGAGAGGCTAGCAAGCTACGGCAGCAAGAAGTCATCGAACGCGTACTCGCCGACATTCACGAGGTCTGGCCGGAATCGAGATCGTGCGAGTTGATTCATTCTCGAGTCGTGACTGAACACCGCGCTGTGTTCTCGGTTGTTCCGGGTATTGATGCTCTCAGACCACAGCAGCAGACGTCGATACAGAATCTACAATTGGCCGGTGATTGGACTCAAACGGGTTGGCCAGCCACCATGGAAGGCGCTGTCCGAAGCGGACTGCTTGCCGCCGAAAACGTACTTCGAAATCACGGCGAGTCGGAAAGCTTGCTGCAGCCAGATCTTCCAACAGCGTTGTTGAGCAAACTGGTTATTGCCCGAACAGTATAAGCTCAGCAAATTCGTTTAACCCGTAGCCGCAGGCGAGGTCTCTTGCTCCTCGCCTACGGCTACGGGTTAAACAAGTAGTTAGTTGTAGACTCTCGAAACGCTATCGCTCTAAGGCGTCACGGTGAAGCTTCGTCGCCTTGATGATTTGATCGCGACTCTCATACGGCAAGTACGCGGCCCTCATTTTGAAGCCGTACGCCTCACCGACTTTGTAATCGGGAATGAACCACTGAAAGTCCCATGCCGGGTTCGTAACACCGCCGCCAGTTGGTGATTGTGCAAGCCAGATTTGATCCCGCTTGCGAAACATCTGCACGTACGCCATCCCATGACTGACGCCGTAATACCAAGGCGACGTGTATTCAAACTTCGACGGATGATTCACCAAAGTCAGAGGAAACTTTGGATCAATGTCCAGTTTGTGCTGCCATGTTGACGGGGGATGTGTGCTGTCGACACCATGGCTTGGCGTGACTCCCATAATCCAGCGAGAAGGATCAATCGATCCGCGTCGGCGGCCGCGAAAGTGAATCCAACGGCTTTCGGGCGCGTGAATATAACTTGCCCAAAACAAGCCAATCGTCTTGTTATGAAACAAGTCCGCCCGCGGAATACACTCAAACGTGTATTTGATCGCGCCGTCTCGAAGAATCTCATAGCGTCCGCAACTCTCTAATTTCCAATTCGGAGTCGGCGATTGATACAACTCGACCGTAAAGCGATTGATGCGACGCAACTCCATCGGCCATTTACGAGGCTCGAACTTTTCCTTCGAAACAGCCATCGTGCCATCGTGGATGTGCTCGAAATTCAATCCCGCAATCGTTGGCACGAAGAGATTCTCGGCACGCTTCTTGTGAGTCAGCGACGCGACTCCGTTATATCCCGCGCGATGTCCCGGCAACTGTTTCGTATCAACGGCTTCGTTGGTAACGATGACCGCTTTCACACCAGCACGCTCCAGAAGAAACGTCGGTTCTTTCTGGACGCTGTATTCAACATCGGAGTTCGTCAGAGATGTTACTCCGGGAGCAGCCATCGGGTGTGGATCAGCGGCCAGCAGAGCAAGACAGACTGTTGTAACGAACTGCGTCATGAAATCACCCCTTTCGTGACGAAACTCTTGCCGAGTTCCGCTACGGTGATGATGGAACTTGGTAAGGTCTAGAAACGAGCTTTCCGTTGCGAGAGATACTCGAGCAATGCTTTATCAAAAGGCATGCTTGTATCCAATTGCACATAGTCGACGCCGATGGCTCGGCATTCTTGCCGATATCGATCGCAAAACGCTTGCAGTGTTTCCAGATAGTCAGTTCGTATGCCGGCTGCGTCGACAACCATGGACTGGTCACTCTCTGGGTCTTTCAAGTCGACCATGCCGTCGAAGGGAAACGTCGCTTCGGCTTCGTCCAGGACATGAAAGACGATCACATCATGACCACCGTGGCGCAGTGCCTGCAGGCTTTTCAGTACAGCATCTGGATCCGTTAGCAAGTCTGAAAACAGCATCAACAAGCTGCGATTCTTGATCATCGCCGCGATCTGCATCAGGTTGTGAGCGATTTCTGTTGTTCCAACCGGTTGACACTTTGCTAACAAGGCCAAGATGTTCGCCAGTTGAGTTCTCTTGCTCGCAGCCGGCAAGCTATTACGTAGCTTATCGTCAAAAGTAATCAGACCGACGGGGTCTTGCTGATGAATCATCAGATAGCCCAACGCCGCAGCAAGGCAGATTGAATAGTCAAACTTTGTCAGTTCCTGCCGATACGTGTAGGCCATGCTCTCTGACAAATCCATCAGCAGGTAACCCGTGATGTTGGTCTCGGCCTGGTACTTCTTGATGTAGTAGCGATCCGTTTTTGCGTAGACCAGCCAGTCAATGTCTTTGGGATCGTCGCCTTGCGAGTACCGCCGGTGTTCACTGAACTCGACACTAAAGCCTTGGAAAGGACTGGCATGCAAGCCGGTCAAGAAACCCTCGACGATGAACCTCGCCCGCAAATCCAACCGCGCGACGGTTTGGATGACTTCGGGCTTCAAGTATTGTTCGGAAGAGGGCATGGTGATCTCGATAAAAGTCCGTTGATGCTTGAGTTTAAGACTCGGCAGAACGCGCCGCAATGGACGTCGAGTGCGCTTGCCGGTAATCTGGAAGTACCCATAGTAACCCGAAGCGTAAGCGAGGGACGCTCACACGTCTTCGCGACCAAAGAACTTTACTGCGAAGACGTGTGAGCGTCCCTCGCTTACGCTTCGGGTTACTATGGTGAGGTGCAACGTCGTTCAATCGAATTCTCTCTCAACTTGCGACCAACGTATGCCTGATTGGATCGACATCCAGAACGCCGAGGGACTGTTGCCAGGTCAATCAACGGTTGTCGAGATCGATGAGCGGCGGATCGGCATCTACAACATCGAAGGCAGCATTTATGCCATCGATAACCAGTGTCCTCATCGCGGAGCTTCTTTAGCGGCCGGCGCATTCGACGGTGCGTTGGTGACTTGTCCCTTGCATCGATGGCAATTCAATCTGATTACGGGAATGGCGGTTGAACAACCGGGGACTCATCTTAAGAAATTCGACGCGAAGCTAGAAAATGGGCGAGTCTTTTTGGATCGCGAGACGCTCGACAAGCAGGCCACTTGCGATGGGATTCACCGACATCTGATCCGCTACGGCACAATGGGGTGGGTTGGCGTTTTCGGCACGATCGAACAAGTCGACTGCCAACGCGGGGACCCCGTGATCATCCAAACAAATCGCGGTCGTGAGCTGGGTGAGACCTTAATGGCCACCGACAATGGTAGCATGCCTTCCGAGCAACCCATCGGTGAGTTGTTAGGGATCGCGACGGATGACGACATCAGTGGGTTCAACATTGCGCGTGATAACGTTCAAGTCCAGTTGATCAGTGAATGTGACGAGCACATCAAGCGGCTTGGTATCAATGTAGAAATTGTCGATAGCGAGTTACTCTTCGATCAAACCACAATCGTGTTCTACTACGTTGGTGAAGCGACCGAACAGTTAGGACAACTGTCCGCCGAGTTTGGAAACGCCAACAATGTCACGGCTGTCTTTCATCCATTGATCGAACCGGAAGGTGGCGGTTGCGGCTCTGGTGGATGTGGTTGTCACTCGGAAGAGTAGCACTTTGCGGTCGTGGACTGGTTGAGACAGAGAAGCCCGCTTATGCGAGAAGCCGGGCTTCTAACCACGCCCGATTTTCTAATCTCGACGCTTGCGACTTTGTCGCTCACAGTCTCTACTTAACATCGAATCTGACACGTTTGACTTTAGGAGACCATCGTGAAACTTCATCTGTTTTTACTTGCGGCGTTTGCGTTGGCATCGAACTCTCTGTCTGCAGCGGAGCCTTCCTTTTTCCGCAATGATTACGGAGTCTCGAAGGGAAAACAGCTCTTGCCGAAGGAACTCGCGTCGGAGGCCAATGTGGTTTGGAAGCGAGCCTTGTCTGCGGGAAACTCGTCACCGTGCATTTACGAAAACGTCATGTACTTGACGACTCACGAGGGCGACGAATTGGCGACGGTGGCCGTGGATTTTCGAACCGGAGATGTCCTTTGGGAGCGTGTTTGTCCTGCCGAGAAGATTGAATCATTTCATCAAGTTGGAAGCCCTGCTTCTTGCACTCCTGCCTGTGATGGCAAAAGTGTCTATGCGTTCTTTGGCAGCTTCGGCCTACTTTGCTACGACCTGGAAGGCGAACTGAAATGGTCCAAAAAGATGGGCCCCTTCCAAGATGAGTTTGGCGCGAGTAGCTCGCCAGTCATCGTTGATGACAAAGTCATCTTGAATCAAGACCACGATATCGACAGCTTCTTGATCGCTCTGGACAAGAACACCGGCGACGAGATTTGGCGAGTCAAACGGCCAGAGTTCACCCGCAGTTACGCGACGCCAATTGTCTGGAAGAACGGCAAGCAAACGCAATTGATCGTTGCGGGTGCCTTGCAACTGAACGCCTACGATGTTGACACGGGCAAGCGAATCTGGTGGTTCAATGGATTGGCTCGAATCGTTAATCCCACGCCGAGCATCTCGGGCAACATGCTGTATATGGTCAGCTGGACTCCTGGAGGAGATGAAACTGAGCGTATTTCAATGGGGCCGTTTGCCGATGCTGCCAAGACCTGGGACAAGAATGGCGATGGCAAGATCGCTAAGTCGGAACTTCCCATGGGACCAGTATTGCAGCGTTTCTTTCGTATCGACTTGGACCAAGATGAAAAGCTAAACGCCAAGGAATGGGCCAAGCAAGCACGCGTCTTCGAGTTAGCTCAGAATGCGATGGTTGCCATTAAACTTGGTGGCGAGGGAGACATTACCGATACCCATGTCGCGTGGCGCTACCGTCGCTCGCTTCCGAATTGTCCCAGTCCCTTGGTTTACAATGGCGTCGTCTACATGGCCAAGAATTCCGGTATCCTAACCTCACTGGACGCCAAGACCGGCAAGGTTCTGAAGCAAGGCCGCTTGGCCGGACGCGGCAACTACTACGCCTCTCCCGTTGCTGGAGACGGCAAGATCTACATCGCCAGCGAAGGCGGTGTCATGACAATTGTCAAAGCTGGCCGGGAATGGGAGACTATCGGCGAACACGACTTCGGAGAACGGATCATGGCCAGCCCCGTCGTCGTTGGCGGCCGCTTGGTGATTCGGACAGACGAAGCCGTCTATTGTTTTGGCAAGCGATGAACCGGAAAGTGCGCCATGGGTATTTGGGGCCCTGCGGTTTTCTCAGACGATGTTGCTGGTGATGTTCGCGATGCGTATCGTCAGCGAGTCGCTGATGGCATGGATGGTGTTGATGCGACGGATGAGTTGATCAAGGACTGGCTGGATGATCGTGATGCTGATGATCCAGATACTCTGGTGTTTTGGCTGGCCTTGGCGGCAACGCAATCGAAAGTCGGGCGGCTCGAAGATCGAGTCCGCGACAAGGCGATCGAAATTATTGATAACGGACAAGATTTGGAACGCTGGGAAGAAGAAGGGCTGACCGCCAAGAGGGCCAAGCATCTTGAAAAGTTGCGCACGCAACTGACGGGACCTCAACCTAATCCGAAGAAGATCCGTGTCGAACGGTTTTATGTCCCGGACTTCAAAGCGGGTAACTATGTCTCGTTTGAAATGTCGACCGGCGAATTCGTCATCTTCTTCATCGATGACGTGGCTGACGATGGCGTTTGTCTGACTCTTCTGGATTGGCGAGGCAAGGAACTGCCGTCACTGGATGAGATCAAACAATTGCCGAGGAAGACTTGCGGAAGCCAGGAAGTCATCGAGGACTTTCATGTCCACACGATGAAGAAGAAAGGAATCCCACACTCGCAACTTACCGTGCTTGATATCGACGACGATCGCGATCGCCGCCAGGTCGGTCCGGGCACGATGTGGTGGTGGGAAAATCTCGAGTTCTTCGTCAATGAGTTGACATGGAAGAAGCCTGGGAACTTCTTTCCCGATAACCGGTGGTCTGTGAATTCAGATGAGGACTAAGGCCGACTACAGGTTGGCAAAGTTGCGCAGCAATTGAAGCCCGTACCGCTGGCTCTTCTCCGGGTGGAATTGCGTCGCGTATAGGTTGTCGCGCTGAATCGTTGAAACGAATTCGGTCCCGTGGTCCGTGCGGCCTGTTGTCAGAGCATCATCTGTTGGTACGACATAGTAGCTATGTACAAAATAGAAAAACGCCGATTCAGGGATTCCCTCAAGTAGCTTTAGATCGCCACAGTGTGAGACTTGATTCCAACCCATGTGCGGAATCTTCAAGTCGGGTTGGTCTTCGAATCGCACAACCGAGCCCGGGACGATACCGAGTCCCTCGAATTCCCCGTCTTCATAGCTGACGTCGAAGAGCAACTGTAGGCCCAGACAAATTCCAAGGAATGGTCGACCGCTCTCGATGTGTTGTTGAATCGGGACGATCATGTCTTGCTGGCGCAGTACTGTCATGGCATCTTGAAATGCACCGACGCCCGGCAAAACCAGCTTGTCGGCATTATCCAGTGATGCGGCCGTTGTGCAGATTTCAGCTTCGACGTCGATTTTCTCGAACGCCTTCTGAACGCTGCGCAAGTTTCCCATTCCGTAGTCAACAATCTTAATCATCACGATTCCATTCAAACGTGGATTGCGGCGCCGCCGTCGACGATCAGTGTTTGGCCTTGTACCAAATCACTAAAGGGGCTGGAAAGGTACAAGATCGCGTCGGCGACATCGGAAGCTTCTAAATCGCGGTCGCCCATCATCGTTTTGGTTCGACGACCGGCGAACATTTCGTCCGAGTTTGGGATCAGGCGAGTTGAATCGGTCTCGACCAAGCCGGCTTGAACGACGTTAACATTGAAGCCGCGGTCTCCCAACTCCAATGCGAAGTGTCGCATGGCGCTTTCCAGAGCGGCCTTGGATGCGCCGATAATCCCGTACATCGGAAGCGCTGTGTGAGAGCCATGGCTCGAGACAGCAACAATCTTACCTCGACCTGATGATTGTTCCATCAGAGGCACAGCCGATTGCACCAGAAAGATCAGTGCTCGCACATTCGTATTCATCGCAGCTTCAAAGTTGTTCGCCGTTGTTACGAGTAGCGGGCGAAATCCGCCGGTTGCTGCGTTGCTGACGAGGATGTCAAGCCGTCCGAATGTCTCAGAGATAAACTCCATCATCGAGCACACATCGTCTTGCTCGCTGACATCGGCTTTCACCAAGGCCACTCGACGGCCCATGCTGACGATCTCTTCGGCAACTTGATCGGCGGCTTTTCGAGAGGTCACGTAATTGACGATTACGTCGCAGCCGGCTTCCGCCAACTTGAGTGCCGTAGCTCGCCCGATTCCTCGCGAGCCACCCGTAACCAGTGCTACTTTTCCAGTTAAGTCGATCATGTTCTTGAACTCGTTGTGCTTTGAGGAGCGCTAATCTTCGCTAATTCACACTAATGTTGGTCTTGAAGCAAGATATTCATTAGCGTCGATTAGCGAAGATTAGTGTTCCCCAATACCTACCTTTTCTTAACAACGGCGACCGCGACGAATTCATCTTCGTGCTGGCGGACGGATAATGTCGTATCCAATAACTCCTGGCCACGGACACGACATTGGTACCGGCCGTCCTCGTTCAAGACCTCGATCTGGTGAGGCTGGAACCGTTCTCCGTTGTTGATTGCTTTATAAACGGCCTCTTTCAAAGCCCACGTCTTTACAGCGTTGCTGTCATTGTGGCCGATGTTGGCTCTTTCCTTTTCTGTTAACCAGAGACGCAATTGGCTGTTCGGGTTCGAGCTAATTGTCTGAATGTCTGCTCCCAAACGAACTTGATTCCCTCGTCTGGCAATTGCCATGACAGACTGGTCCGAGTGAGAAATTGACAACTCGATCGGCTGCAATCGGCCGTCAATCATGACCGTTGGCCGGACAGCTCGCCCCATTCCATCGCGGGAGGAGATATAGATCTGGGTGGCTTTGTTGATTTCGCGGCTGGCAAGACTCTCGTCTTCTACGATTAGCCTCTTTGCAACAACGCGGCCGAACAAGAACGCCTCGCGACGATTGGCGTGGTTGATCGATGTGTAGTGTTCGTATTCCAATTCGTGCAGCCAGTGCAGACACAGTTGCTCAGAGGCAACGCGTCGCAGCTTGCAGCGTGACTGAATGTTGATGGACCAATCCATGTTGATTGCAACGTTGAGGGATTGTGAATCTATGTGATACGAACGCTGCGATAACCTCTGACTCTGATGAGCAAATCGCCGTTCTCGCCAAATAAGCTGAAGTCGTGTGAAGTGTGCTTTTCGTTGTGTTCGCCAAAGTGGAATCGAATGCGACAGTTCTCACCCGTGTGAGGTAATCGACCGAAACGCAGTTCGTCGATGCTGTGAGGTATCTCGACTCGCATGTCGAACATCAATGATACGAACACGCCACAACACACCATGCATGAGTCCAACGCTGGGGCGTGAATCTGCCAAGCGTCGCCGTCACGGTTGGCACCGATTTCATCAACCTCCGTCGCTGTCAGAGCACCCCAGCCGCCATTCATTTGATGCATGAAACCGTTCAACAGTCGGAATGGCGGACCGTGGTAAATGTCCAAGTCGTCGCGCCAGATCATTGGGATTAGCTCGAATTTGCAGTTCCCTGGATCGGGCTCGCTCAAGGTGACTGGTGTCGGCGACATTTGGACTTCGCACGATTGATAAACACGGCCTCTCTTGTCGTCGAGAAACTGACACTTGGCGACATTACCGTCGACCTCGACTTCGACACGCGCTGTTTGCGGGTCATCTTTCAAGAATCGGAAACCACGAGGAATCTCAACTTTCGAGACACATTCGATCGAATGATCGGGGCAAGCCAATAAAGCGGTTTCCATCATGGCTTCGATGCCAACAACGATCGGCAGCATCGGCTTGTTCCGGACCAAATGCTGCGTCAGAAAAACGTCACTTGTTGGGTCGAGATCAATACCGGCGATCAACCGTTGCCCGGCTTGTTGCTCACGGACCTCAGTCAGGATTGGAAAGTGGTTGACGCTTTGGTCATCAGCGATCGGCTTCTTGACAGCGACACTTGTCCAAGGTGACGCCTTCATGGTTTGGTCGGTATCCAAGAAGTTCGAGCCATCCAGGAACAACACCTCACCGTTATCCGCCTCGATCGTTAGTTCATCGATCATGTGAGCGGCACCTTCCATCGACGGCATGAATTGCATACCACTAGCTTCAAGGGCAATCTTGCTCTCTGGCCGAACAGCCATGCCAACATCGCCCCAAGCTGGCCAATGCACACCGAAGCACCGACAACCGGGACGCTCGTGCCGCAGCTTCTGACACATCTTGACCAGCATGTCTTGCGCCATTGAATAGTCGGTTTGCCCCAGTCCGCCGAAACGACCGCTTGTTGATCCGAAGCCGACAAAGAACTCGAGAGGATCGTTACGAGTCAACTCGATCAAGTGCGCTGCACCATCAATCTTGACGGACAACGTCGATCGCACGTGGTCTTCTTTCTTGCGAACAAACTTGCACGCCGCTTCAACACCAGCACCGTGAATCACGCCATGAATCTCGCCGTGTTGTGAGCGGATCGCATTCAACACCGATGCTAACGAAGCGCAATTCGAAACATCGCATGCGTGGTAAGTTGCATCGACGCCGTCGTTGGCGAATTGCCGCAATGTTCGATCGATCTCGATGGCGCGTTCCGTTTGGCTCCATGTCTTCGCGGGATGTTTTCCCTCCGCGCGAGCTTGCTGTATAACTGTCCGCTTGAGTTGCTTCAGTTGTTCCTCGGAGTAATCACGCCACGCCGGATCGATTTGCGGCGGCTGGCTGGAGCCCAACAGATGCAACTTCAATCCAAATCGTTTACCCAACTCCCTGGCCACAACGGCCGTAACGCCGCGTGCGCCGCCTGTCACAACCCAGGTGCTTCCGCAAGTGATGCCTCGGCGGGAATAGGTGAAAGCGGGGATCGGAGTGGCTTGGACGACGTGGCGGTCGCCGTTGCGATAAGCGACTTCTAGCGGGCCGGAGCCGTGTGTTAACTCGCCGTAGACGGCAGATGCAATGTTGCTTGCCTCTTCATTGGCGCTGGTATCGACGACGGTGACTCGCAAATCGGGATACTCGCGGCGAATGCCTTTGAACAATCCTGTGATTGCTCCACCGGCCGCGTTGTTGCATTCGTCGTTAAAGCCCAGATCGCCACCCATTTGAGTTGTTGCGGTCAACGTGGCGTGAGAGATTTTGCCAACCTTTTCGACACTCTCGATCCAATGACGGCAGATTTCGAACAGTTTATACAGTTCGTCCGAGTCAGCCGTTTCAGCATTGGCATCGGCTTGACCGATCATCAGCAAATTCCAAACGGGTTGCGATTCCAATAGCCGATCAAGATCAGTGATCGTTTGTTCTAACGGTAAGTGGTCTGACAGTGGATATACGTGCGTCCCAGCGGCACCAATGCGTTTTGCCAGCATCTCGGCCGCATCGCTGTTACCAACGATGACAGCCGCTCCCTCCATCACATCGCCATTCTCTGCCAACGGTGCGGGAACGGATTTCATTGTCCAACGTTTCATTACACGGCTGGACTCAGAGGGCAAATCGGCGACAGAAGCCTCAGAAAAAGTTGCCGCATCCTTGCGGCTCTCCTTTTGTTCAACATCGGTCGCGACGGAAAGACTTCCGTTCGACCGCGAGCTGCTTGCAGATGATTTCATCAAGTCGCTAACGTCGACCTTGTAGAACTCGTCCGCATGATCCTTGTGCATGGGACCGGGAGTGACCCAGATCTCGCCGCTGGCTGGTCTCATCACCGCGCTGATTTGATTGTCGACACGCCGAATCGTGTTCATCGTTGGATGTGGCGTCACGCGTCCTCGCCCACGATCGAATCGATCACGCAATGCATTTTGCAAGTCGATGGCTTTGAAGCCACTGCCGTTGGAGCTTCCGAAAAGCTCATGCAATCGCTCGAGACGATATTGCGAGTGCTCGGGAACTTCGCCGTTTGGAGAATGTAGATGACAGTGATTTGTCGACATCCAATGATCCAACGCTCGGCGGACTTTCGTCGATTTGCCGTCGTACTCGACATAACAAATCGAGTCAGTACGATGATCGCTGATGCAGATACTGCACGCGGCACTCTTGGGAAGCGATTCTAGCATCGAAACCGCAGACTCAATGTCAGTGGCCTCTTCCAAAAGCCGCTTGACGATTACGGTGTGAACTAATCCCAGCGAATGTTCGCGGCCGGCTCGATCCGCCAAGTTCGTACTGCTGATCGCCAAACCATGAGCATTCATGCCGTTGACGCCCGCCATCTGTCCCGACGCACTGAAGACAACATGCGGGATCTTGCCAATCGGTCGACGAATGTGAACGAAACGACGAATCATGTCGCGGAGCTTCATGGCCAAGGCTGAATCTTCATTGACTCCGTGTAAGAGTTCACCTCCAGCGTGGTAACTTCGAGTTATCGCGATTTGCGAACAGCCGGGAACGTACGCGTGATAAAGCCCTAAGTTGTGGGCAATGAGACGTTCCAACTCGTTGTTCATGCCATCAGCCATGCCTCGAAGTTCGGCAAGCTCATCGGATCCAAAGTAAATCTCTGGACTCAATAACGCTTCATCCAAAACGGGCATCTCGGCGAGTTTCGGACCCCAGTAATTCACGTGTGAGTCGATGATTTGATCGATGCACTCGCCATATTTCTGACCGTGTTGATAGCCGATCTCATACGGGGTGCCTGCGCTTTCCATGATCTCTAAGGGAGACGACTCGGATGGGAAGTGCTCGGCGATGCGATTCTTGATGGCAGCTGGTGCAGGTTCGGACGTTGATTCGGCGACGACTTGAACCGATGTTGTCGGTGCGGTCGAGGGCGTGCTCTCACCAGACTGGCTTAGCAAGTAATCCAGGATTGCATCGAGTGTTGGGAAATCGTCTAGCGATAGTTCACCAACTTGCTGGTGTAAGAAATCCAACTCGAACTGTTCGGATAACTCGCCAAGGAGCTGTGCCTTCTTGATGCTGTCGATGCCAAGGTCCGCTTCCAAATCGACATCCATCTCGACCAAATCTTCGGGGTAGCCCGTTTGATCGACGACATATTCGATCATGAACGCTTTCAACTGTTCACGGTCGAGGCTCGAAGACTCCGTTGTTGATGCTGATGCAACTGCTGGGGCAGCATTCACTGTTGTGGAAACTGTTTCGGGAAGCTGTGAGGCAATGTTTTCTTGAAGCTGCGTGGAGCGATCTTCCGACGGAGCGCCCTGAGACATCAAATAATCTAAGATCGATTGCAGCGTTGGGAAGTCATCCAACGACAGGTCGCCGACTTGCTGGCTAAGAAAATCAAGTTCGAAGCTCTCAGACAGTTCGCCCAAGAGTTGTGCCTTCTTGATACTGTCGATGCCAAGGTCCGCTTCCAGGTCGACATTCATCTCGACCATCTCCTCGGGATATCCTGTCTGATCGACGACGTATTCGATCATGAAGGATGTCAGTGCTCTAGAATCCAATGATGCTGACGCTTGTGTTGCTGGCGCGGATGCGGGAGCGGATTGTGCCGCAGTTGGCTTGGCGACAGGTGCTTGTGCGTTTGTCGTCTCAGCATTAGGAATGACTGGCTCTGCATTTTGACCGCCGCTGCTTAATACAAAGTCGAGCATGTGCTGCAACGTTGGAAAATCGTCGAGCGATAGGTCGCCCACTTGTTCGCTGAGGAAATCTAACTCGAACTGTTCGGACATCTCGCCAAGAAATTGTGCCTTCTTGATGCTGTCGATACCGAGGTCCGCTTCCAGATCGATGTCCATCTCGACCATGTCTTCCGGGTAACCGGTTTGATCGACCACATATTCGATCATGAAGGCTGTTAGCGATGCGGAATCTAAGTTTGTTGTGCTCGGCGGAGGTGTTGCAGGCACTGCCGAGGCTTGAATGACGGGTGCTACCGCGACTTGAGGTGCTGCTGTCACGGGCTTTGCTGCGGGAGTTGCAGCACTACCAGATTTCTCGCTGATGAAATCGACGATGCTGGTCAGCGTTGGGAAATCGTCAAGCGAGAGGTTACCTACTTCATCGCTCAAGAAGCCTGGCTCGAAGTGCTCGGAAATCTCCCCCAAGAGCCGTGCTTTCTTGATGCTGTCGATTCCCAAGTCCGCTTCTAAGTCAACGTCCAACTCGACCATCTCTTGTGGATAGCCAGTTTGATCCATCACGTACTCGATGGCGAACGACTCCAATTGCTCACGCGGTACTGCGGGCGAAGGTTGTT
>PBMZ01000150.1 GCA_002722955.1 Planctomycetaceae bacterium | reverse complement strand
GCCCGTGTTTCGCTTGCTCGATGGCTTGGACAATCTGCATTTGATTCCGCCACAGAGCTACTTGCCTTTCGTCGCCTTAATGGATCGCTCGACATTGATCCTGACGGATTCTGGTGGCGTACAAGAAGATGCACCAACCTTGGGTAAACCAGTTCTGGTGATGCGCGACACGACCGAACGCCATCGATGCCGGAACGGAACGAGACGCGATCGTTCAAGCGGCAACCGATCTGCTGGATGCCCCCCGCCGCATACGCCAAGATGGCTCACGCCGAGAATCCCTACGGCGACGGCAACGCAGCACAGCGCATCTGCGAAACGCTGGATGAATACATCCAATAGCTCATCAATAGTTTAACCCGTAGCCGAACGCGAGGAAACATCTAAACTTCGCCTTCGGCTGCGGGCTAAACATTGAATTGGGCATCAATTCCCTCGGGATCGCAACTGACTTCGCCGCAGTTCGGCCGTATGCACGCGCTCGCCATCGATCGTGATCGCTATGAATTGAACTTTCGGATCGTCAGCAGTCGTGTCGAACTCCATCCATCCGAACGAGCATGTCTTGTTGTAGCCCCACACCAAGCCAGGAGTCTTCACGACGCCGTGGGTGTGACGATTGGTTAGCTTCGAGCTTTCAAACTCATACAAATCGTAACCGTTGGGACGCTTCGTGATTCTCAAGTCGGTCCGATGTCGGTCGGCAGCGACAAGGAACAGGCCCTCGATACGGTTATCCTCGATGAAACGAAAGACCTCTTCGCGTTCTTCGGCATAGCCATCCCACGGGTCGCGGCTTCCCGGTTTGATACCCTTGGTCCACGGCACCGGTGAGCACAAGACCTTGAACGTGCTCTTGGATTTCTTCAACGTCTCGAACAGCCATTTCTTTTGGACGGGGCCCAACATACTTGGCGTTGGCTTGCGAGTTCGATAGTAGCGGCCGTCAAGAAGAATGAAGTGAACGTCTCCGATGGTGAAATCATGCCAGCAGCCGGGTTGCTTTTCCCCACCACCGTAATACGGATTCACCCAATTCTGCCGGAAAGTGTTCCAAACCGTTCGCTTCCACGGCGGCGATTCGATCTCCGGGCCGGGAACACAATCGTTCATCCCAAAGTCGTGGTCATCGTAAATTGCGAACATGCTGGTGCCAGCCACAAACTGACGCCACTCGGGGCGAGACTGCCGGCGATAATAACAGTACCGGTTGGTCAACGCTTCGGTTGGGTCATCGATGTAGACATTGTCCCCCAGCATCAAGAAAGCGTCCGGCTTCAACGCAGAAATTGTATTCCACATGTACTCCCATTTGGGGACGTAGCCGGCGCCGCCGCCGAAGCCAACATTGAATTTGGACGCTTCACCCTTCGCGGCAAATGTACGAATGGTCGTTCCTTTAGTTGGAACGGTCTGACCATCGATGACGACTTGGTAGTCGTAGGCTGTTGAAGGCTGCAACTTCTTGAGACGAAAAACTGCTGTGAAGTCGGACTTGTCCGAAGTGAGTTGCTCGATCGTCTCAATTGCTTTGTCGCCGACGGAAACTTGAATCTTGACCTTTGCCGCCTGCGCCGTCCGCAACCATATCGAGGCACCCGAATCCGTGACGGCTCCAAGCATCGGTCCGTGTAGCAACTTCAGCTTCGAGTGATCGGCGGCCCACTTTTTGAACTGGTCGGTCGAGTAGAGCGGTTTCAAATCCGGCCGAGGTCCAGCGACAAGCCGCCCGAACGGCATGCCTGCCTTGAGAGCCTCGTCGGCATGAGCCACCGCCGTTTCGATCTGACCTTGTTTCAATGCCAGCAGCATTTTGACAAAGCTGGTTTCGTAGTGTTCCTCGCCCTTACCAATTTCTTTAGTCGCCTTGTCGTAATTGCCAGCAGCAATCAGGCGGACAGCATTCCGCTGCGGATCGTGCTGAGCCCACGTGACGTTGACCAAAAGAATTGTCGCGAAAAGACATTGGAAAATCGGGAAGCTTTGCATGGTAAGGTCCGAATAGGTAGTAATCGGTGACGTTTCAGAATCCCGGCTTTTCGCAAAGGCCGGGATTCTAGTACGAGTGGCTAATGCTCAGCCAGCGGAAGTCGATAGCAGGCTGTTTCAAGTTCACTCTTGATCAAGATCAGGTCGCGGACGAGCGCCGGGTGAGCCCACGTCTTGCCCTCGACCGCTTCAATCTGACCAAGCTCCTTGTGTTGTTTCGAGTTTGTTTCGAGCAACACTAGCTCGCCCTTGTCACTCAGCACAATGATCAAATCGTTCGAGAGCAACAGTTGACCGTATCCATAACGGCCGCGTTTCCATTGACGTTTACCTGTTTCTAAATCGATACAAGCCATGATGCCCTCATCCAATCCGAAAACGAAACCGTCTTTCACTAAGAAATCGTTGAACTTGGGTCTCATAAATCGCGACTTCCAGAGAGTCGTGGTCACCCACTCGTCCCCGTCGTTGCGGACCTCGAACCTTATGCTGCCTGTAGCGTAACCTGTTCCCGCGAGGATTTTGTTGCCGTCGATAAAGGGCATGGCCGCGTTGATTTTTGGTTGGTTCGTCCAAGGAAAGGCCCATAGCTTTTTGCCATCAGCAAGAGCGTAGCCCGTCACTCCATCGCCGTCGTAGATCACGATCGTTTGTGTGCCTGCGATGTCCGCGATCTGTGCAGTGCTGTACGAGGCGGCCGAATCTCCACTGGACCAGACCTTCTTGCCCGTCAATCGATGATAAGCGGCTATCGACGAGCCCTCGATGCCGCCGGGATTCACGATCACCCAATCGTTAACAATCAAAGGCGATCCCGCCATGGCCCACTGCAAATTGAGAGCGTCGGCGTCCTCTAAGATGTCGGCTGACCAGACTCGCTCGCCCGTGCGAGCCTCCAGGCATTGCAAGATTCCAGTAGCACCTAATGTATAAATTCGAGAATCGTACACTGTTGGTGTTGATCGAGGTCCGTCACCGCCGAGACTTTCGATAAACCGGATCTCTTCTTCGTGAGACCAGATTTGATTGCCGGTGTTGAGATCGTAGCAAACCGTGACTTCGTCTTCCTTGCGTTGCTCCTGCGTGAAGACCAACCCATCAACCACAGCGAAAGAAGACCAACCCACGCCACTGGGGTGCTTCCAAACTAGCTCGGGCGGTGACGATGGCCAATCGCGGCTGAGCTTTGTTTGGTTCGTTGTGCTATCCCAATTGGTCCCACGGAAGTTCGGCCAATCGCCGTCATTGACATTCAACGGTTGATTCGATGGTGGCGAAGCGACGTCTGTCTCGTTTGCAGTGTCAGCACCGTTTCCATTGGAGGCGGAAGAAAGATTTGTCAGAAACTCCTGGAGCCGCTCGTCGCCCGAACTCTCAAGCCGCCAGGTCCAACGCGGGATCATGTCGCCTTCGAAGCCCTCGAAGCGAAACATGGCCAGCAGTGAACCCACAAGAACGACGGCGACTGCCGTGCCGATCAGGCGTGTTGACCAACGTAGTCCCGAAAGCAACAGCCACCAGATTCCCAATAACAGAATCGTGGACGGAAGCACCACATACACGGAAAAGAAGACTTGGTATGTCCCCCCAAAGCGTATGTCTCGGCCTTCGGAATAGCGGTTGACGACAAATAGTTCGGCAAAGATACCAAGAATCACGATCGCCAATCCAAGCTCCCAGCGAAATCGCGGTGTCTTGGATTCGTCTGCAATCGCGTTCTCGGAACCGTCTTCAGTCGCGACCTCAGCGGCTTGGTTCGGATGACTTTCTTCTGACATTAGCGAATTTGTTCATGATGTAGGTTCGATAGTATTCCGCCATCGTAGCAAATGCAGTCTATATATGCCGCCCCGATGATTGACGCGTTGAAAGACGCTCGCGGCAGAAGCTCGAACGCAACGACGCTCGCCTAAGCGTGGAAGTCTTCGCGTATTGATTGCCACGGTCTGGCGTCTTAGCGACTTGGAGCGTGTTGACGATCTTCTCGATGCATGCCCGCACGCTCACTCCCAATTCGCGGTCGGATGCGTTATCGTAGCAGATCTCGCAGATTCTTGACTTTCGGATTTTTGGGCAAACACGATGCGTATTTTGGTCGGGTGGGACATCGAATCGGAATCGGATCTGATTTGCATGTATCTCGGCATCGACGACAACGATGTGACTGTTGCGGTTGGCGGTGATGCTTTTCGGGCCGAAATCGAAGGCGATAATCAATTCGATATCGCGTTGATGTCGATAAACTTGCCCGACCCCGATGGTGCCTTCGAGCTTTTCGCGGAGGCGATTCGTCGACGCCCCAATATGTCGATCGTGGGTGCTTGCGACGCACAGGAAATCATTCGTGTCATCCGCTTTATGACTCAGGGAATGAGCAGTTACGTGCTCCGCGATTCCGGTGGCGACTACATGTTTATGCTGCAGGCCGTCCTTGAGAGCACGCTTGAAGCCGTGACCGCTCAGCGCGAGCGTGAGGTGGCTCAGCGTTTGCGTGAAGAGGTGGAATCCGTCCGCAAGCTGCAAGAATCGGTGATTCCTGCCAGCATCGATGCGCCCGAAGGCTACTCGATCTGCGCCCGCTATGAGCCGTCGCAAATTCAAGTTGTCGGTGACAAGGCCGTCACCATGGCCGGCGGCGATTATTACGATGTCTTTCGTCTGGACGAAAAGCACATCGTTTTGCTGGTTGGCGACGCGTCCGGTCACGGCATGAAAGCCGCAATGTCGATCATGACAATGCACACGTTGGTTCGCATGATTCGCACGCAGTCTTATACAGAGACGGCCGAGTTCGTTGCGGCGATCAATGATCACTTGACGGAACAAGGTGTCGTGAATGACGAAGGCGGTTTCATCACGATGCTCTATGCCATCTTGAATACAGGTACGTGCGAGCTTCAGTGGACCTCGGCCGGTCATCCAGCACCGATGTTGCAAGATCTGGCAACTGGCGAGGTGACTGTTCTTGGGCCAGAAGACGCTGGCGGCTTGCCGTTGGCGATCATGGAAGGCATCGAATACGACACGTATACGTCACACTTGCCGGGCAATTCGCGTCTGTTGCTTTGCACTGATGGGTTGGAAGAGGCATTTCCCGAAAGCAAACCGGGCCGCCACAATCAGTTTGGGATCGATGGCATCATTGAGACGATGAAACGGTCCGTCGAGCTTCCGTTGGTCGACGCCATGCAAGCCCTCTTTGATGACTCGGAAGCCTTCACTGAAGGATCCGGACGACACGACGACACATCGGTCGTGTTTCTAGAGTACCGTTAGGCGTCGCTACTTCGAAAGCGATTCCAAGTACGCCAGCAGCTCGAAGATTTCGTCTTTCGTGAATCGATCAAGCAGCGCTTTTGGCATCATCGACTTCGACGTTTTTAGCATTTCGTCGATGTCATCCTTGAGGATTACCGTTGGCTTCTTGGCCTCGGGGTTGTCTAAGATTGAGATCGACTCTTTTGTCTCGCTGAGCACGATGCCGGAAATCGGCTTGCCATCGAAAGTTCGAATTACCCGCACAGCGTATTTCGGATCGATGCGGTGTGAGGGCTCGAGGATTTCGCGCAGTACGGCGAAGCGGTCGCCTTTCCAGCGTTTGAAGACTTCGGTCAAATCGGGGCCGACGGCGCCGCCTTGGCCTTTGATCTTATGACATTGAGCACATGTGGCCTCGGTGAAGATCTTTTGTCCGATCAACGGCATGCGGCCGCGGAGTCCTGTTTCTAGCTCGTCTTTCAAATCGTTGGGCTTCCATGATTGGACGAAACTTCGATTGCTGCCGATGGGGTCTTTCGGTTTGACCGGGTTTTTGAGCCAAGCATCCAAGTCCTTGACCACAACCATGACTCCGTACATCCGCATCCAGTGGCGCGGGAACGTGCAGACGAATGGGTACTCGCCCGCTTCCGACGGTGCGTCGAATGTCAGCCGCTCGCTTTTGAGCGTCGGGACCATGCCTGTAGCGAACAGCACTTTGTCGGACTTGGGCACGTAGGGCTTTCCTTGAAAACCTGGATTCGGTCCCAGGGCAAGTCCCAAGTCGGCGACTTCCTTCAGTGCTCCGTTGGCCGTGATGACGAGGTTGTGAGGCATGAGGTCTTCGTTCTTCAGCACGATTTGCACGGGTCGCCCGGCCTCGACGGTAAAGAAAGGAACGTCGTAACGCATCTCTTCTTCAACTGTGTGAATCACGACGACTCGCACGCTGACTTCGCTGAGCCGTTTTCGGTAAACGCGTGATTGATCTACGGGAATTCGCGCCAGCAACTGATCGGCCAATTGCATGGATGCGATGAATTGATCCGTTGTGCGTTTCGCTGGTGGCGTCGACTCGGCGATCTTCGTTAGCGTCTCCACTAGATCTGCCGCAGTCTTGGCAGGACGAGACTTTTGAGGAATCCGCAGCAATGTTTGCACCGCGGTGTCTCGCAGGTCTTTGTTTTCAACGAAAGCGGCGACGCGGTTGAACGAGTGTTCTTGTTGTTCCGGAATAAAGCCAATCGCGCGGATGGCGGCTTTGACGACATCTGGTGAATAGACATCAGTCATCACGCCATCGACGAACTTTCGTTGTTGATTGCGGCCTTCAGGTGATGGCACTAGTTCGATGGCTCGCAGCCAATCGACTAATGCTTCGTCGCCGGCATCAGCGGCTCGTTTGAACGTTACCGTGGAATGTCCCGCTGATATGAGCGCCGCGGTTGCGACAGATCGAATGCGGCGACTGTCGCCTTCGAATTCCGCATTCAGCGTCAGCAGTTCGCTTTCGAGGTCTTTGCCAGAGATCGACAACAACATCGCTGCCAACTGTCGGCTGGTGCGTTGTTGCTGAGCACCGTCGCCCTTTAGCTTCTTCAATGCAGCGAACAGTTCCCTGACGTTGCTCGATTTATTCAATGTCACCAGCGCCTTGAGAGCTTCTTCACGATATTGCGGCGACATGCCCTCGCGAGTCAGGATCGCCGAGTACACCGGTTTGTACTTGGCGTCATCCGTCTTTCGCTCAACCAAAAGTAAGCGTTCGTTGTCGAGCCGTTTGAGCTGGTATTCGACGATCCGCGGACTCTTGTCCAAGAAGACACGGGGCCTTTGCACAGGCTTCTTTTCGCCATCCCCATGATCATGGTCGTGTTGAGCTTGCAGCGACGAAGCGGTTAGTAAGACGGCGGTGATGATGAGTTGTTTTGACATGGTTCTTACGATAATTTGCTGGCAATTCCCTTTGTCTTAGCGGCTAAGCCGCGACAACGTAGCCTGACTCTCCGAGTCGGGCATTCTCGGCCCGACTCGGCGAGTCAGGCTACGAAGATGAGCGCACTGCGCGCATTTCTTACGGAGTTAGATTCCACACGACAAGCGTTATCATCGCTCCAACTGCCGCATAGCTTCATCGAGCGTGTACTGCAGGTAGTCATCCATGTCGTGTTCCAGCACGTTCAACGCCGTCTCGATCGCGTCTTCGCCGCCGAGGTGACTTAGGGCTCGAACGGTCTCCAAGCGGACTCGCCCGTGTTTGTCGTTGATTGATTTCTGCAGCATTGGCAGCGGGTCCTTGACCTTATGCAACCAGAACGACAACACGCGAACGGCCGCAGCGCGGGCTCGGTGAGCTTTGGCGTTGAGGAGTTGCTTGAGAAGTGCTTCGTCGATGACGTTTTGAGTTTGATGTTGCCAAAGCGATTCCAGCAAGTTGTGTTCGTATTGTTTGTCGCTCTTGTCCAACGCGGCCGTCCATTTCTCGACGGCGGTCATGACTTCCTTCGAATCGCGCTGAGCCAGCTCGCGGCGAGCACGGTAGCGTGTTCGATCTTCCGGAGCCTTTAGTAGCTCGAGCAAATCGGCGATCGGTGCGCCGTCGATTTTCGGCGGCTTGACCAAGTCGCGACCTTTGTAAGTGACACGCCAGATGCGACCGTGGCTGTGATCGCGATTGGGGTCTCTCAGGTTGTGCTGCAAGTGGCCAATCAGTGCGTTGTGCCAGTCGACGATAAACAGCGAGCCGTCCGGTGCGAACTGAATGTCGATTGGACGGAAGTTCCCATCTTCACAAAAGACCAGTGGCGTGATTTCTTTGCCGAAGAAGCCCGAGCCTTCCTCGACCACCGTGTGTTGCAAGACCGAGCGATCGCCGATGCAGTTGCACAACAGATAGTTTCCTTGAGCTTCCGGCGGGAAGTGTCGGCTCGAGACTAACTCGCACCCGGCGGATGGACGCGTGCGTTTCACAATCCAGTTCTTGTGGCGGTACTTGGGATCGCCACCGGTCTGCTGCGCGATTCGGCGGTGTTGTGAGCCGCCCGGATGCTTGAGCGGATAATCCATGCGGCCCGAGATTGGTGCCGCCCAGTAGTTGAAGCCAGGCGAGGCGTCCGCAATGAAGTTCTGCCCCCAACGGTCGAACACGTGACCCCAAGGATTCGCAAAAGCCATCGAAACGTGAATGCCGAACTCGTGCGTTCGCGGATCGAATCGCCAGACGCCGGCTTCGTGCATGCGGGTCAAGCCATAAGGGCTCTCGACCTGTGAGAACTTGAATGTGCCCTCTTGGAAGTACAAGCCGCCGCCAGGTCCCCACTCGAACGCCGCGATGCCGTGGTGCGAGTCCGCGGAATCGAAGCCGACGAGCTGTCGGATGCGAACATCGGCCACGTCGTCGCCATCGGTGTCCTTGACGAACAGGATGTCTGGCTGCTGAGCGATGTAGGCACCGCCGCGGCCGATCTCGAAGCCCGTCGGTTGGTGAAGGCCGTCGACGAAGACGATGCATTTGTCGGCGTCGCCGTCGTTATCGTTGTCCTCGAAGATCAGGACTTTGTCGTCCAGTTTGCTCTTCGGCTTCCAGTGCGGGTAAGACTGCATGGTCGAGACCCATAGGCGGCCTTTGTTATCGAAGTTCAAGGACACGGGATTCGCCAGCTCGGGGAATTGTTCTTCCGAAGCGAACAGGTTGATTTCGTAACCCGGTGCCAGCTTGAATTTCTTCTGTTGTTCCTTGGCGGGTGAGTAATCCAGCGAGCCCAACTTGCCACGCTTGCGGTTGGGGTCGTTCGCTCCGCCAACGTTGGTCTTTGGATTGATGAAAGGCAAGGTGTTGCTGTCGTCGATGGCACGCGAAACCGTCTCGCCCGAAGCAATCGCCCAGATGCGTTGGTCTCGATTGGCACACATTTGGTCCAAGATGGCTCGTTCGCGTTCCATCACCTGACGGTTGTTGTAAGTCCCGTCCGATCCGGCCAGGCCTCGGCGTCCGTAGATCGAGTAGCCGTTCACGGCGCGATAGCGATGCCACCAGTGGAAGTTCTTGTTGTCGATCTCGGCTTTGACGGCCGTGTCGACTTTCGCTGGTGATTTGCCGAAGAGCCCCTTCATCAAGATCGGTGCGAGTGCCTTGTACCCGACCGAGTTCAAATGGCAGCCGTTCAATGTGAGTTGTTGATCTGTTTTTTCGAACAGAGCTTTCGTCGGCGTGAACAAGTCGACGAATCCAACGCTCGTTTCGCTGGCAACCGCCGACATGGCATCGGTGTAGGCCTTCAGCCGTTTGTTGTGGTCGGCACCGTCGGGCAAGTGCGCGTTGCCAGTGTTCTCGAACGCGATCGGTGAAACTAACACGATCTTCGGAGCTCCGTTGCCGCTGTAATTCTGCGCTTTGGTTTCCGCAACGAGCTTCTTCAAATGATCAGCAAACTGATCCACTCGCCTCGCGCCGGCAAAGGATTCGTTGTACCCGAAGAAGAACAAGACGACGCTGGCCTTGCTGTGCTTCAGATGATCATCGGGCGAGCCAAAGTTCTCAGACCGAATCCGCTCGTGAGGCTCATCACCAGGAAAGCACAGATTGCGAACCACTAACTGCAAGTCAGCAAACTGCTGATGCAACAACGCCTCAAAGTGATTCTCATGCTGCATCCGCTCGCCCAGGGCATTGCCGACGAGGCAAATACGATCGCCCTTCCGAAGCTTGAGGGCCTCGGCGTTAGCGATTTGCGTTGTGAATGTTGCAAAAGCTACGAGCAAAAAGAGAATCTTCGAACCAAACAACAAATGCGTTCTACGTTGAGTCATCATTTCCACCAAGAGAATTGTGTTCCGTGAAAACGCGTAGTTGGGCCATCGTGTATTGCTGAACTAAAAGACGGCAACGCGTCGAGCACGCCATGATATCGCATTTGTTCATCGCTTCGCCAGCGTGCCGCTCATCGTATCAATTCACTGACATGCGAGAATATCGGTGGATTAACTTGAGTCACTTTGACTACGACAGGACGACATCAAAGCAGGATTTTCGGCCAGAACAATCCTCAGCGGTGGCTATCGCACTCGTCAGTTCACTGCACTATGATCGTGTTCTCCTGCCAACCACATTTCATGGAGAATACTATGTCGATTGATCGTCGTTGTTTCTTGGCTGGCGCGGCTAGTGCCGTAGGTGCGGCTTCGATTTTGAGTGATCCGAAGGCGACGTTTGGCGAGGACAAGGCTGTCTCACCCGAGAAGCCTGGCCGACGACCGAACCCGATCGCTTTGTCAACGTATTCGCTCTGGCGATTTCGAAATCAGCACTTGCGCGACATCCATCGTTGCATCGACATCGCTTCCGAGATGGGTTTTGATGGCGTCGAATTGTTGTTGTATCAGATTTCACAGAACGAGCTACTCAGCAATTCCGCTCTGCAAGCGATGAAGCGACACGCATTCCAGTTGGGATTGCCCTTGTGTGGCATGTCCACTCATCAAGGCTTTGTCACGCCTGACGTTGAGAAGCGAAAACGAAATGTTGATCTGACGATTTCTCAGATCGAGCTATGTTACCGGCTGGGCATTCCGACTATGCGAGTCAACACGGGACGTTGGGGAACCAGCAAGAACTTCGACACCTTGATGGCGAATCGGGGGATCGAGCCGCCGCTGGACGGGTACACTGATGACGACGCGTTTCCTTGGGTGATCGAGAGCTTCAAGAAGTGCCTGCCCACAGCAGAGAAGTGCGGCGTCGTCATGGGGCTTGAGAATCACTGGGGCCTCGGACTCACCCCCGAAGGTGTGATGCGAATCGTTGATGCGGTCAACTCGCCTTGGCTGCAAGTGACTCTGGACACGGGCAACTTTCTTGAAGACCCGTACGAGAAACTCGAGAAGCTCGCACCGAAGACGAAGTTTGTGCAAGTCAAGACTTACTACGGTGGCGGACAGTGGTACGAGCTGGACCTCGACTACGACCGCATCGCTAAGATGCTGAAGAAGCACGATTACAAAGGCTGGATTTCACTCGAGTTCGAAGGCAAGGAAGATTATCGCACAGCCATCCCCAAGAGCCTCGCCATGCTCAGAGCAGCGTTTGCGTGAGCTCGTCGGTAATCAAAGCAACATGAATCGAACTTGGTCGTGTGGTACACTTGATCCACTGAGTTTTGCCTAATCCAAATAGCGAGCATGCAGTTATGCGTTCTTCAATAAATCGCCGTAGCTTTCTTCGTGGGGCTGGTGTTGCCATTGCGTTGCCGATGTTGGAAGCGATGGGGCCTTGGGGGCTTGCCGCCGAGAAGACCGAGCGAGTGAAACGTTTTGTTTGCTTGTCGAATAACTACGGCGTTTATCGCAACGCGTTCTTTCCGAGCGAAGAACAAGCGGGCGAGAGCTACGATTTGCCAGGAACACTCAAGCCGCTGGAGAAGCATCGGCAGGATTTTACGGTGTTCTCGAATCTTGATCACGGGAACACTGGTGGGCACAAAGGTGTGCCTGTGTTGCTTAGTGGTATTCGACCGCATGTTGCCGCTAGTTTTCCCGAAGGCAATATCAGTGTCGATCAAAAGATTGCGGAATTTGTTGGCTCGACCACGCGGTTTTCTTCGATGACTTTGAAGGTGAACGAGTCGAACCTCATCAGTTTTACTCGGACGGGTGTGCAAGTTCCCGCGATCGATCTGCGGCAGACTTACCGCGCGTTGTTCATCGACGATGACGCTGCTCGCAAAGCTACGGCGAGCGAACGGATGAAGCGTCACCGCAGTATCCTTGACGTTGTGCTGGACGAGGCGAAATCCGTCAACCGTCAATTGGGGCAACGCGACCAACAGAAGTTCAACGAGTACTTGGATTCGGTACGATCGCTGGAGAAGAAAATCCAACAGCAGCAGCCTTGGCTCGATCGCTCCAAACCAAAGCCCGAACATCGCGAGCCGCCTCAGGGGAAAGGGACGGAGGCGGATTTGCGAGCGATGATGGAGTTGATTGCTTTGGCGATTCAGACGGATTCGACGCGAGCGATCACGCTGTCATCGGGTTTTCGGAATGGTGACTTTGGACTTTCCGGTGGTTACCACGGCTTCTCGCATCACGGGCAACGCGACAAGGAAGTGGCAGCCTTGAAACTGATCGAGCGAAATCAGATTGCGCAGATGGCTCATCTCATCGACTTGCTCAAAGCCAAAGAAGATCCAATCAGCGGCGGTACGTTATTCGACCACACCTCGATTCTTTTCGGTTGTGGCATGGCAACGGGCGAGCACTCGACGAAGAAGCTGCCGCTTGTGTTAGCTGGCGGTGGCTTCGAACACGGCGAGCACAAAGTTTATCCGAGCGGAAAGTCGCAACGCGTGCCGGCCTCGAACTTGTTGCTGTCGATCTTGCAGAACCACGGCCTCGAAATCGATCGCTTCGGCACCAGCACCAGTACGTTGACGGGCTTGAAGTGGAGTTAGTCATGCCGAGACTGATGCTTCTGATAGCTCTAGCACTTCTTCCGGTCGGCTCACTCCTTGCGGACTCGGAGCTTAACAGTGTCCGTTCATTCCTGCGGCAGCATTGCTTCGAGTGTCACGGTGACAAGAAACAAGAAAACGATTTGCGGTTCGACAACATCAGCCCGAACCTAAAAGATCATGAGACTTTGGAAACTTGGCAGGCGATCGTCGATCAACTGAATCGCGGAAGCATGCCGCCCAAAGGTCGGCCTCGGCCCGATGCAAAAGAGAATGCCAAGGTCATCGATGCCATCACCAGCGCATTGAAGTTGGCTTACGAGCAGCAAAAGAGCACTGGTGGCAAGACCGTGATGCGTCGACTGAATCGTCATGAGCTACGCAGCACACTTCGAGATTTACTGTATCTACAAGGCAACGCCGATTACGATTCGCTGCTTGTGACAAAGCTCGAAGATCGCAATGGCAACGGGCGAGCTCAATGGAATAGCGACGATCCCACGCGCGAGTTCCCGGCTGACCAAATCGAAGAAGGCTTCGATAACATCGGCAGCCGTCTTGTCATGTCAGACTTTCTGCTGAAACAAATCATCGGTGCCGCTGAGTACAGTTTGGGCATCGCCACCCATCTCGAAAAGAAGCCGGACTTGGCCGTTCGTCGATACGAGAGCCCGATTCGAACGGAAGGCCCCGGCGGTTGGCTGCAACGATATTCACGAGATTTCGTGTCTGGATACGACGGCATCTATCAACGATATCGTGAACCGGGAGCAAGTACAGGTGGACTCGGCCGCGTTTCGTCGCGCGAGTTATCACGGAATGGCGTGGGTTTAACAACTCAGTATCGAATCTCGATTGAGGTGTCGGGGCACAATCAGAAACATGAATGGGGCGAGCTTATCAAGAGCCGCCAGGATGAAGAGTTCCTTGTCGGCCTGCACATCGCTGACGCAAAACGTGGCGGCTTAGGAGAAAACCCAACGTCTCGGCAGCTCACTCAATGGAAGGTTCCCGGTGACGGAACCAAACGAACATTGACATTCGACTGCTGGCTTGACTCCACCTGGCTTCCGTGGGTCGGCTGGGACAACGCTCCGTACAGTCGCGGCCTGAAACCGTCGCAACTGGTCGAGAAATTTTATCCCGATGAGTACTCACCACCGCCTGCCAAGAATGCGTCACGTGAAGAGAAGAACGCTTACGAACCCAACATGGTGAAGGCTCTGTTTGCCAAGGGTTATCGTGGACCGCAACTGCGAATCTACAGTCTCAGCATCGAGCCGCTCGATAAGTTATGGCCGCCACAGAGTCATGTTGCCCTTTATGGCAAGAGCGCGGATGTATCCGTTGCAACCTTGGTTCTGCGTTTTGCGCGAAGAGCATTTCGTCGTCCCGTTGAGGTTAGCGACGTGGCGCGTTACGTGGGACTTGTCGAGTCACAAATCAAAGCGGGCGTTGACCGAGCCGAAGCACTTCGAGCGGGCTACACCGCCATCATCGCGTCTCCGCGATTCTATTACTTACAGGAGTCGACCGGTCGTCTTGACAGTTACGAGTTGGCATCGCGGTTGAGTTACTTTCTATGGTCGACGATGCCGGACGATGAACTCTTCAAGCTCGCGGAGGACAACAAACTGGTTGAGCCTGACGTCCTGTCAGCTCAAGTCGACCGCATGCTCAACGATCCAAGAGCGGTCGCCTTCTTTCGGCGTTTCCCTGAAAGATGGCTGCGCATCGACAAACTTGGATCAATGCCCCCCCCAGGCGGATTCTACTTCCACCGCGCGATGGAAGTTGAGATGCGGGAACAGATTGACGCCTTCTTCGCGGACTTGGTCAAAACGAACGGACCGATTCGGCATTTCGTCGATTCGGATTACACGTTTCTGAACGAACGCACTTCGCAGTGGATTTATCGGCGCGACGATGTTTGGGGTGATGCGTTTCGGAAAGTCGCCGCGAAAGCGCCTCATGGTGGTGGCATCTTGACGATGCCGGCGTTGATGACGGCGACAGCCAATGGTGTCGACACATCGCCGGTCGTGCGCGGTGTTTGGGTTCTCGAAAGCATTCTTGGAACGCCGCCTGCTTCTCCGCCACCAGACGTCGACCCGGTGTCGCCAGACCTACGAAGCGCGAAGACGATCCGAGATCAACTGGTCGCTCATCGCCAACAAGAAGCTTGCAGCAAGTGCCACCGAAAGATCGACCCGCTCGGGTTTGCGTTCGAGAATTTCGATGAACTCGGCCTATGGCGCACGCACTATCGAGGCTCAGGCCGTAATCTGCCAATTGACTCTTCGGCAACATTCTCAAACGGACCCACCGTCAAGAACATTGATGACCTCAAGCAACACCTACTGAAAAGCGAGCAACTAATTACTCGCAACCTGACAACAAAGCTACTCTCATACGCCAGCGGCCGCGCGATGGAGCCGCTGGACCGCGGTGAGGTCGATGCAATTGTCGATAAGCTCAAGAAGAAATCTGGCGGCATGCGGGACTTAATCAAGCTTGTCGTTCTGAGCGATGTGTTCTTGACGAAATGATCTTAGATTCGGCTATCGGATTGCTCGAACTAACGCTGGCGTTAAGAGGCCGTTGTCATTGATCGCCAGTGAGTCGGATTGTTGGAACGCAATCGTTATCAGCTCGGCCAGAGCGACGGTTTGATCTGCGTTGTTCAGAGCGGCGAATGTGGCGTTCGACTGCAACTGCGTGCGAACCGCTTGTTGCCAACCGATGGCAGGCAGCGAGACTGCGTTTTCCGCGGCCGTGATTTGAGGTAGAGGCGTTAGCGTGTAGTTCGCGCCTGTTCGATTCAATTGGATGCGGACGAAACCGATGAGCAGGTCTTCGCTGACGCGGGTGGTCGCTGATGTGGTCGTATTGAAGATGGCGGCATAAAACTCGGCGTTCGTGCCGTCAGCTAGTAGATTTGGTTCCGGCCATGCTTGTTCGATGGACGCTTGGGTTTGGCACGCGAATAACGGTTGGTTGGCGAGGACGCGTCGAGTGTTAGCAACAACGGTTGTTCCCGTAAGCAAATCGCCGTTGGTTCTGCTTAGGTCGTAGCTCGTATTGACCGTGAGGGCTTGCCAATCGGCGAGACTGATTGAGATCGGTGCGGCTCCGACGATTGGCGGAGCCAACGTCATATTCGACACGCCGACAGATCGAGCGGGAACTGAATCAGCGATGGCGGTGGCTCGGACGGTGACTCCGTCTCGGCGGATGGAATACGGGGCGCTGGCGTCTTCGGCTCGTAGGAAGCTCATCCGGGCTAACATCAAGGGCAGGCCGCCGCCTCTTGAGC
Organism: Planctomycetaceae bacterium; assembly: GCA_002722955.1. Classification (GTDB taxonomy): domain Bacteria; phylum Planctomycetota; class Planctomycetia; order Planctomycetales; family Planctomycetaceae. The sequence goes on along the minus strand of PBMZ01000150.1, from coordinate 20,905 downwards.
TGACGTCGGTTACCTCATCAAGACCGGCGGGATTGTGAGTTCGCCGCATTCGAATTAAGAATGCGGTCGTTCCGGTTGGATCGAAGTCTGGCCGAAGATAGGCAGCGTCTTCGGAGTGAACGGCGTTGGATTGATAGCGGCCGACGAGCATGTCTCCGTGGTCTAAGTTTGCCGCGTTCAACTGAAAGTTGTTAGGACGAAAGATAAAATTCGCTCGGTTGGCCAAGTTTTCGGAGAGAGTTGTGTTGGCTGGGCCGATTGTTGTTGATTGGAATCCGTTGCCTTGAATCAGTGAGCTATCGATTCCGGCGCCGACGGTTGTGTTGTTGGTGGAAAGATCGAAGTCGTCGTCATAGGTAAGCTGCAAGATGTTGCGGGCGTTGTTGCGGCGGAGTGTTTCGTTGTTGGCGTCGAAGTTGGCAAGTCCGCGGCCTCGCAGACCTTCGATGGCGGCGGTGTTGACCCCGGTTTGCATTTGACGACGTGACAGCATCACGAAACCGAAGTCCAGCGTTAATGCCAAGACGCCGATCAAGGCGAGGAACACGAAGAACATCAAGATCAATGACTGCCCGCGGCGGCGATCTTGGCGAGGGCGAACTTTTTCACTCATGCGTCTCATTGAAACACCTCGCGGCGATAGATGGCTTGGACTGTGATTACCTTTCGATAGGGTCTCACACCGTTGGCAACCATCAATGCTGCTTGCCGGCCGAGTCCGTATCGGCCGCTGTAGATCGTTGTGTCCGCAACTCCTGATTCCGCGGCGACTGCCAGCGAGTAATTCGAACCAGTGTCTCCGTCAGCAAGCGACGAGTCGTCGGCTTCTATGATGACTTGCCCGGGACTTCCAGTTCGATTCACGAGTGTTGTTGATTGGGCCGGATAATTGATTCGCAACGCAACCATGCCGGGAACAAATGAAGCGGCCGTGTTCGTTGCCGTCAAACTGTATGGTCCTTCGCCGCCGCCGGGACGAATTTCCTCAACCGGAGCGACCCATTCAATCAACGTTTCCGATCCATCGGCGTTGTAACCGATGATTGGAATGAGCACGGTCTCTTCGTTGGTGATGCTGTTTGTCACGACCGCGCCCGGATACCGCACGGCTCCGGGGGCCAGTGAATCATCACGGACCATGACTGTCGACAGGAGTCGATTTAACAGTGGCAATGTGTCGACGTAGGCTTGGAAGTCTCCGTTGAATGCTGTTGAGGTATCCCATTCGGTTTCATGGATGACTAAGAATTGTTCGTCATAAATTTGCGTGCGAAAGTCGTTGTCGTACATGACCGTCGTATTTGCAGCATCGAGATCGCCTAAGCCGAGCCTTCGTGTTGTTTCGAACGGCATGCGCGCAATTTCTTGAGCGGCTACGTCGACCGCCTGTTGGAGTGTATTCGCTTGGAAGAAGAATAAGCCGAATGTCAACGTTGCTCCGATGACCACGACTAACAGGGGCAAGAGAATTGCGAATTCCGTTAATGCTTGGCCTGAGCGTTTCGGCTTGTAGTTACGCTCGCCAGAGCGTGGAGTCGTTTCGTGAATGTCTACCGTCTGGCGACGGTAGCTACATCTTGATGGAGTTTTTGAATGGCGCGTGCTTCTCATTCTTCATCTCCTTGGACGGGCAACAGGCATTGTGGCAACGACTTCGCTTCCGAGTCAGCGAATCCATTCATGACGACTTGTGTTCCTTCTTCGAGATCGATTTCTCCCGCCGTCGTTTCGAGCACGGCGAATGCCTTTCTTGACGGGAGTGCGAATCGCCACGGACGAACGTCTCGATGGACTTCGGTGACCTCGCCTTGATCGGATAGGAAGAAAACGTCGATCGCGAATCGGACACAGATGGTGTGAATCGAACTGCACGGGACGATCAGCAGCGCGTGGCCTGTTGGCAGAGCACGCTTGAACTGCAAGCCAACGAAACGCGTCCAGATCGTGTTCGCGATGTGGAGCACTTCGATGACGACGTCTCCATTGTCTCGACGCAGTAGTTGAATTGATGATTCGTGCCACATGGTTTGATGACCGAAGGGTTAGGCAAAGGGATGGGGGCAGAGGAATGAAGAGTTTCAGTCCAAGGAATTCCTTTGCCGCTATCCTCTGCCCGATACAAAATAATTGAAACGATGATCGAAATCCGATGCGAGACTTTTTGATGTTGCGATCTTTAGCCTCAAAGAGGCGGTACCGAAATAGCCTCGACCGTGAGGTTGGGGAAAATGAGCATGTTTCTTAGGAGGTCCGAAGGACCGGCACAGCCTTTTGTGTCCGTCCTTCGGACCTTGCGAATCTTCTTGAAATAGCCCCGACCTCACGGTCGCGGCTATTTCTGTACCGCCTCTTTGAGGCTAAAGAACGCATCATCAAAACGCGTGAGCAAGGGACTGGTTATACTTACCGCAAACAAGACAACATGATTTTCAGGGCGTGTGACCAATCCCTCGCTCACGCGTCGGGTTACGATTCTTTATCCTCCTCCGCCGACACCGCGCATTGTTCGATCTAACATCTGCAACGCTTGAAACAACAGTGGACCCATTAACGCAACGAAGACTCCGGGCAAGAATCCGATGACCATTGGGACAATTAGCTTCGAAGGCACGGTCATTGCCGCGGCCATTGCTTTTTCTCGGCGGCGACTGCGAAAGTCGGCTGCTTGGATTCGTAACGTTTGAGCTATCCCTGCACCAACTTGTTCCGACTGAATGATCGCCGAGATAAACGTTGAAAACGTGGCGACATTGATTCGGCGAGCAAGCCGGCGCAGTGACTCAATCCGAGGCCGGCCTGCGAGCAAGTCGTATTGAAATGTGCGAAGCTCTTGGATTAGTGGTCGATCGGCGGATTGAGCGTCCAGAATTCGATCTAGTGCTGCGTCGAATCCGATTCCCGCTTGAGCCAATGTGTTGAGCAAATCGAGAACAAGAGGTAAATCTTCTTCGATCAATTGAACGCGTTGACGCCGGACCGCTCGAACGAACAGCATTGGCAACAGCAGGATCACAGTCCAAACGAACCACGGCATTGCCAGTACAAAGGGAATGATGACATTACCGACACCACCTGGAATGGCGGACACTAAATTGGCGATTTGATCAACAGTTCCTTCCGAGTGAATTCGGTACATTACAATGCCACCGACCAACGCCAATCCGGTGGTGGCAGCGACGAAGGTTATGGTTGCATTCGGCGAACGAAATCCCGCGAGATACAGCCAGTTGGAAATCAATCCCGTCGCCGGTTCGCTTCGGCTGGCTGTGTTTTCCGTAGGCTCTTCGAGTGGCTCGTCTTCGTCGCTTAATCGCGTGCGAATTTGGTTCGCCGTTTGAAGACGCAAAATGACCACGGCAGCAAGGATTGCTAAGCCAAGAATCGGTGGTAACCAGGATGGGATATCAAACATGATTACACCTTTGGACGACTAATCTTGGACACCATCGCGATTCCGACACCTTGCAGAACCAATGCGGCAGTTGTCAGCCATTGACCGACTGAAGTACTCAAGAAACCTTCCATGCGAAGAGGATCGCTTTGCCACATCATCGCGGCCAGAAAGTAGGTGACGCCTAAAACAGACATCGTCGTGATTCGACCTTGGGTGCTAAGTGTTCTGACTTGTCGCGCGATTTGCATTCGGTCACGAATTGTCTCGCCGATTGCGGCAAGTGTGCTCGCCAGTGCGCCGCCTGCTTCCCAATTGACGGTTACGGTCGTGCAGAACAAGCGGAAAGATTCCGCGGGGACGCGTTTCATTAAGAGTTCGAAGACGTCGGGTGGCGCGTCGCCCAGTCTTAGCCGAGCGACCATCTCTTCGAATTCGCGTTTCAGAGGTTGGCTACATTCATTAGCCGCGCTGTCGAGCGCGGCTTGTAAGGACGCTCCGGCTTGTACCGAGGCGACTAAGATGTCAATGCAATCGGCCAATTGGCGTTCAATACGACTCAGTCGCCACTCAAGAATCCAGGCGTCGATTTGGGTCAATAAAAGTAGAACTACGAGGCCTATGCCCACGGCTATGTTTGCGGGGCAACTCAATCCGGTTATCAACGCTGTCGACGACAAGACTCCGGCAACCACGGGCCAGATGTAATGTCGCCCGGCAAAAGGTCGCTCAAGTCTCGGTAGCGTTTCTTCGGCTTCGCTCTGCGTTTGTAATCGTTGTCTTACCTGATCGCGAAGCCACGCGCGGCGCCAATGCCAGGCAACCAACCCGACGGCTGCACTCAGTCCCATAGGCCAGACTATCGAGTTCATCGCGTTGCATTCCCGAATAGCTCTTGGATGGGGACGTCAATTCCACGACCGCGCAGTTCTTCGATGGCGCGCGGGATGATGCCGGTCGCTTTGAATTGACCGGTAGATTTTCCAGCTTGTTGACGACGTTCAAAGACGAAAATGTCCTGCAGTTGCGGGACTTCCTGTTCCATTCCAACCAGCTCGGACACCCGTTCGACTCGGCGAGTTCCATCTTCGAAGCGGCGCACATGCAGAATAAAGTCCAAGGCGGATGTGCATTGCTCTCGGATCGCTTTCGACGGCAGTTCCATTCCCGCCATCATCACCATCGTCTCTAATCGAGAAACCGCGTCGCGAGGACTGTTGGCGTGAATTGTTGTCAGGCTTCCATCGTGCCCCGTGTTCATCGCTTGAAGCATATCGAGGGCTTCGCCGCCGCGGACTTCCCCGACGATGATTCGATCGGGCCGCATCCGCAGTGCGTTGATCACCAGATCTCGCTGAGAAATTCGGCCTTGCCCTTCAAGGTTGGGCGCTCGAGTTTCCATGCGAATGACATGTCGTTGATCAAGCATCAACTCGGCCGCGTCTTCGATGGTTATCACGCGTTCATTGTGTGCGATTGATTCGGCAATCGATCCCAGAAATGTCGACTTGCCCGAACCTGTGCCGCCCGAGATCAATACGTTCTTGCGTTCCCGAACAATGATCTCGAAGAACTGCTGCATCTGTGGCGAGAACATTCCAAGCCGCTTCAGTTCATCACTCTTCAGACGTTTTCGGCCGAATCGACGAATCGACAATGTGGGGCCATCGATCGTGATTGGTGACAATGTTGCGTTAACGCGGCTGCCGTCGGGCAAGCGAGCGTCGACCATTGGCGATGATGTGTCGATACGTCGGCCGACTCGAGCGGCGATGCGTTGGATGATTCGGACGAGATGCTCTTCGTCACGAAATCGCACGTCCGTGTCCTCGAGTTGCCCAAAGCGTTCGATGTAAACTTGATCGAAACGGTTCACCAAAATGTCTGTCACCGCGGGATCAGCCATTAACACCGCGAGCGGTCCTGTTCCCAGTGTCTCGTCGACAAGGTCCTCGCCCAAACGACGCCGTTCCTGTCCGTTAAGCGGCCAATCTTCGTTGTCGAGGACATTGGCGACGAACTCGCTAACAAAGCTCTCCAATTCGTCATCGGACTGAGCCAGAATGTTTTGATCGTTCATCTCGTCGATCAATCGTTCGTGCAGAATCCCTTTGACCGATTGATATTCGACATTGACCGCAGCCTTGGTTGGCACCGTTGGCACGGCAAATTGATGACCGCGTTCGCTGGCTTGTGACTTCTGCGGCTTGAGCCGATCGGATGGCAGTGTCAGCAGTTTTCGCGAGAAGCGTTTGCGTTCGCCCGGCTGTTCAGTCATGACAGCTCCTCGCTTCCCGCCGCATCGATGTGGCCATTTGACAATGAAGTGATCTCTTCGGCGATTCCGCGAACTGCCCGAGCCGACTTCGAAAAGCGGCCTGCATTCATCACGAACGGTGTTCCGGTGTTGGCGGCTTGAATGACTTTCGAGTCAAACGGCACGACGTGGTCGACATCGCGATCCAAGTAAGACTCGACCTCGGCTTGATCCGGGTTGCCGCCGATCTTCGAAAATCGATTCAACAGTAATCGCTGCTTTTCGGCCGGGAATTCGACGTCGTCCAACAGGTCAAAGAATCCACGAATGTTCTGCATCGTCGGCACAACGTTTTCCAAAACGATGTACGCCAAATCGCTCAGGTCCAAGATCGCCATGATGACGCGATCGAACAGCGGAAAAGTATCGACGACCACGTAATCATAAGACCGCCGCGCCAGCATCAGGATTCGAGACACGATGGCATCGTCGATATCGATGGCGTCGATCGCTGCTTTGGGAGCCGCCAACAAATCGAGTCCGCTGCTGTGTGCTGTTGTTAACTCGCGAAGCAAAAACTCATCCAATCGGTCACGTTCACGCCAAGCATCGACGATGGTCGTCTTTGGTTGCAAATTCAATTGCGTAGCACAGACACCGATTTGCAACGAACCGTCAACCAGCAGTACTCGCTCTGGATGAATTTCAGCTAACGCGACAGCAGTGTTCACCGCCGACGTGCTTTTGCCAACGCCTCCCTTGTTGCTGATAAAGGCAACTTGTCGCCCGGTCGACGTTCGGGTTTGTTGAGGACGCTGAAGGCGGCGGGCCAATAGTTGTTCAAGATCACGGCTCGAAATGGGACGTCGGATAAAGTCCTCGACGCCGAGCCGCAGCGCTTGGATCATGACTGTGCTTTCGGCGACTTGATTGGGGAGTTGATCAGGTCGAAAGACGGCGATGATGGCGCTCTCTGGAGATGACGCGGATAACTCGTCCGCTAACACGCCAAGCGCGCGCATGTCGCTGGTCAATTCAACGATGACTAATTCAGGACGAAAGCTGCGAGCCCCCTCGGCCGCCGCTCGAAGTTCATCGAAGTAATGAGTGACGGGCGCGACATCAGCGACCGCTTTCAAAGCGTTATCCAACTCGTCATCGAGTTGCGTGTCGGTTCGTAGGATCAGTATCTGTGGTGTAGCGATGAGTCAACTCACTGTTTGATATTTATCTTCGCGCGACTTGGAAATAGGCAGAGGAATGGGGGCAAAGGAATTCTGAGATTTTGGAATGCCTCTTCATTCCTCTGCCCCCATTCCTTTGCCTAGTAAGATGATGCGGTGGCAGAATGATGGGGCAGAACAATGGCCCTTACTCATTCTGCCGATTCTTGATCAACCAATTTTCCAGCCATCGTACGCACAACTGTGAGGGGGATTATTTCGACTTCTTGCTACCCGCAAAGACTCGAACAGTTCGCTTGCCGCCGACGATCTCTTCAACGATGGTCACGTTTCCAGCAGTATCGGGATCCGACTCGAGTGCGTGTGATTCCGAACCGGGTTGGCCGGATCGCAGAAGAGCGAAGATCGACGCTTTGAGTGTGATGGCTTTCGTGATACCGGGAACATCACTGGGCAAAACGGCAATCGTTGCTGTCTTCTCGCCGATATCGACGACCAATGCTTCTCGGGCAAGAACAGTATTTCGAGCTTGATCCATCAACTTACTGGATGCAATTGGACTTCCGGAAACTTTGACGTCGGTTCCCAATTTGGCCAATTCTTCACCGGGCTTTACCAGTCGCGAGGCAAGTAAATCGAATTGATCGCCACGATTGAGGTCGCCGACACCGTGTACTGTTTCCAGATCGATGGAGATTGCTACTCGGTCAGTTGGAGTTCCGCCAGCGATCCCAGCCGCCGCGTCTGGTGGCAAGAGGTCGGTGTCTTTGAGTGGAGCACCTTGAGCCAAGTCACGGGCAGCGACGCGTCCAATGTACTCTTTGGCCTGACGTGCATCGACAAGATCGTCGGCAACGATTCGCGAGAACGCTTTGACGTCTCGGATGACAGCACTTTTCGGAAGGAGGTCGTTTTCCGAAAAGATGAATCCGGCGTTGAAGTCTCGGGCAGCCACGCGTCCAACGTACTCTTTGGCCTGACGTGCATCGACAAGATCATCGGCAACGATTCGCGCGAACGCTTTGACGTCTCGAATGACGGCACTCTCCGGCAGAAAGTCGTCTTTAGAAAAGATGAATCCGGCACTCACGTCGCGGGCGACAACTCGACCAATCAAATCGTTGACGGTCATGATCCATTCGTCGCGGACGTTTTCTTTGGGAAAGTAATACGTCCGCAGCTCACCAGTATCGCTGTCGGCAAGATCGTCGGCGGTGATTCGCGAGAACGCTTTTATCGGACGAGACGTCGCCGGGAATGCAATCATTCCACTAAGCTGTATTGATGAATTCGAGGTTGCGTCGGCATCGTTTTGCCCCGATCGAGCGACGCAGTGAATCGCACGGTCTGCCGCTAACGCTTGCGTCAGCGGGACGACTTCGCCGGGATCGATGGCAATCGTAATTTGAGTCGATCCGGATCGCGCGGTCTCAGGAAGTTCCGTCACTCCTTGAGTCGTCATTTGCCGACCTCGAGTGACAGCAATCATCTCGGCGTTTTGAACAAGCAAACGGACGCCGCTGAGCGGGATCGGTTTGCCACCGCGAACTTTAATTCCACCGGCCAACAGACCGTATTCGCCTTGCTGTTGTTTTTGTGCTTCGTCCGGAAGACTGGCAAGCAGATCGAACCGGTCGCCCATCTTTAACAGGTCGAGACCTGGAATCTTCGACGCATCCAGAAAGAAACCTTGCTTACCTTCGGGAACTCCACCGCTTAAACCAGTTCGGCTGCCTTCAGGTAAGAAATCCTTCTCGGTGAACACCAGCTGCTCGCTCTTGTTGCGAGCCATCACGCGGCCAACGATATCGGCGGGGTTGGTGATCCACTCAGGGTGAGCAGCCACGCGTTCGGCCGACATCCAAAAATAACTTTCGTCGCCGAGCTGCAAGTTGTGCACGTCTTCGCGAGTTACCTTGGCAAGCGCCGTTAAGGCTCGCTGTGACCGTGGCACTTTCACCATCCCAGCACGCGAGTTCCGCGGAGCTGTTTGACTTGCGTTGAGTAAGCCAAAATAGTCCAAGCCGCCATAAGTCAGCAGGCCACCGGACGCCACAATTCCAACCGCCATCAACAGGCGGATTGCGGGACTCTTTGATGGTGTTGATCGTCGTTGCATGGGAGTTTCAACCAAGCAAGAACCAAAGCGAAACGCGTTAACGCGGGACGGCCGGTTCAAGTGGCAGCGTCCCTCGCTAACGCGTTAAATTATAACACACGAAAAGTCGAGTGGATCGGGATTAATCCTCGGCCACGAATGCTTCTGCGGTGTTGTTGCCGGCGGTGACGACATTGTTCTTCAATTCACCAGCTGTGGTGTTACCAGTGGCGTCGGCCCAGGAAACTTGACCGTTTGCTTCAAGATCACCGTCTGCATTCGCCGTAACTCCAGCGAAGAAACCGGTCGCGATCGCACCGTTATCTTCCGCGTGTGCACCGGGAAGCAAACCGGAACCGATTGCATATTGATCAGCAACCTTATGGCCGAATACGGAAACGCCAACCATCGAAATCATGGCGACAGCACCGACGATCACGATGTATTCAACCATACCTTGTCCACGACGTGAGGATTTTTGGGGAGCTTGTTTTCGAGTTTTCATCTTGGAACACCTTTCGGGAATGCATTGAGGGCTGATGAATTGTTGGGATCGGTCTGAAATCACATTTGATTCGCTTACGCAGTTCTAATCTAATTACAATCCAATTGCAATTACTGTTTGATAAAATTCTGCATATTGATTGTTTTTTACGTTTATAGGCAAATCGGGGATTTGCGAAAAGATCGCATTAGCGATGAGTATCACGCCCCGCGCAGCGTAAACCATTTTTCAGAAATGGGTTGTGGTTATTGGCGTTCAAGGAACAAGAGAAACTTACCGCAACAGCCGGCTTAGAGCACCTCAGGCGATTACTGAGCGTAAGCGTGTTTCATACGGTAGAAGGCGTTGGTCACCTCGATCCCGATTTTTCTCGAGTCTTCAACGTCTTCGCTTTCGATTCCGTGCTTCAGGGATTCCAGTTTGTCTCGTAGGACTCTGGATTTGGCGCGATGGAACGGTGTGATGGTTTGGCCGCGCAAGTACATGCTTACCTGAAGTTTTCGACTCCAGTTGTCATAGATTGGAATCCAATATTGGGCCGTATCCCAGTCTTTCGAGATCGTTGCCGATGAGACTTCCGTATTGGCGATTCTCATTTCTTCAAGAATTTCGCTCGGTGGCGGATAGTAAACGTAGCATCCTAATACGCTCAATCCAATCAGCCCGACCAATGAAATGGCGCCAAGGACAGGCCCAGGAATCACCAGATCCATGCTCGGTGGGGCTTCCGGCTGTCGCTCTAGCCAAGCTTCAATCTTGCGCTGGCGATCACAAAAGTGAAGCACGATGCCGGTCACAATCAGTAGGCTCAGCGCCAACATGGAAACAAGTTCGTGAGGCGCCGTTTTCTCGCGCAGGATTTTCACGGCCAGGGGAAAAGCGTTGTTAATGCCACTGTGAAACGGTGCGCAGTAAATGTCGAACGCGTGTGTATGACCGATCGGCTCGACGCCACGTGGATAAAGTGGTTTGTCGACGGTGTAGGACAAAAGGATGACAACGGAAACTAATAGTGCGAACCAGGTCGCTGTCTTTCGCAGACTAAACTCTTGGACCATCCAGACCAAGATGCCGATGTTAGCTCCGGCTCCCAAAGCCAGCAGTGCAAACGCGGCTCCCACTGAATTGCCATGTTGAAACATTGCTGCCAATTGGACCATTGCTGTCATCGGGGTTGCGTAAATGGGGATAGCAATCCAAGTCATGAATAACGGTGCCCATGGATCATTGTGCTCGGCCGCGTCCTGCAAGAAGCCCTGCGGCAGCAGCACACTTAAGACAGCAACACCAATCAAAGCGATGAAGATGTAAAGACTGTTGGCACCAATGACCTCTCGTGCGCCATAGATGCCGACGGAAAGCATGCGTTTGATTCCCAGTGCCACCTTAGGTGGATCGGGACTCATCTCTGACGTGTTCGGGAACAGCTTGTCCCAACCGATTCCCATGACCGTCACGATCAACAGCGAGCAAAACGAGAACGTCAAAATCACAATGGGGTCCGAGAGAGTCAGTCCATAGAGAACCGAGATCGGATTGAAGAGCGGCGCGGTCAATCCAAACGCCAAGATAGCGCCACCTGACACGCCAGCTCGACGCATTTCGCGCATTACCGGAATCACACCGAGCGAGCAAACAGGCAACAACATTCCGACAGCCCAAGCCTGTAGCAACGAACGACGACTGTTGTTTCCGAATAATCGCCGAGTCCCTTCGTATCCCAACAGCCGTCGAAACACTCCCGCGACGATCAGTCCAACTAAGATCGTTGGAGTCGCTTGAATGAATGCCTGAGCGAATCGCAGCAACGCTCCCCAGAATACTGTGTCCATCGTCGATACTCGCTATCTGAACTCAATTGAGGATTTGATGTGCGCTGCCGCTGTGATTCCGCAGCCTTTCGGCGATGTCATCTAGAATTGTCAGTTGCGAGCCGATTTCTGAAGATTGCTTTCGAAAGGCGCCTCGACGCTGGTCGAGTTCAAGTGTTGAGAACTGTGCCAAAACTACAGTGAGTTCATTGGAAGTCTTGTAAACACTATTCCAAGGCTCTTCTCCTAACTCGGTATCAGCCGCCAAGCCCGGCAACCAACCAACGAGATCGCTCATCTCTTCCAAAGCATCGATTCGCACGTGAGTATGACTGCCGTGCCCATGAGAGTGATCACCATGAGGATGCTTGTGATCGTGTTTGGCGTGGACCGTTCGTTTCTTAAGCGGCTTGTCGAGGATTTCTTGATGCAACTTTAGAAGCCGCGAAACGGCTGACGTGTAGCTTGACGGCTTGTGTGATGGCGCATGAACCGTCACCCGTTCATCGTTGTCGCTGCAACCAGCTACAAGTAGCAACCAAGTTAGCAGGACGGCTTGTCGGTTTGCTTTAAATGTTTGAGATAACACGTAGGTCTCTTTGATCGGATTTCTTAGGCCGTTGGTTCTAAGTGCGAATCATCACGTCGCGTGCTTGCAATCAACAATATCGATTCGCGAACACGTGTTAGCGTCCCTCGCTCGCGTGAATTGATGTTGCGTTTTTTCTTAGCGGCGGAGCCGCGACAGCACGTAGCTGCGGGCGTAAGCCCGCAGATTAGGGTCTCAATAAATCACTAGCCGCGAAGCGGTGACAGCAATTGAACGAGCAAATTGCTGTCACCGCTTCGCGGCTCAAGAACTTAGAGCTGCTACTTTCTGCGGGCTCACGCCCGCAGCTATGTGCTGTCGCGGCTCCGCCGCTAAGAAAGGCACAACATCACAACTTGCGTGTCGGGTTAGAGCTTCGATTGGTCCTAAAACACAGGCACTGAGACAGTCCCCAAAATCTCTTCAACAATTCGTGGTGCGTTGTCGAAATCGCCGCCGAGACGAACTTCCAAAACTGGGCCAGCAACGTCCTGAATGTCATCTGGAGTCACAAAATCGCGACCGCGTAGGTGTGCCAATGCCTGTGCGACTCGCTGCCAAGTGATGATTCCTCGAGGGCTAAGCCCCAACGTAATCGCTTGATGTTCGCGTGTTGCTCGACCAAGATCGACAAGGTACTCGCGGACGTTGTCGTTGAGTCCCACGTTGGCAACATGCTCTTGCAACTCACAAAGCTGCTGCGGACAAATCACCGGATCCGGTTCTGGTTGCGTGCCTTCCAACTGACCGACGTTTGCGGCCAACATTTCTAACTCGTGATCTCGTTCGGGGTATCCGATTCGCAGTTTCATCGCAAAGCGATCAAGTTGAGCTTCAGGCAACGGATACGCTCCGTGGCTTTCGACGGGATTTTGCGTGGCGATCACAAAGAACGATGTGCCTAGCTGATGGGTTTGACCGTCAATGGTGACTTGCCGCTCGGCCATTGCTTCGAAAAGTGCACTTTGCGTTCGCGGTGTGGCTCGATTGATTTCATCTGCCAACAAAACGTCCGAGAATACCGGTCCGCGATGAAATTCAAACTCGCGCACCTTTTGATCGAACATGTTGAAGCCAGTGATGTCCGTCGGCAACAAGTCAGGCGTGCATTGCACGCGGGCAAATTGACCGCTAACAGCGTGTGCAACCGCTTTCGCCAGCGTCGTCTTTCCAAGTCCTGGTAGATCATCGAACAAGAGGTGCCCTCGCGCCAGCAGACAAGCCAGCACCATTTCGACGATGTCCTCTTTTCCAATCAGCGCGGCATTCAGTGATCGCCGCAGATCATCGATCGTCGCCTGATGCTGGCATTGGGACTCTATCACGTTGCTACTAGTCATTGAGCCGGTATCTTTCTACTTTTGCTTCACTCTGGTCGTCGATCGCGCGTTGAAAGCAGCGTGCATTCACTTCACGTCGAACAATGCTGCAGACTGCGGTTACCTCGCCAGTTTGAAGCGAGGAAATCTGGCGATCAGAAGGTCCGTACAGACAGCACTCGGCGAATCGAAGGGATGCTCGCAGGCTGTTTGAAGTTTCTTGCGGAAGAATTGAGATGAGTGAGCTGTACCAAGACGACAAAGCCGCTGTTTGAGGACGTGTGTAGCCAACCAACCAGGCACGCCACTCGAGTAATCGAAGCGTCCACAGCACACGTCGGCGAGGACTTCCACAACCCGCGCCCCAACAAACCACTGCCAAGATACCATCAAGCCACACGACGCGTGTGATCCAAAGAAGGCCGGCAAAAGCTAAGGCCAGCGTTAGCAGGATCGAGTTCGAAACAAGCCAACGCCAAGTAGCGTGCCCGGCCATTGCCAATCGTTGCCGCCAAGTCAGTGCTTCGGGCGGCGGTTCGTAACCGGGCGTCGGTTCGATAGCAATCCACGTACGACCATCGACTTGCACTTCAACCCATGCATGAACGTCATCGGCAAGCACGCTCGTTTGTCTCGACTGGCGATCGTAACGATCTTCGCGAGCGTAAAAACCAGTCACTAGTCGCGTCTTGTAGTTGAGTTCCCGCAGCAGCCCCGCTGCAGTCGTGGCAAACAGAAAATCGGGACCGCGTCGAGTTTCTAGAAAATGTGCAATCACGTCGTCGCAATCTTCGGGAGCTGCCGCTTGCGGGTCGCAGGTAAAGCCTGTACGCAGTCGATCGACGACCGCTTCAACTTGCCGCCAGCCGCGAGGCACATTACGAGTCCAGTCGTGTGCGATAACGTGTCGGCTGGCGGAAATTGTTTGGCTACCTGCGTGGACGTGGTAACTCTCGTTCCGCAGCGACTCCAAATTGACGCCCTGCGATCGTATGTGCATCACGGTCAATTGCGGGATTTGCTTGCGAGGTGGCATACAAGCGACATCGTCATCCGTCCACCCGAAGAAGTCGAGCCGGTCCACTCGGTCAACATGGACTGCCGAGAATTGTGGCGGCGACGGGAAACGGTTCGTCTTGAGATTGATCAGTTTGATTGCGTGAGGTTCCCATCCTCGATGAATGGACGAAGCGCCTTTGGCCATGAAGAACGCCCACGGTTTATCGTTGATGGTTTCTAGTTGAATCGGTGCCTGCTTGGTCGGCTTTTCAGAATGCGTCCACTCGCGCCCATCGAACGTGTCAAATCGCTCTAACGCCAAATGGAGCGGCACGCGACCGATGACGTAGAACATTGCCGCAGCGCGGCGATCGTCGAGAGTCTTCTGTCTTCCCTTTGCTTGGCGACGCAAAACGGAAAACTCGCGTCCATTGCGTTCTGTCTTGGCGACGCGCTGCTCAATATCCTTGACGGTCACATTATTCAAACCGATCGCGCGTTCCGATTTCTTTGGAGTTGGCAGCGGGTCTCCATAGAGATCGTTGAACATGTCATACAACGTCGGCATTTCAGAATCGAGGAACAATTCGCTCTCGACAGGCCCGAAGCTCATCGCTTGATCTTTGGCGGCGACCATTGCGTCTCCATCGCCAACTCCTGATCTTGCGAAGTCGTCACTCCAACGATCCCCACCAGACGTCGGCATGAAGCCACGCAATGCACGCGTCGAAGCTCGCGTCGTTCCCAAAGTCACTGCCAGCAGCAGAAGAATGAGCATCACACCGGCAAGGACAGATGATCGGACTGGCAAGCATCGATCGGAATGCTCGGCATTGACTGTTTGCCGCACGCGCTCCCAGTAACGCGCCATCAGCCACCAAAGCATGGAGACACCAAACATTCCCGCAAACACGAAAACGGCAAGCGTTTCGTCGATGACGACCGCGAACAACGCCACGAACGAACTCAGCAGGCAAGCGAATTGCTGGCATCGGTGTCGATGGCTGAACACGGCGGCCGTTATCGCCGCATGTTGCACAAACACCAACATCACGATTTCCAGCGACTCGCCGTAACCGAAAGAGCGCGCGATCAACTCCAACCCAAGGGGAGTTAACACCCAAATTGCTACTCCCAACGCCAAGAAACGGTCGAAGCGTTTGGTTGGCGATCTGACAGTTCGCATCGCGGCCCATACCAACCATGGCAGGCCGAGAAAAAAGGCTGAAGTCGCCATCAGAACGGTTACTGAATCAACCGATGCAACGCGTGCACTGATTAGCGACGCGGATGACAGCGTTGCCAGGAAAAGAGTACCGCATTCTTTATTGGGCCCAGTCGTCATGACACCGCCTTTCCCATTGCTGCTGCAATTGACGCGATGGCTCGTCTGCTAAATCGAGGCAAACCCAAGGTTGCGGCGACTCAAATTCTGCTGCTTCGTGTTCGGAATTCGAGTCAAGTACCATCGCGCGAATGCCCGATCGTCGCCATGATCCATTCAGGCCCGTTCGAACTTCGCGCCAATTCACGCCAGAGGTCACCCAAATGGCCAACTGATCCGAACCGTATGTTCTCGGCGGCTCGATCCGCTGTTCAAATGATGTTGTAACGGGCGAAAAGGCTGCCAACCGGTCAAATAGGCGATGCAAACCCACAACGCTTGATGCGACGACGATCCGTTCGCCATTCAATTCGCATGTCACGTCGTACGAATGCCGGTGAAACTCACGGCACAAAGTGGCGACAGCTCGCAGGCTCCAGTTGCATGCAGATTGATCTTCGTTTGCGTGGTTTTTGAAAGCGTTGCGATCGAGAACGATCAAGACGCTGCGCCGCGAAGCTGTCTGTCGATCGCAGACGATCAATGAATCTCGACGTGCCGTATGAATCCAGTGAATGCGACGAGGTGAATCACCTTGTACGTAGGGGCGAGCGGCCAAGACATCGCCGTCGTGGCCAGCTCGATCGACAAAGCTGCCTGCAGCCGCCAATCGGTCGCCGGCCATCGCTGGAAGTGATTTCAATGGAACACAACGCGGCCAAACGATCAGCGATTCAGCTACCGAGAACCCCTTCGTGGCGATCCAGATTCCAAACGGAAATCCGGTTGCTAATACAGGCTCCTCGAGCGGGTAGACGCCGCGAATATTTGGACGATAAGTGAATTCAAAATAGGTCTTTGACCATGCACCAACGCGCGCCAAGGCGGTTGCCGCTTCGCCGTGATCTTGTTCTGTCGCGTGAAAGAAACCGCGCTGCACCAACAAGCCCCACACCGGCCAAGGCCAGCGGTTGACGACGGTCAGTTGGACGGTCACCTCATCAAGTTCATGGCAACGTCGACGATCGAATTCGATTTCCGCATCCAATCCGCGCATCGCCAGCCATGGCCAGACCGTGCCCATCACCATCACAACTAAGATCGCGGCACAAACGACCCAACCTTGGGAGGCCACAAAAGCACCAATCAGTCCCGAGGCAACCATGGCAACCACGAACCAACCGATTGGCTGTTTGAGCCAATAGACGTACCGGTTTGCCCAAGGACAAAAATCGCGATTGCCTATATCAGACAACCATTCGATCGACTTTTTGATCCAAGACAACACAGAGTTGACCTACCGAAGTCTAAGGGTGAAATCGTGGAAATAATTGAAGCTTGTGCGAGAGAAGAATTCACCTGATCCGCGCAACTAACGAGAGGGGCCGATACGCAACATCAAGAATCGTGAGTGAGGGGTGCTCACGACTCTTGGTGTTGCGTAAATCGGCCCTGATCAACGCAGCACTCAAATAGCTAACGAACACGCCAGCTGAGGGCGAGCGGTGAATCTGAACACCAGCGTTACCCTCGCTGACGCGTCGGGCAACGGACGGGATCATCGCCCGTTGCTGCCGGCCTTGAGTTCTGCATATACTACATATTTACAAATTAATTGTAATTGGTGTTGGTTGTAATTTACAAGTTGCTTGTTTTTTGGACGATATCAGCATTTTCGAGGCGAACCGAGCTCTCTTCGCGTGAAATTCAGCTGCAATCACAGTGATCTGTCGGCCAAAGCGCGTGTCGACAGTGTGCATTTGAATGAAATAGTTTGCGACGACGTAATTAGTCCTCAGCAACGAACGAATCGGCTGCATTGCTACCGGCGACAACAACGTTGTTTCTCAAGACATTTGTCTGAGTGTTACCTGTCGCGTCGGCCCAGGAAACTTGGCCGTTTGCTTCAAGATCACCGTCCGCATTTGGTGTGACTCCCGCGAAGAAACCAGTCGCAATCGCACCGTTATCTTCGGCGTGTGCACCGGGAAGCAAACCGGCACCAACAGCATATTGGTCCGCAACCTTGTGGCCAAATACGGAAACGCCGGTCATCGAAATCATAGCGACGGCGCCAACGATTACGATGTATTCGACCATACCTTGTCCACGACGTGAGGAATGTTTACGAGAGCGTGTTCGAGAAATCATGTTGTGAAACCTTTCATTGGGTAACGGGGTAGTCGTCTTCGATGACGACATTCAGAACAATCAAGTGCAGGTGTAATGCAATTACAAAGGAATTGCAATTGAGCCGACTGTGTTATTTTCGATTTTTATTCAAATGCAATAGTTCCAAATGCCGTAGATTGTTATAGAGTGTCTGCTCAAAGAGGCCGGTCGAGGCACTGGAGAACGCCAAGTGAGAAACATCCCGCAGATTCTGATGTCGATTCTTGCCGTATCGATCGTTCTGGGTTGCTCAGGCTGCGCGGACACCGAATCTTCAATTACTACCGACATGGATGCGGACTTTACCCATCAGCACAAACACCAACACGACGATCAATCCGCACACGAGCATCACCACAAGAGCTTTAGTGGCCATCACAAACACGCCCACGATCATGGCCATCGGCATGGAAAACCACCGCACGACGGCAAGATCGTTTCAATTGGTCACTCGAAGCAAGCGACCAAATCACCGGCCTTCCACGCAGAGATCTTGCCAATCCTGGATAATAAAGTTCGATTCCATTTGTTGATCGAAGAATCGGACGGCAAATTCAACAACTTCTCAATTGATTCGCCACGGCTCGCTGCAGAGTTGGGTGTGGAAAAGAACTCGTCTCCCACACGACTTTTTTTCACAACGATCGACGAAACCCAACAGGGATCGCTCTTCGAACTTGATATCCCATCATCGATGAAAGATGTGGATACGTTGTTCGTCAAGTTGCCGGAAGTGAAGCTCGGCGACGACATGCATTCATTTGAATTCACAATCTTGCGGGCACAAGAATCAACCCGAGGGAATTAAATGCGTATTTCGGCTCAGCGTCGACAACATCGAGGATTTACACTGATTGAGTTGCTAGTCGTGATCGCGATCATCGCGGTCATTGTCGCTTTACTGTTGCCGGCCGTTCAAGCGGCACGTGAAGCTGCACGACGCGTTGCTTGCAAGAATAATCTGAAACAGTTGGGATTGGCCCTCCACAATTACGAAGCCGTTCATCGCGTGTACCCACCAGGCTACATTCACAAGTTTGGCCCCGTAGGAAGCCCTCAAGAACTCGCCAACCACGCTGGTTTGGCATGGGGAGCGATGCTGTTGCCACAGCTCGATCAGATGCCCCTTTATCGCACATTCGATGCCGAAGTTCCGGTTTGGGACATGGTGAACTTGCAGCCTCGAGAAACAAAGCTTCCTTTATTCTTGTGTCCAACCGACGTTCACTCGGGCAGCAAATTTGTTGTCCGAGATGATACGGTGACGCCAATAGAGCAATATGCCGGTGCCAGTTACGCCGCGAACTGGGGGCCGTCGGACGCGCTCATCAATCTTGACACAACACCGTTACAAAGTGTGGGCATCTTTTACCGCAACAGCTCGACTCGCGTTCGTGATATTTCGGACGGCCTCTCGAACACGCTGGCGTTTGGAGAACGAACAAACGGCCCGATTCCCGGCAGCGTTACGCCTGGTGGCCACGCCTACTTCGAAACCGCATGGTCTGCTGCGGTCCGCGATGTCACGACCTTACCCGACGATCACGGACACATGGTCTTGTTCGAAACGCAATTCCTCCCTAACCAAGATGGCACAGACGACAAAGGTCTTTCCGCACCGCACGATGGCGTTTGCCAATTCACGATGTGTGACGGTTCAGTGCGAGGTATAAACACCAAGATCGATCTACAGGTTTACCAGGCAATCAGCACGCGCGCTTATGGCGAGGACATCGTGGGTGGCTTTTAGAGTGCCGCGTCAGCTTTAAGAGTTCTGGTAGTGGAATTGCTCTGAAATTACTCGTTTAACGCCCAGCCGGAGGTACCGGCGACCAAGGAGCAAAGTATGCCATTGATCATTCAATGCTTCTTGGTCGCCGGCGCACGCTCCGCGTGTTTGTTCTGAAACATTTTTCGACGTTTCGGCGCCGAAAAGCGCCGGAAGTGACCAGAACAAACACGCTGAGCGTGCGTCTCTGGCTGGGCGTTAAACGAGTTTTCGTCAAATTAAGAGTGGCACCGAGTGGCATGCTGACTCCCCCGAATTCCTTTTTCGGCTGGGGAATTCTGGCGAATTCCACGTTGCGGATTTCGATCGTGCGCTCTGTTGTCTTGATTGCTGCTGCCATTGTGGCGTTTCCCGCTTTTGGTCAGGAAGATTCAGCCACCTTATCGGATCAAATCGGGCAGTCGCAGCCATCTTTCAATGGGAACTCAGCTGAAACACAATTCCATACTCTGGATGAAGAACTCACTGACGCCCAGTTAAGCAGCTTGTGGCTGCTGGAAGTCTTTACATATTTGTGGATTCTCACGCTTGGCGCCACGGTTGGCAGCTTTCTAAATGTTGTGATCTACCGACTCCCTGCTGGGCGTTCATTGAATGGAAAATCAATGTGCCCAGGATGCAATCAACGCATCGCATGGCGGGACAACATTCCAATTCTAGGGTGGCTGAAGCTGTTGGGGCGTTGCCGAACTTGCAATGTTTGGATCCCGATCAGGTACCCTGCCGTCGAAGCAACAATCGCCGGTTGGTTTTTACTGCTGCTCGCCATCGAGTTGTTGTCCGGAGGAGATAATCTGCCCATTAGAGAGCCGAATATTTACGACGGAGTTGTGTGGATAATTTGGTATACCAAGTGGGACTTGATTGGTATCTATCTGTTTCATTGTTGTCTTGGCTGTCTCGTAGTCGCAGCCGCCCTGATTCAGTGGGATGGATATTCCTTACCAAGGGGCTTGACGTGGTTTGCTGTCGGGATGGGTGTGATTGCGCCAATGTTCTGGAGTCATCTACATCCCGTCAGTTTTCATGAACCCCGATGGACTTGGCTGTCGGAAGACTGGCGCTGGCAGGTTGAATTCATCGACCCGGTGAGCGGCTGGACTCAATACTTCGGTGTCGGAGCGGATGGGTTGCTTGATTCAGTTGTTGGTCTGGCGGTCGGACTGCTGGTTGGTTGGTTGATTGCGAGCAGCTTGGGCCAGAATGCTTTCCCGCAAACAGTCCTGCGCGGTGGCATTGCGTCACAGGACGTGCACGAAGACGCACGCCGAAAGCACGCTCGCAGCTTCTGCATTTTATTCGGTGTTGTCGTCACTTTTTTGGGGTGGCAGTCTGCTGCTCCGTTGGCGATTGGGGTCAGTGTGATCGCCGCTGTGCTGAGTTCCATCTCCAGATTCACGCAGGACCAGCGTTGGCAACGTCAGACGACAAATACCGCCATTGCAATCGCTGTGTTGGTTCAGGTTC
>PBMZ01000149.1 GCA_002722955.1 Planctomycetaceae bacterium | reverse complement strand
GTCGCAAAGCCGGATTGCCACGCTTCGATTTCACTTTGCAACGCCGAAACGTTCGCGTAGCGATCACTGGGCTCTCGCGCCAACGCTTTCAAAGCGACGGCCGACAACGCTGACGGAACACGATCGTTCGGGCAATGCGATAGCGTCCATGTCCGCGACGCTTCGATATCGTCCGGCTTTGTGATTTCGCCGCGAAGGCCATCGAATCGCAAACCTTGCTGAAGATGCTGAGTAACTTGCCAAGCGGATACTGTTTGATGATTTCCGCGTCGCCATCACGCAAACCGCGAAGGATTTCCTCCAGCGTCAGGCCACGCACGTACTTCATCGTGTAGAACAGGTTGCCCTCGTCATCGACTCCTAGTTGATGAACGGGAACGATACCAGGATGCTCGAGCTGACCGGTGATTTGAGCTTCCTCGACAAATCGCAGTAGGGCCTTTTCATCCGCCGATTCCGGGTTCAACATGACTTTCATCGCCACGTTGCGGCAGATGTTCAAGTCGCAAGCGTTAAAGACGGCGCCCATCCCGCCCTTGGCGATCAATTCTCCCAGTCGGTGACTCTTGGAATCGGCAGCGTTTGTGGTGTCGTTGTCATCGACGACTGGTGTTGTTGCCTCGGCGGACGACTTCAGGTTCGACAGGAATTGCAGGACGAAGCCGTGTTGCAGATCCATTCCCGAATTCGACTGAGCGCCATCAACAATCGACTCCAAGACAGCGGCTTCGACGCGTGGCTCTTCGATAACAGTATCTGACGCCAAGACGTCGTTGTTGCATTCGGGGCAGGCAATCATCGCAGCCGCCGCGCTGGGCTTGGCATCGAATTCCAAATTTCATTCCGGACATGTCAGGCGCATTGCGTCCCAATCCAAGTCAGAGTCACTATATACGTAACGTCAGCTCACAACGATTCGGTGTCATCCACGTCAACATTTGACGTCATCTGCATTAGCCCCAGCGACGTAAAGATGCCTCACGACCAAACTTGCGAGCAGTTGACAAGACAACCAAGTAACAACCAAAGTAGATCTTACGGCGTTCCTTATTCGTTCTGGACGAGAGCCAGCGAAATGGATAAACAGTTCATCGTCAATCTTGTCCCTGCAAAGTAACTGGTTGAGTTTGAGGAATGATCGTGAAAGAAATCAACATCGGTGGAGCGACGTTTCGCATCGAATACCGCACGGCTGAAGAGGACTTCGGACCGGCAATCCGTGTCTTCGCTGATGTGAACGGAGAGGCTCGGCAGGTATTGCGTTTCGATTGTTTTGCCGACGATCCGCACTACCACTACGATCCCACGGGCGTCAATAAGATGTTCCACCTCGACGAGATGACCATGGGCTGCCCGCTCGAGTTCAGCTTGGCACAAATCGCCAGCAAAACTCAGGCAATGATCGAGAAGGCAGGTTTTGGCAACACAGCCGCAAACATCAACCAAGAACAGATTACGGCAAGGGTGGATGAAATTCGAGATTTGGTCGAGCAGGTGACCGAAGAAACCAAAGCCGAAGCCGCCGCTGGCTAGCCAACGTTGTGGGATTGAACTTCGTACTTACAATCGAAGGCAAGCAAACCTCGAAACGGACAAGAATACGATGAACGATGCTAATCCGCGAGCCGCTCACAGTCACACTCGCCAAAGTGTTGGCGGTGGATGGCTGATCCTTTTGCTGGTTTTGGTTGCTGCGCTTGTCATGCTCCAGGTGCTCGAGAAAAAACAGCGACCGCTGCATAACCCCGATTCAGCACCCCGCGAAGTCACTCCGCGAGGCAACTTGCACGCTGAGGAATTGTCGACGATCGAGCTGTTTCGAAATGCTTCACCGTCTGTTGTTCACGTCAGAAATATCGCCGTCCGCAAGGATGCCTTGAGTTTCAACGTCTTCGAGATTCAACAAGGTGTCGGCACTGGCTTCGTCTGGGATCAAGGCGGCAACGTGGTCACCAATTACCACGTCATTCAGAGTGCACAGGCTGTTCGCATCACGCTTGCCGATAACTCGACCTGGGATGCTCGACTGGTTGGGTTTGACAGGCCCAAGGACATTGCCGTCTTGCAGATCGACGCACCGGCCGAAAGACTGAAACCGATCAACATTGGCCGATCGGATAACTTGCAGGTCGGGCAAAAGGTCTTCGCGATCGGCAATCCGTTCGAGCTTGATCAAACATTGACCACGGGCGTGATCAGCGGTTTAGGCCGCGAATTGCCCGTGGAAACCGGAAAGCCCATCCAAGGCGTCATTCAAACTGATGCCGCCATCAATCCCGGCAATTCGGGAGGTCCCTTGCTGGACAGCAGTGGCAACGTGATCGGAATCAATACGGCCATTGTTGATCCCTCGTCAGGCTCTGCAGGCGGAATTGGCTTTGCCGTTCCCGTCGACATCGCGAACCGAGTCGTTCCGTCGCTGATTAAGGACGGCCGCGTTCTGCAACCTGGTCTGGGAATCATTCCGTTCGATAATGCGGTGGTCGAGCGACTACGGCTTGAAGGAGTGATCGAGCACGCTGGTGTCTTAGTGCGAGATGTCATGCCCGACAGTGCAGCCAAATCGGCTGGCATCGTGCCAACTCGACGAGACAACACGGGGACAATCATTCTCGGCGATCTGATCGTAGCCATCGACGACAAACCCATCGCGAACTTGACCGAGCTATTCAAAACTCTCGATGGCCGCGACGTCGGCGACGAAATCCAGGTCAGCGTCATTCGCTTCGAGCGTAAGGTGAATCTAAAATTGACGTTACAGGCTTTACCAGACGAATAATCGTTGACAGATGATGCTGATATTGTAGGATGAACGCGTCTGCGGGTTTCCGAAAACCGCCAATCTGGCGCTGCTTCTGCGCAACCGGTGGTTGACTGTATTGTCGTCAACGAAATCTGATTTTGACGTTTTAGGTCATCCACTTCGAATTCTGAGCGTTGTTTGGACTCAATCCATGGCGAGAACTCCTCCCGAAGTTACCAAGATCAATGACGTTACGATCATTGTGTTTGGATCCGACTACGAGAATCTGGACGAGCAATGCTTGGATGACGTGCGCGATCTAATCCTGAATACGGCCGAAGAAGCCGACCCGCCAAGAATGCTGCTAGACCTATCCAACACTTCCTTTTTCGGCTCTTCATTCATCGAAGTGCTGTTCCGAGTGTGGAATCGAATGAATGGCAAGGACGGCAAATTCGCCATCACAGGTCTGACGCCCTACTGCAAAGAGGTGCTCGAGATTACGCACCTAGACCGAATCTGGGGCATCTACGACAGCCAAGATGAAGCATTCGCAGCGTTTGATAGCTAAGACATCTAGCTGCTGCTTAAGAGCTATGGCTACTATTTAGTCTTCTGGCTCAATGTGCGCGCTCGCCTTCCGAGGCGCGTTCTACGCCCGCGCCAGATAGAGATTCCTCGGAGGGTACCGTGCAACTTGATTTATCGGACTTCGCAGCCACCATCGCTCTTGGGCTGGCTTGGATTACATTCTCGACTGTATTCATCAACATGCTTCGCTTCCCTGATGTCGACGCTTTCTCGACCTTTTTGAGCACCATTGCTCAACTCAAGAATTCGACCCTTGTCGTATTATTAGGTGTAGCGATGTGTTTAGGAATCATCATCGAGAACGTATCGGACAAATTTGTTCATGATAGCAGTCTCGGAGATCAAAATATTCGTGATCATTTGGCTGATGTTATTCCTCTGGATTGGTTCATGCCTGACGATACGGATATTAAGCTCACGACGCTGTTTGAGAAAGTGGGCAGGATCAGTACCAACCAAGGGCTCGAGAGCCGTCAACCTGCCAACCCACTCAGTTTTTGCCCCGAATCCGAGTCTCTACGGCAAAGCAACTGATACATTGCCACTAATGAACTTTAAGAAGCGCCAGTTTGTTCAAAAGCGAATTCTGCGCGGGGACCATCTCTTCAAGAAGGATGAAATTCAAGAACCTGTGCTGTCTGTTTATTTTGAAGGTCGCGGCGCAGCGTTGCAGAATGCGAATTATTTTGAGGAGCTATCCAGAATTCCAACGCGAATTGATTTCTCGAGATCAATGGCCTATTCAAACACTTCTTGGGCATTTCTTCTGGCTGCGTTCACATGCATCGTAGTGCTTGGTTGGTTCACATGGGGTATGGCGTGCTTAGTTGCTTACCGATTTGATTGGACACTCGGGCGGCTGGCCGAGCTCTGTACAGTTTTGCAACGATGGACAACTAAAAAATTGCTTTGGCAGATTGCCTATTTATGGGGGTTCTCGGTGGTGACTTTTATAGCGTGCGGCTTTGCCTACGAGCGCGAGGAGCGCGAATACGACAAGCGCGCCTTCTATTACTACGTCAAGTCGCAAGCCAAAGAAACTAAGAACAACCACATTGGCTTTTGATGGACGTCACTCGACGATCTCTAAATTCAAGAAACACCCGCCTTGATAAATCGCTTCGTCCTCGACAACTCCAACGGCCAAGAGTCGCAAGAACGGTTGACGTCCGATCGGCGCGTCGTCGTTGGCGATGATTTGTAGCGTTCCGGATTCTGTCTGTCCGACGAAGGTCACTCCTCGGACGCGGAGGCCGTTGGGCTTGACCGGAGCTGCTAGCTCGGTGTGGATTTTGCTAATGAAGCCGTTCATCCGCTTCGCTGTGTACTTAATCTGGATCGTTTCACCACGATGAATCCGCGTGGGGTTGTAAGAGTCAAGAGCGACACGAAACGCGGGCTTCTTGACATCGATCGTTACAGGTTTCGAGTACAACGTCACCGTCTGAATCTTCTTGGGATCCTTTCGATTCGGAACGGTCGTCTTTGCTTGGATGACGAAACTGTATTTCCCGACGGGCAACGAAGGCGGCAGATAGAAACTGACGTGGCCTTTGGTCTGGCCGGCGGGAATTGTTGCCGTTTGATTGCGGATTAACTCGGGCAACTCAATCGCAATCAATTCGACATCAGCTAGATGATTGGGCTGCTTCCGATCGACTTGCACGCGTACGTCAACAACCGAGCCAGCAGCATGTCGAGGTTTCAGCTTCCCATACAAATCGTGTGGTATCAGTTCATCGGCACTGGCAATGACGCGGACGTCCGATTCGTAAATCTCCTTCTCGACAACAGACACGGGAATCTCTTCCGTCGTGCGAGCCCACCCGTTGGGCAAGCCGCTGCGAACAACCGTCGTGCCCATCACTGGTGCCGGCGCGACACCATCTGACGAAGCTTCCAGCTTGAGCGAAAAAGCCACTGGCGCGGCTTGGTCGCTGGCCGTGATAACGATTTGGCCGCGATTGACATTCGGCCCTAAGAAAACATCGGGACATTCGATACCGTGAGGCAGTTCGCCTGCGGAAACTCGAACCGTGCCAATCATTCCGCGGCGCCGAAACGCAATTAAGTCCGCCACAAGTCGATCGCCTTTGGCCAGATTCCAACCAGAAGGCTGATCGCTTCGAGGAACCGCAACAACGCGCACATCAGGAACTTCACGTTTTAGCGAGACTCGATAAACGCGCCGAAGCTCCTTGGCAATCGATGACGTTACGCTGCGTACCAAAAGCAGGAACGTTCCGTCTTTCGGAGCAACCCAGCGACCGGCTGGATCCAAGTGATTCGTTGGGAATCTTGTTCCGCCGAGATTTACAGGTTGATCGCGAAACCGTGCCAGTTCCGTCGATGCCGTCTCATCCAAGATGCTGATATCGAGGTCAACCGGTGAACGAATCCGCTCACCGAAGCCCTCGAACCAAATCACCTCGCCACGTTTGGCCTGAAACGAGTACCAGTCCAACTCGCCGGGTTGGGCCAGTTGCCCACCGATTTCGCAAGGGATTGCGATTGCCTGCGCCGACTTCGGGCTATGATTCTTGTCCGCGTCGATGACAATCGGATCGCTTGCCGCCAGCGGCAATTCGGGAGACACCCAATCACCGGTCGCTTCCACTGATCGCAGGGCGCCAATGAAAGGACCTTCGGGAAGCGTCAGCCGAACGGGTCGAACGATCAGGAATGGCAGATTCTTGAGATCCTCGGTAATAGCAGTGTCTGGAGCGTTCAACGGCCGAAAGTTCCAGCCAAAGAACTCGACAACACTTCGTTTCTCAGCGGCAACAACCGATGGCACGTGAAAGGCAACTTGTCTCTTGCGGTGCACCTTCAGCCGGTACACGGCCTCGTTGCTGCCTGCAAAGACCAAATCATGCAATCGAACTCGATACCGACCTGTTGCTGGTGAAAAGAACGGAATCATTGGATCGGCGCCGTAGTAGCCACGGCTAAATGCGACACGGCGGCCCTTCTCGTCATAGATTTCCAACATCGCCCTAAGCATCGACCCGATCCGCTCGGCCAAGCAATCGATGACAATGATTTCACCCGCATGAGCGTCAAACCAAAACTGATCGACATCACCTTTGGTAATTCGCCCGTTCATGACCGTGTCGAGTTTCATCGACTGTGCGGCACTTACATCATTGTTGGGCTCCGTCTCGACTTCCTCGGCAAGATTCCCGATGTCGAACGTCATCGGCGAACTAATCCCGCTCGCACAGACGGCTCGCAAGTCGTAAAGGCCTGGTCGAGCCTTCGTTGAAATTGTGAGAGTCAACTTGTTCTTTTCAACGTTCTCGACCGCGATGTCGGGATGACGAAGCCGAATCGTCCTTAGTCCGGCAAGATCGCTACCCGTAAGGTTCAGCTCGACCGGCTCTCCAAGCCGAGCGCCGGCAGGAAAGACATGCTTCAAAACTGGATTCGGCCGTTGTGCGCGTGCGACCGGCCCAAAGCAAAACAGGGCAACATAAACTGCACAGATCGATGTCAGTAACGGGCGGCTCAATACAAACTCCACAAATCAACGTTCTTGGATATCTACACAATCTACTCGTCTCGAATAGAAGCGGTCAAGATGGCGCGATGCAAGACGCAAGAAGCCCGGCTTTTCCGAAAAGCCGGGCTTCTCAATGTACCAATCTCTGGATGATCTCACTGCTCCAAAGCGTTGATCAAGCCGCCGACTTGATGGTGTCCCTCGCCAGTCGTGCGAACAACCAAGGCTCTAAGCAGCCCGAAGTAACGAATCGTACCCAAGCCACCCGCTACGTCCCAAGAATCCGGAGCGATCGTGTTCTGGATCAAATCAATCAGGGCGTCAGCGTTTTGTTGTTCTGTGCCGTTTAACGGTTTCTTCAGAGACGTCTTCGCGCGAAAACGTTCTCGCAGCAGGTCGTCTCGAACTTTCTCCATGCGAGCCTTCAAGGTGATTCGCATGCGTTTCTTCTCACGAAACGAGATCCTGTCGACGCGCGAGATTTCGTAGTAAACGGCTGCCAACTCGGGAACGATGCCCTCGGGCTTCGGTTTGGGTCTTGCCGTCTTCGACGATTTGGCGGCAACCGTAATATAAGCCTTGCGCAACTCGGTCGGTGTCAAAACACGAGGGACCTTGGCAGCCATCGGATCAATCAATTCGACCGGCTGTGGAGTCAACACGGAAGCAAGCAAGAGCAGACTATTCATGATGAAACCGCTTCTAAGTTGGAGGGGTTAGCACCTCCACAGGATACGGTTTTGTCACGCTGTTATGCAAGAAGATTCAACATGCGCAGACCGAGAGCAGCGCGTGCCGGAACTGCGATCCGCTTGTTCCGGCCTACACACTACGCGCCATCAGCCGCGTCGCGGACTGAATCCTCGTCGGATTCTTCGTCCTCTTCCGCCGTCGTTTGACCGGTTGCGTGTGTCCCCGGCTTAATCTGCGGGCCGGTTTTGTGTTCGTCCAAGATTCGCTGCAAGTGCTCCGCATTCATGACCTCGACTTCAATTAAGTCCTTCGTCATGTGCTCGAGCACTTCTCGCTGATTGGTGAGAACTTCGTAGGCGGTCTCCGCAGCCTCGTCGATGATGCGTTTCACCTCGAGGTCGATTTCGCGGACGGTGTCTTCGCTATGTGCGGGCTCGGCCGCGATACCGGATCCAGCCAAGAACGGCGACTGACGTGTCTCGCTGTAGTGGACTCGCCCCAGCTTGGGACTCATTCCAAATTCGGTCACCATCCGGCGAGCGATATCGGTCGCGCGTTGCAGATCGTTTTGCGCTCCGGTCGATGTCTCATTGAAGACGATGTCCTCGGCGGCAATTCCGCCCAGCAGCACGCAGATGCGGTTTTGCAACTCAGATTGCATCACCAGTTGGCGTTCGTCCTCGGGCCGTTGCATCGTATAGCCCAAGGCTCCCAAGCCACGCGGAATGATCGAGATTTTGTGCACAGGGTCGGTGTGCGGCAAGCTGCACGCCACCAACGCGTGACCACATTCATGATACGCCACTCTCTGTTTCTCATCCTCGTGAATGATTCGCGTTTGCTTTTCCAAGCCTGCAATAACGCGTTCAATTCCTTCTTCGAACTCTTCCATCGTGACGCAGGTCTTGTTGGCGCGAGCGGCCAGCAGCGCTGCTTCGTTGACCAAGTTGGCCAAATCAGCACCGACAAAGCCTGGCGTTAGCTTCGCGATGCGTGCCAAGTCAACGCTGTCATCCATTTTGATTTTCGAAACGTGGACCTTAAAGATCGCCTCGCGACCTTTGACGTCAGGGCGATCCACGAGCACGTTGCGGTCGAACCGGCCTGGACGCAATAGCGCTGGGTCCAACTTTTCTGGTCTGTTCGTGGCGGCCATGACGATCACGCTTTGCTCGGTCGAAAAGCCGTCCATTTCTACCAACAGTGCATTCAAAGTTTGTTCTCGTTCGTCGTGGCCACCGGGCATTCCGCTACCGCGAACCTTGCCCAGGGCATCCAATTCATCTATGAAGATGATGCTGGGTGATCGCTGAGCGGCTTGCTGGAACATTTCGCGCACTCGAGCGGCACCGACACCAACGAACATCTCGACGAAGTCGGAACCGGACAAACCAATGAACGGCACGCCCGCCTCGCCAGCGACGGCTTTGGCAAGCAACGTCTTTCCCGTTCCAGGGGGACCGACTAGCAGCACGCCTCTTGGGATGCGACCACCGAGAGCTTGGTACTTGCCTGGAGTCTTTAGGAACTCGACGACTTCGCGCAATTCTTCGACGGCCTCTTCGATTCCAGCAACATCGTCGAATGTTGTGTTGATATCTTCTTGAGCGTAGAGTCGGCCGCGGCTGCGTCCGAAGCTCATCGCAGTGCCCGCACCGCCCAAGCGCCGTATTAAGAAGAACAACAGCATCAGGAACAGCATCGTAATAAAGATCAGGTAAAACACCGAATGCCATTCAGCAGTCGGTGTGCCTAAATCGACCTCAATCCCTTTCGAGTTCACATAATCTACGAATTCCTTCTGCAGATGGCTGCCCATACTGACAACGGGAATCGTGTAATACTTCGTTGTTTTCGGAGGGCTGCCCTCTTCCGGTTCTGGTTGATCTTGAAACCGAATGAAGCCATTTTCGAAGCGGAGCTTATGAACGTTGGTCTTGTCAAAGCGACGAGTTTCCAAGCCCTCGAGGAACTCGGTGTAAACCAACTCTTCACCAGCTTGCTGCGTACCGAATAGCGAATAAGCCAACAAGACGATGGCCACAATGACCAGCAAATACATGAACAGATTGTTCGAAGAGCCCGGTTCCGCTTTGCGTTTCTTTGACGGCTCGGGCTTTTCTGGGGGTGGAGTTGGCTGTTCGTTGTCGCTCATAGGTAAAGGTTTCTGAGAGAGTGGCAGAAGCGAAAGAGACCAGAACTAACTATCATCGGTCCAATGACGGCTCCTGGGCGAGCCGATTCGCGACTCGCGACAAATCTTCATAGCGAAAGTTTGAGGGATTGAACAGTCGCACGGATTGAATCGGATGTGACGCTGTCCGGCCTCTACGGCGACGAGATTCACCTTGCCGCTTCTCGCCTTCGGCTCCGGGTTAAACGAAGTAAAGGCGACGTTACGCTGATGCAATCTCGGCCAAGACCGTTTCGGCTGCTGCGATCGTTGCGTCGATGTCTTCGTCGGTGTGTGCGACGGACACAAAGTTCGCTTCGAACTGACTGCAGGGCAAGTACACTCCTTGATTGATCATGCCCCAGAAGTACTTCGCAAAACGGTCGGTGTCATTGTTGTTCGAGACCGCCATCGACGTCACACGTTCCGAATTAAAGAACAATGTGAACATGCTGCCGACTTGTGAAATCTGATGGACAAGTCCCGCAGCGTTGGCGGCCTTCCCCAATCCCTCGCAAAGCCGTGTTGCTTTGGCTTCCAAATCGGGATACGGATTCGTCTCGCGAAGAAGCTTGAGCGTGGCTAAGCCACAAGCCATCGCGATCGGATTGCCAGACAAGGTGCCCGCTTGGTAAACCGGACCGACAGGCGAAATACTGTCCATAATGTCCGCACGGCCACCATAAGCTCCCACTGGCATCCCGCCACCGATAATCTTACCCAGAGTGGTCATATCCGGCGTCACCCCGAAACGTTCTTGCGCGCCTCCGTAAGCCAGACGGAATCCCGTCATCACTTCATCGAAGATCAGCAGCGCGCCGTGTTGTGAACAAAGATCGCGAGCAGCCTCAAGAAAGCCAGGCTCCGGCGGAACACAACCCATGTTGCCGACAACAGGTTCAAGTATGACGGCCGAAATCTCGCTGCCACGATCATTGAACGTCGCTGTCAGTTGCTCGACGTCATTGAATTCAAGAGCCACGGTATCAGCAGTACAACCAGCGGGAACACCGGGACTCGACGGTACTCCGTGTGTCAGTGCTCCACTTCCCGCTTGCACTAATAAGCTGTCGACGTGACCGTGATAACAACCAGCGAACTTGATGACGACATCTCGGCCAGTATGACCGCGAGCCAATCGAATGGCGCTCATTGTGGCTTCCGTACCAGAGTTGACCATGCGAACCTTCTCAATCGAAGGCACGGCGTCAACGACGACTTCTGCCAATTCCGTTTCGAGCGTTGTCGGGGCGCCGAAGCTGGTGCCTCGCTTCAGCGCTTCCTCGATTGCGGTCATGACCGAAGGCTCTCGATGCCCAAGGATATGCGGTCCCCAAGATGCGACAAAGTCGATCAGTCGATTGCCATCAATGTCGTAAAGGTATTGCCCTTTGCCACGCTCAATGATCAGCGGCTCGCCGCCAACACCGCCGAACGCTCGCGCTGGACTGTTAACGCCGCCAGGGATGGACTTGGATGCTTGTTCGAAATGGGTTTTACTGTTGTCTCGAGTGATCGACATTCGGGTTTCCTGGTGATTTGGAACAGCAATGGGTTCGCGTTCCATTTTTCATTAGTTGTTGATCATTAGTCATTCATTATTGATCTGACTCACAAGACCTTCTTCAAGGCCTCAAGCATTCTTGCTTCGCTTCCTGGTGGAACCCAGAGCCAGACATCATTGAACTTGTCATCGAAAGCAGCTTTGGTCGGAACGTAACCGGGCCAGCACTCGCCATAACCGATAGACATGACGAAGGAATCCGGTTTCATCTCTTGAGCCATCAATTGATAGCCGACGAATGACTCGCCGGGAAACAGCACAATCTCACCGCGACCAAAGTCGACAACTGGCAAATCAATCTTGTATCCCGATTGCACACGACGGCGGCTGCTCAAGCCCATCGCGGCGAGGATTCGTTTTTCGGTCGTCTGTTGTTCGTCTTCGAGCACTGCGAGCATCGATGCCAGCGAGTGACTGTCGTCTTTGCGGTACTCTAAGCTGAGCTTTGTTGAGCGGAAGTCGGCCTTTTCCAGCGGAAAGGTCTCTGTCGCTTTCCACGCTTCTTTCATGCCGACGTATAGCTTGTTGGCCAACAATTCACGGTGTGCTTGCGATCCGTTGTTGTACTTGCCGGCGGTGACGTCGCCGCTGCAACCGGATGCGTAGATTTGATGGACTTTGGGATCATCGCGACGGCGTTGCTCTCGGGCCATGCCCACGAAGTCGTAAGTAATGCCGCCTCGCCCGTAGTAGCTCATGGGATGCGTTGCATAACTGCTAAGGGCAACAACGGGTTGCTTGCCCTGCCAGAAGCTGATCGTTTTGACCCACGGATCAATCAACCCCGCAGGCGCCTCGGCGTAAACCTTGCTTGAGCCAGAACGGCTACCGCGGCTAAAGGTCACGCGCCCGTCCGGAGTTACATGCCGACGGTTGGATGCGATCTCCTTGACTTTTGCCTTGCCAAAGCCAATCCGATCAACGGGCTGCTTTGACTTGAGAGACTCGCGAATGGACCTGCCGACCCGTTTCAACACGTCCTCTTGAAACTCGAAGTCGAACAATTCGCCGGACAAGCCAACCTTTGACAGCAACTCTTCGGCACCGTTGTCGGTAACGGGAGCATCGTGTTGATGCAAACTGAAAACAAAAACTCGCTCGCGATTCGTGCCTGCGGCATCGGCAAGCACTTCGCGCCAGCGGTCGTAGGCCTCGTTGCGAATCTCGCACCAATCCACTGCAGCGAAGACCACTGGCCGCGCGCCACCCAAGAGCACGCAGCCGTGAACTTGTAGTGGATCGACGACCTTGACGGACTTCTGCTTCAGCACACCCATGCAACGGTGTCCGATGGGAATCGTCGCGTCCTCGGAAAATACTGCGATTTCAAAGCGTGCCATCGTTGTGTCTCACGTAATTCTGGTGGAAAATGCCGATCAGTGGTCACAGTTTGGAAGAACACGCACCGAATACGATTCTTCCATGTCCCTGGTACTTGGCCATTGCTCATTAACGTCCGCAAGTATTAATCGAATCGGTAAAGAATTCAACGAATGGCAACTTTTGACGAACTGGTCGAGTCGCGCAAAACGTGGATCGCCGACGTATTGAAGCCGTGGTGCCAATCCGCTCCACTGGCTGAATTGAAACAGGCGGCCGAAGAATGGGTAGACATCGCGGGGCGAGTTTCTCCGGAAATGACGCTGTGGCCTTGGGCTTGGAGCCGATTCCCTGGCTTGGTCCAAGAAGAGTTGAACGCGATCGACGAAACGAGCCAAGTCGAAGTGACTCTCAAATCGGGCGAAGTTTTGTCCGGTTATCCAGATACAAGAGAGAGCCCCGTTGGCAAATTGGTTTTGTTCTGCGTCAGTGGAGCCACCGTTGCCGACGCATCACATAGCGAGCCAATGTCATTAGATGAAATCGAGAGCGTGCGCCAACTGACATAACGAAACGGTATTTCCACGATCCCAGCAGCTGATGGAGGTCTCACCATGCGTTCATTGATCGTTTCAACCGTCCTGATTACCGTCGCCCTTGTCTCGAATTGCAAGGCAGAGATCATTGTCCTTTTAGGAGAAGGTCAAGGAGAAAAGGCCGTCAAGCTTTGCGACTCGCCAAACGTCATCGTTTACGTTCAATCGGCAAGCAAAAGCGATGTCGCCGCCACACGCCAAACCGCCTTCGATGCCGGGTTACTCGGCAAGCAAATCTATGTGGAACACGGCGACTGGTCACGAATCGGTTTGGCAACGAATCTCGCCAATGCCGTTCACGTATCCGGATCGGCGGCAGCCGCGAACGGTGTTGAGAACGAAGAGGTTTTGCGAGTCATCCAGCCACGCGGTGAATTTCACAATGGCGGGAAAGTTGCAAAGAAACCCGTTCCAGAAGGCACGGGCGAGTGGACGCATCCATATCACGGACCGGACAACAATCCCCAATCCGAAGATTCATTAGCCAAGGCACCCTACCTGACCAAGTTCTTAGCGACTCCGTGGTACGGCCCAATGCCAGAGGTAACCGTGTCAGCCGGCGGGCGAATATTCAAGGCGTTCGGTCACCTGGCATTCAAGCCGCGCGAGTGGAAAATGCTCAGCAAGCTCGTCGCCCTCGACGCTTACAACGGAACACGACTTTGGGAGCGTGAACTGGCTCCAGGCTTCATGATTCACCGCAACACGATCGTGGCGACTGACGACACGCTTTACATCGCGGACAACGAATCATGCAAGTTGATCGATGCAGCAACGGGCGAATTGCGTGGCGAGATCGTCGTGCCCAACGATGTAGGCGACGGGCCCTCATGGAAATGGATGACAATCAGAGACGGCAAGCTGATGGCCGTCATTGGCGAGAAAGAAAAGCCGCATCCCGTTCACAAGGGTACTCGAAAAGTCACAGGCTGGCCCTGGCAAACGGTCAAGTCCACCTACGGCCCGTATCAAACGTCATGGGGCTTCGGCCGCACGTTGTTGGCATTCGACCTAGAGACAAAAGAGATCGCGTGGAAACGGGACGAGGAACACGCGATCAACAGCCGAGCCACTTGCATGAGCGATGGCCGCATCTTTCTTTACAGCCACCAGAAACACTTGACCGCCGTCGATGCCACGAATGGTGACACCATTTGGCGAACTGAGGCAGACGACGTCATCAACGCTATCGGAGAACACGACCCGGCACAGAACCCTCGATTGGGTTACGCGACGTCCAGCTATGCAAAGTGCAACAAAGACGCCATCTTCTTCGCGGGTCCACAGCGAAAGAAACTGGTCGCCGTCTCTGCCAAAACCGGCAAGCTGGCTTGGACCTACGACGACGGAAACGTCCAATTGATTTTGCGGAAGGACGCTCTATATGCCATGGGGCGGCTTACGAACAGTAAGAAGATTGAGTACGACACCGGCAAGATTCTCGCCGATTTACAATGTTTCCGTGGCAACTGCACGCGAGCGACCGGAACGGCCGACAGCATTTTCGCTCGCGGCTACCGACATTCGGGAACGCTGCGATTCGATGTCGCGTACGCTCAACCAAGACGATTGCCCGCCATGCGGCCTGCTTGCCAAGACGGTGTGTTGGCAGCAAACGGTCAGCTCTATTGGGGACCTTGGATGTGCGACTGCAATCATTCGCTGGTGGGCGTCATCAGTTTGCAGAATGCAGGTTCGTTTGAATTCGAGAGGCCCGCTACGAACGCCGAACGCCTCGAAACACTGATCAACATCCAAGAACCAATGCCAGCATTTCCAACCGGCAAAAACGATTGGCCCACGTATCGCCGCGACAATCAGCGAACGGCAGCCATTGATGTTCGCGTCGATGCGAACTCCGAGGAACTCTGGAAGGTTGACGTCAAAGCCGACCCCACGGCTCCCATCATCGCCAACGGAACAGTTTTCGTCGGCGGATCGGATGGCATCGTGCGGTCAATGAATCTCGATACCGGCAAGACCAACTGGCAAGCTTTCACGGGCGGCAAGATTCACTACCCGCCTACACTGGCCGCGCACCAGTTATTCGTTGGATCCGCTGACGGCTGGGTCTACGCTTACGAGGCCGCCAGCGACCGATTGCGTTGGCGATTCCGCGGCGCCCCCGAACATCGCAAGCTGCCGGTTTATGGAAGCCTGTCATCGACGTGGCCGATTGCCAGCGGAGTCATGGTGCAAGACGGCATCGCTTACTTCGGTGCTGGCATCGTCTGTCACGACGGCACACACGTGTATGCTGTTGAGGCAGCGACTGGAAAGTTGAAGTGGCAGAACAATCAATCCGGCAACTTGATTGGCGAGAATGAAGTGGTCGGCGTCAGCGTTCAAGGCCACATGTTGTTCAACAACAATCAGGTTTACATGGCTGGTGGAAACGTCGTTTCTCCCGCGATCTATGACGCGTCCAAAGGAGCCTGTCTGAACAAGTTGGAAGGGAAACCCGAGAACTCGCTGGACGATCACTGGAAGATGCAACGCTCATCGCGCGGTAGCGAGTTGTTCTTGGTCAACGACCAAGTCATCGTTGCCGACAACATGCTCTACGCCCCGAAAGATCGCGGCCCGGCGTCTCGGTATTACGCCAAGTACTTGGTTCAAGCCACCGCGAATGATGTCGTCATCCAAGGAACCGACCAACTGATGGCTCGAACAGTCGTCGGCGCCGACGGCAAACGCAAAGTCGTCTGGAAAGACACTCGCTTCGCCGTGACATCAGGTGTCGTCTTGACGGCGAATGCTGTGGTAATCGCCGGAGAACTCAAAGGCGACAATGACCAAACGCAGGCCGTCGTCGAAGCCCTGGACATCGATAGCGGAAAGGTCTTGTGGAGCCACAAACTGACCGAACGCGCCGCAAAGTGGGGAATCGCCGTCAGCAGCAATGGCCGAGTCGTCATTACAACGATCAATGGTCAAGTACTGTGCTTTGGGAAACGTGGTTGAGAACATTGCGAGACCTCATCCAGCTATCCCAAAATCGAAACAAGAGCTCCTCGAATGAAAAGCACGGCAAATGTCTTAGCACTTGTACTCATTCTCATGCCCCCTTCTCTTCAAGCCCAAGTCGGGCGTGTTGGAGAGGATGGCATAAAAATTTACGGCGAGGAATTGCCTGAACGCTGCGACATCGAATTGATTGTTAAGCCGCCGCCTACATGCCGTAAAGAAGTACGGACAGTGCCCTCGTACAGCGGAAAAATATGCTACATCGTTTTTCCTGGGTCAACGTGGGAACAGAATTCACCAGCTGGCGTTATTCGGGATGCTCAGACATTCTTTGAGAAGTACTGCATCTACCTCAACTTCGAAGAAAAGCAGCTTTCAAAGCGACAACAGAAGCGCTACAAAAAGTGGTACTTGCGTTGGAAAGAACGACTGCGACGAAGCATTGTTCCAAGACGCCATCTAAAGGGACTCAAGAAGCGTCTCAAGGCGCAGAATCCGAATCTCTCCCAAAATGACTTAAACCAGCTTCTCGATAAAACTGTCGAGGACATCGTCAAGCGGGCGTCGATCCCCAAACGATTGCACAGTTCCTTCTATCGAAAAATGCGGAGTTTGCACAAGAAGGTGGCACGAAAGTGTAAGCGCACACTAGTTGTGTTTATTGATGAATACATTTGCTACAACCCCAAGCCAACTCGGGCATCCGCAACTCAACTGCGTTTCAACCAAATTGGCATCACCGCTCCTGATCGACGAAGTCACAATATCTTGGCACACGAGCTTGTCCACTTACTGGGGAAACCCAAAACGTACCGAGGCGGCACAACCTCGTGGGAGCACCAAAAATGCCCCAATTCCGTTATGCGTGTGACTCGAGACAAGTGGTATGTGCCCTACAACTTTGCCAACGACCTGACCATACAGAATTACGCTGAGATGATAAGAAACCGCGCGGGTGTGAAGTTGATTCAAAAGGTGAAGTAGATAAGGAGGCTTGAGATGAATATTGCTTCTTTCTCTCGACGCGATTTTTTGGCAGCCGGAGTTGCGGCAACTTCGCTTCTGAACATTGTCGAGACGGCTCGCGGATTCCAGGCGAACGACACGCTGAACGTTGCTGTTCTCGGTACGGGCGGACGGTCTCAGCGCATGTTGATGCCGCGGCTCGCTCGGATTCCAAACGTACGACTTGCTGCCGTCTGTGATGTTTGGGACGGTCATCTTGCGGCTGGCGCTAAGTTAGCTGATTCAAAAGCGGTCCAAGAGAACACGGACTTCCGCCGACTTCTTGACCGATCTGACATCGACGCTGTTGTGATTGGTGCCCCCGACCATTGGCATGTTCCGATGACGATCGCCGCGTGCGAAGCAGGAAAGGACGTCTACGTCGAGAAGCCGCTGACTCACGATCTCAGCGAAGGCGAGGCCGTCATTGATGCTCAAAACAAGCACAAGCGGATCGTCCAAGTCGGCACGCAACAGCGCAACATGCCGCATTTGATTGAAGCCAGAAAGATTCTCAAAACGGGAGTGCTCGGGAAGATTCACAAGATTCATCTTTCTTGGAATCGCAACTCTTCCCGTTGGGCTCGGACGAAATATGGCATCAAACCAAGTTCCGTGCGCTGGAAGCAATTTCTTGGAAACGCACCCAACCAACCGTTTGACGAGTACCGGATGCGGAACTGGCGCTGGTGTTGGGATTTCGGCGGCGGCATCTTCACCGACTTGATGGTGCATTGGATCGATACCGCTTACTGGATGCTCGACATGGACAATCCCGCTACCGCCATGAGCATCGGTGATCACTTTGCTGCGAAAGGCTTATGGGAAACGCCAGACACAGTGCAAACGCTGCTTAGGTATCCAGATCAAAAACTTCAAGCTTACTTCGAGGGCACATTCGTTAACCATCAGAACAGATCGTCGCTGACCTTCATGGGCACCGAGGCGAATTTGTACTGCGATCGCGGCCGGTACGAATTGCAACCAGAGCGAGGCAAGAAGATTGACGCAAAGAAGCGAGTTGACGGCAAACGCGATATCCTGGGGCTCGACTTTTATGACGAAGTCGACGGTGCATTGTACCACCTGCGCGAATGGGTCGATTGCGTACGGACTCGCAAGAAGACATCCTGTCCTGCAGAGCAAGGCGTGAGATCGGCAGCAGCTGCACACATGGCGAACCTTTCCTACCGACAGGGAAAAACTGTACGCTGGACGAGAGGCTGAGACTGTACATGGAAGCTTAGTCGTCACCGACGCGTGACCGAGGGACGCTCACACACGGTGCGATCAGAGCGTATCATTTGCAGACGCATGACGTCCCTTGCTCACGCGTCGGGTTACCTAAGTGGCAAACAAGACCTAAGGAACACAAATGTCATCATCAGAGATTTGCTTCATGACGGCTGTCGAATTGGCCGAACAGATTCGTTCGAAACAGCTCTCATGCCGAGAGGTGATGGAGGCGCACCTTTCGCAAATCAACCGCGTTAATCCCAAAGTCAACGCGATCATCACACTGCTTCCGGAGATGGCATTGGAAGGCGCCGACGCGGCCGACGCAGCGATCGCTCGGGGTGAGGAACTCGGTCCGCTTCACGGATTGCCGACAGCTCACAAAGACCTTGTACCCACTAAAGGAATCCGGACAACTTACGGATCACCAATTTATAAGGACGAGGTGCCGTCGGTCGATGGCTTGATCATCGAACGCATGCGAAACGCCGGTGCCATCACCATCGGAAAAACGAACACTCCCGAGTTCGGCGCCGGATCACAAACTTTCAATCCCGTCTTTGGCGCGACGCTGAATCCCTACGACATCAGTAAGACCTGCGGCGGCAGCAGCGGCGGCGCGGCAGTGGCGCTCGCAACCGGAATGGTGCCCATTGCTGACGGTAGCGATACGGGAGGTTCCTTGCGCAATCCGGCGAATTACAACAACATCGTCGGC